>NZ_NCTE01000159.1:13130-32937 GCF_002114215.1 Streptomyces sp. 13-12-16 | reverse complement strand
AATAACTCCCCAGTCCTCACTCCACCCCCGCATACCCCCGAGCCCCCCGCCAAGGCACCACCGCCCACATCCGCGTCCCGCCCCCGGGCTCCCGCGCCTCCCCGAACCCCCACTCCCCGTCGCACTCCCGCACCACACACCCCAGCACCCGCAACGCCACCCGCCTCCGCGCATCGCAGGCCTCGACCAGCCGAGGGTGCTCGTGCCGCCGGTGCCCGTCGTAGAGCACCACCCGCAGTGCTCCCTCCCGGTACCGCAGCGACACGTACATCTCGCCTCCGGGCGTGAACCGGCAAGCGCAAGCAATGAGTTCTCCCACCACCTGCACCACCGCGTCCGCCATGTCCTCCAGTCCGTGCCCCTGGAGCGCGGCCCGTGTCGCGACCCGTGCGATCCGCGAGCTGGTCGGCTTGGCGGGCAGCGTGAGGCTGTAGGTGAGCGTGTCGGGCGAGGACGGCACGAAGTCCGTCTCCTCGGCGAAGACGGGACAGGCGAAGACGGTCCCGGCTGCGGACGCGGGCATGAGCAACTCCCTTGCTGACTGCGGACATTCGATGACGTGCTGGCACCCCGACCAGTGATGGCCTGTCTCCCTGACGCGGACCCGCCCCTCCCAGGGAGGGAGCGTGCGGGCAGGCTCGCGCGATGCGCTTCCAATGGCACCGGAACGTAAGCGACTCATCACTGACTGTACGACTCGAAGGGGCACAGGTGCCACCTACTACTTCACATTGCCCACTTCATATTGGACTCGTGCGACGCACGCAGTGCAGACTGGCCCCATCAGCCATGGAGAAAGGGCACTGATGCCGACACGGCCCGCGCCGACGGAACGTCAGAGGCGCCTGGGTGCTGAGCTGCGCAGAATGCGCCTCGCTGCCGGGCGGACCACGGAGTACGCCGCCGGGTTGCTGGGGCTGGACCGCACGAAGGTGTCCAACATGGAGTCGGGCGTCCGGGCCATCTCACCGGAGCGGATCCGCATACTGGCCAGCAACTACGAGTGTGCGGACGAGCGGTACGTCGAAGCCCTGGTCGCCATGGCCGACGTGGGCAAGCGTGGCTGGTGGCAGCAGTACCGGGGAAGTCTCCCTCAAGGACTGCTGGACGTCGCCGAGTTGGAATGGTTCGCAACCCTGCTGCGGAGCTATCAGACCGTACACGTGCCGGGACTGCTGCAACTCGGCGAATACGCCCGTGCCATCTTCGCCGCGGCGCTTCCGCCCCTGCCCGACTCCGAAGTCGAACTCCGCGTCGTACAGCGCCTGCGGCGTCAGCAGGTTCTGGACCGCGACGGTCCCGTCGAGTACGTGGCGTATGTGCACGAGTGGGCCCTGCGGATGCAGTTCGGCGGGCGTCGCGTCATGCGCGAGCAGTTGCACCACCTCTGCCAGGTCTCCGAGCGCGACAACGTCGAACTGCGCGTGCTCCCCGTCGAAGCCGGCGCCTTCCCCGGCGCCGGGCACGCCGTGCTCTACGCCCACGGCCCGGTCCCCCGGCTCGACACCGTTCAGCTGGATTCCGCCCACGGTGGCGAGTTCACTCACTCCGAGGCCCAACTCGCCAAGTACCAAATCCACATGGACTGGTGGCAGGACCACACACTCAGCCCACAGGGCTCACGCGACCTCATCCACTCCATCGCCCGACAGCTCTGACCTCCGAGAGGACCTCATGGCCGACATCACCTGGGAAGACCCCTTCTGCGCCGAGGGCAACAACTGCTTCCGCATAGGCACCGACCCCCGAGGCAACGCCTACATCGCCGTCGCCGGCCAGGAGGACCACTACCTCACCGACACCCGCGAAGCCCTCCGCACCCTCATCCGCGACATCAAGGCAGGCAAAGCAGACCACCTGCTCTGACCCCCCTCCACCTCACCACACACCGCTCCCCTCACCTGCAAGAGTTCGCAAGAGGAATTTTCCTACCAGCGGCGCTACGTTCCGGGTATGAGCACTCACGCCGCCTCCCCCACACCGGAGCGGGCCGGCAAGCGGTCCGTCTCTCTGCCGCAGTCGTTGATGAAGGAGGTCGAGGTCCGGACCGGGAAGTCCGGGTTCTCGGCCGTCGTCTCCGAGGCACTGGAGCAGTGGCTCGCCATGGCCAAGCTGCGCGAAGCTGTCGAGGCCGACGAGCGCGCGTTCGGACCGGTCAGCGCCGAGGCGACGAGGCGGGCGGAATCCGAATGGTGAGCAAACGCCTCAAGGCCAGGGTGCAGGCCGGAGGCACTCTCGTGCCTGTCCCTGTACGTCGACGGTGACGACGGGATGTAAGCCCGGATCAAGTCCGCCGGGCGAAAAGCCACAGGGGGACGCTGTCCGCTCTCACGCCGCCCTGGACCTGCCGGGACAGCCCTCGATCGGCGTCATCACGGTGTGAGTGGGCACGGGTGGCCCTCACCACTCCACTCGACGGCCCGGGGCCCGACCGCGCGTGCGCGGTCGGGCCCCGGGCCGTCGTGGTCCGCCGAGGGCGGAGGGGACGCTACTTGAGGTAGACGACGCCGTCCGTGGTGATGGCCGGACGGCCGCTCGTGCCGGCGACGACGATCTTGACCGTGTGCTTGGCGCTGCTGCTCCAGTTCTTGGTCCAGATCGCGTCGCGGTACTTGGTGGTGGACGACTTCAGGTCCACGGTGGCGGCCTTCTTGCCGTCCACGTAGACGTGGGCCTGGCCGGAGGTGGTGGCGCGGGAGACGGTCCAGGCCACGGAGCGGCCGGTGAAGGTCCAGCTCAGCGAGGCGTTCTTGGTGAAGCTGGTGTACGACTTGCCGCCGAGGTAGCTGGAGGAGGACTTGGTCGTCCACTTCCCGGACTTGGTGGCGGAGCTCTCCTGGAGGATGACCGGGGTGCCGGCGACCGAGGCGGTGGTGGTGTTGCCGGCCCGGTCGTAGGCCTTCATCGACCAGGTGGTGGCGGCGCCGGACTTGGCGGTGTGGTTGGCGCTGGTGGTCGTGGGTCCGTAGGTCCTGGCGGTCGGGGCGGTGAGCCGGACCTCCTTCAGCGCGACGCCGTCGGCGGCCTTCCACTTCAGCGTCAGCGGAACGGCGGCGGTGTTGACCGTGCCGGTGCGCAGGGCCAGGTTCGGCTTGGTGGTGAAGGTGGGGGCGGTGGTCTCGGCGACGACGGTCGCGGCCGCCGTGGTGGTCGTCCTGCCCGACTGGTGGACGGCGCGGACGGCCACCTGGTGGGTGCCGGCGGCCAGGGTGGCCTTGGCGGAGGTGGCGGTGCCGGCGGTGGTGGCCACGGTCTTGCCGTTCACCAGGAGTTCGTACTTCGAGATGAGCGCGGCCGGGGTGGTGGCCGACCAGTTCACCGTGATGGCGGCCTTGGTGTAGGTGGTCGTGCCGGAGGTGCTGCCGCCGGTGACGGACTTCAGGGTGAGGCCCGAGACCGGTCCGCCCGCCCAGGTGCGGACGGTGGCGAGCTTGTTGTAGAAGGCGTCACCGGGGCACTGGGTGTTGTAGCCGTCGCGGTGGCCGTGGATCGCGGGCAGGGTCAACTGAGCGCCCTTGGCCCAGGTCTTCCCGGAGTAGCTGCGGCCGCTGTCGCCGGCGGTGAGGGTGGCGGTGCCGGTGGGGGCGACGCCGTACTGGCCGAGCTTCCACGCGGCGATCCGGGCGACGGAGGTCATGGCGGCCGTGGAGGGCGCGGTGGAGGTGTAGGTGCCCAGCACGGATATGCCGGTGGTCTCGCTGTTGAAGCCGTAGGCGTGGGCGCCCATCACCGGCCGGTCGACTCCGCCCTTGCGGCCCTCGTAGACCGTGCCGCACTTGTCGACCAGGAAGTTGTAGCCCAGGTCTTTCCAGCCCAGCTGCTTCACGTGGTACGCGTAGATGCCGCGCACCACGGCCGGGCCCTGGGCGCAGGTGTAGTCGTTGGACTCGGCGGTGTGGTGCACCACGACCGCCTTGATCTTCTCGCCGGGCAGGTAGCCCGGCTCCTCCGGGCTGATCGTCTCGTCCGCGCCCCAGGCGGCGCGGGAGGTGATCGGCGGGCGCGGCGCGGTGGACGGCGGCGCGGGCGGGACGCTCACCGAAGGGGTGGGGGAGGCGGTGGGCGAGGAGGTGTCCGGGGCGGACGGCGTGACGGGGACCGACGGCTCGGTCACCGAGGGCTCCGACGCCGAGGGCTCGGAGGGGGACGGCTCGGGCGGCGTCTCGGAGGCGGGAGTCTCCGGGGCGGTGGCGTCCGGCTGCGGCTCGGTGCCGGTGCCGGTCTCCGGCTCGGTGGTCGAGGGGGTGGGCTGCTCGCTCTCCTCGGCCCCTTCGGCCACGTACGCCGCCGGCTCCAGCGCGGTGACCTCGCCGCTGCCGGGGTCGACCATGTCCAGTCGCAGGCCCTTCGGCAGCCTGGCCGAGTCCTTTCCGTCGACCCGTACTTCGACGCCGTCGGACGGGCCCACCCACGCCGGTTCGGTACCGCCGCGCGCGGCGCCGCTCTCGCCCTGGCCGCTGTCGCCGTCCAGCGTCAGCCACCGCGACCACTCCTGCGTACCGGCGGCCCGGGTGCGGACCTCGACCGTGCCGCCGACGCGGGCGGACGGGTCGGACCAGGTCACGCCGAGCATGCTGAACGGCCCGGTGTCCCGCTTGCCCAGGGAGGCGGAGGTCCCGTCCCCGGAGACCCGCAGCGCGGTGGTCTCCGCCTTGCTGGTGACGGGCCCCGGCGCACCGCCGGCGTGGGAGCCGCCGCTCTCCTGTCCCGTCACGGCCTGCAGGACGAGTGCCCCGGACAGGCCGGCCGCGACGACCGCGGACGCCTTCCAGAAATGCCGTGGTGTGCGCATGTCGGTTCGCGTGGTCCTTCTGCGTGAGGAGGGAAGAACGGGGCAGGAGCCCGCCGCCCGGACAGGCGGCACACGAGAGACCCACACGAACGGGTGAAGGTTGTACGACAGCACGGGATTTGTAACCCAGGTCATACCCCCCGGGGGCTGCCGTGGAACTTCGCCTACAGCGGGGCCGGTTCCGGCAGCGCGAGGGGAGCGTTCCTCCTGGTGGAACCCCGCACAAGCGGGGTCACGCCGGGAGGAACGCTCCCCTCGTCGAACAGAGACAGGATGCGGGCGGGGCGAAGAACCCTCCCGCCCTCCGGCACACCCGGCCTAGAAGACCGACTCCGCCTCGTCCATCCGGTCCTTCGGGACCGTCTTCAGTTCGGTGACCGCCTCCGCCAGCGGCACCATCACGATGTCGGTCCCCCGCAGGGACGTCATCTTGCCGAACTCGCCCCGGTGCGCCGCCTCCACCGCGTGCCAGCCGAAGCGGGTGGCGAGGACGCGGTCGTACGCCGTGGGCACGCCGCCGCGCTGGACGTGGCCGAGGATGACCGGCTTGGCCTCCTTGCCGAGCCGGCGCTCCAGCTCGTACGCCAGGGCGGTGCCGATGCCCTGGAAGCGCTCGTGGCCGAACTTGTCGATCTCGCCCTTGCCGTAGTCCATGGTGCCGTCGGCCGGGTGCGCGCCCTCGGCGACGCAGATCACCGCGAACTTCTTGCCCCGGGCGAAGCGTTCCTCCACCATCTTGACCAGCTGGGCCGGGTCGAAGGGACGCTCGGGCAGGCAGATGCCGTGGGCGCCGGCGGCCATGCCGGACTCCAGGGCGATCCAGCCCGCGTGCCGGCCCATGACCTCGACGACCATCACGCGCTGGTGGGACTCGGCGGTGGTCTTGAGGCGGTCCATCGCCTCCGTCGCCACACCGACCGCCGTGTCGAAGCCGAAGGTGCGGTCGGTGGAGGAGATGTCGTTGTCGATCGTCTTCGGGACGCCGACCACCGGCAGGCCCGCCTCCGACAGCATGTGCGCCGCGGTGAGCGTGCCCTCGCCGCCGATCGGGATCAGCGCGTCGATGCCGAAGTCGCGGATCATGTCGGAGGCGTTCTCGCAGGCCTCGCGGAGCCGGTCGCGCTCCAGCCGGGAGGAGCCCAGTATGGTG
Organism: Streptomyces sp. 13-12-16; assembly: GCF_002114215.1. Classification (GTDB taxonomy): domain Bacteria; phylum Actinomycetota; class Actinomycetes; order Streptomycetales; family Streptomycetaceae; genus Streptomyces. The sequence goes on along the minus strand of NZ_NCTE01000159.1, from coordinate 26,995 downwards.
CCGCCGCGGGCCAGGATGCCGCTGACCGCGTCGAGGTCGAGCGTGCGGTAGCGGCCGTCGAGCAGGCCCGAGTAGCCGTCCTCGAAGCCGATGACCTCGTCGCCGTAGTTGTCGACCGCCCGGTGCACGACCGACCGGATCACTGCGTTCAGTCCAGGGCAGTCGCCGCCTGCGGTGAGTACTCCTATGCGCATCGTGCCGAGTCTCCTGGTCGCTGTCGATACCGGTGAGTCAGTCCCGATTGTTTCACGTCCCCCCGGGCCCCGCCGACGCCGTACGGGTGAGCGCCCTAGCCAGCGCCGGAGGTATTGTCAAGAGGGGTCCGCTCACCTGGGTGGGCGATTTTTGTGGCCCCGCCGAAGACCCTTGCGGCCCTCGACGAAACGGAGAGCGCGCGTGACCCGCAGCGTGTACGTGACCGGTATCGACCGCGGCGACGGCCGCCAGGTCGTCGAACTCGGGGTCATGGAGCTCCTGACCAGGCAGGTCGACCGGGTGGGCGTCTTCCGTCCCCTGGTGCACGACGGGCCCGACCGCCTCTTCGAACTGCTGCGCGCCCGGTACCGGCTCACCCAGGACCCGTCGACCGTCTACGGCCTGGACTACCACGAGGCGTCCGCCCTCCAGGCCGAGCAGGGCACGGACGAGCTGGTGTCGACCCTTGTCGAACGGTTCCACCGGGTCGCCCGCGACTACGACGTCGTCCTCGTCCTCGGCACCGACTACGCCGACACCCAGCTCCCGGACGAGCTCAGCCTGAACGCCCGGCTCGCCAACGAGTTCGGCGCCTCCGTGATCCCGGTCGTCGGCGGCCGCAGGCAGACCGCCGAGTCGGTGCGCGCCGAGACCCGCAACGCCTACCGCGCCTACGACACCCTGGGCTGCGACGTGCTCGCCATGGTGGTCAACCGGGTCGCGGTCGAGGAGCGGGACGAGATCGCCGGGCGGCTCGCCACCCGGCTGCCGGTGCCCTGCTACGTGCTGCCCGACGAGCCGGCGCTGTCCGCCCCGACCGTCTCCCAGATCGTCCACGCCCTCGGCGCGAAGGTGGTGCTCGGCGACGACTCGGGGCTCGCCCGCGACGCCCTGGACTTCGTGTTCGGCGGGGCCATGCTGCCGAACCTCCTCGCCGCCCTGACGCCGGGCTGCCTGGTCGTCACGCCGGGCGACCGCGCCGACCTGGTCGTCGGTTCGCTGGCCGCGCACAGCGCCGGCACCCCGCCGATAGCCGGGGTGCTGCTGACCCTGGACGAGGTGCCCGGCGAGCGCATCCTCACCCTCGCCGACCGTCTCGCGCCCGGCACGCCGGTGCTCTCGGTGCCGAGCAACAGCTTCCCCACCGCCGAGCAGCTGTTCTCCCTGGAGGGGAAGCTGAACGCGGCCACCCCGCGCAAGGCGGAGCGGGCGCTCGGCCTCTTCGAGCGGTACGCCGACACCGCGGACCTCACCAAGCGGGTCTCCGCGCCCAGCAGTGACCGCGTCACCCCGATGATGTTCGAGCACAAGCTGCTGGAGCAGGCCCGCTCGGACCTGCGCCGGGTCGTGCTCCCCGAGGGCGTCGAGGAGCGGGTGCTGCACGCGGCCGAGGTGCTGCTGCGCCGGGGCGTGTGCGAGCTGACGCTGCTCGGCGACGTGGACCAGATCCGCAAGAAGGCCGCCGACCTCGGCATCGACCTCGGCGACACCCAGCTGATCGACCCGGCCACCTCCGAGCTGCGCGACTCCTTCGCCGAGAAGTACGCGGCGCTGCGCGCCCACCGGGGCGTCACCGTGGAGCTGGCCTACGACGTCGTCTCCGACGTCAACTACTTCGGCACGCTGATGGTGGAGGAAGGGCTCGCCGACGGCATGGTGTCCGGTTCGGTGCACTCCACGGCGGCGACCATCCGGCCGGCCTTCGAGATCATCAAGACCACGCCGGACGCGGGCATCGTCTCCTCCGTCTTCTTCATGTGCCTGGCCGACAGGGTGCTGGTCTACGGCGACTGCGCGGTCAACCCGGACCCGGACGCCGAACAGCTCGCCGACATCGCCGTGCAGTCGGCGGTCACGGCGGCGCGGTTCGGGGTGGAGCCGCGGATCGCGATGCTGTCGTACTCGACCGGCACGTCCGGTACGGGCGCCGACGTCGACAAGGTGCGCGCCGCCACCGAGCTGGTGCGCTCGCGCCGGCCCGATCTGCGGATCGAGGGGCCGATCCAGTACGACGCGGCCGTGGAGCCGTCGGTCGCGGCGACCAAGCTGCCGGGCTCGGAGGTGGCCGGGCAGGCGACGGTGCTGATCTTCCCCGACCTGAACACCGGCAACAACACCTACAAGGCCGTGCAGCGCTCGGCCGGCGCCATCGCCGTCGGCCCGGTGCTCCAGGGTCTGCGCAAGCCGGTCAACGACCTGTCCCGGGGTGCCCTGGTCCAGGACATCGTCAACACCGTCGCCATCACGGCGATCCAGGCCCAGTCCCCGGTCCCGTCGCCGGCCCCGAGCGAGAAGGCAGCCGCCCAGTGAGCCCGTCCCGTGTCCTCGTCCTCAACTCCGGCTCCTCGTCGGTGAAGTACCAGCTGCTGGACATGCGCGACAGCAGCCGGCTGGCCTCCGGTCTGGTCGAGCGGATCGGTGAGCGGACCTCCCTCGTCCGGCACACCCCGCTCGCGGCGGGCGGCGGGACCCGGGAGCGGACCGGCCCGGTCGCCGGCCACGACGCCGCCCTGAAGGCGATGGCCGAGGAGCTGGCCGCCGACGGGCTGGGGCTCGACTCCCCCGAGCTGGCCGCGATCGGCCACCGGGTGGTGCACGGCGGGAAGCACTTCACCGAGCCGACGGTGATCGACGACCGGGTGCTGGCCGAGATCGAGCGGCTGATCCCGGTCGCGCCGCTGCACAACCCGGCCAACCTCACCGGCATCCGCACCGCCATGGCGCTGCGCCCGGACCTGCCGCAGGTCGCCGTCTTCGACACCGCCTTCCACACCACGATGCCGGAGTCGGCCGCCCGCTACGCGATCGACGTCGAGACCGCCGACGCGCACCGCATCCGCCGCTACGGCTTCCACGGCACCTCGCACGCGTACGTCTCCCGGGCGACGGCCGAGCTGCTGGGGAAGGCGCCCGAGGAGGTGAACGTCATCGTGCTGCACCTGGGCAACGGGGCGTCCGCCTCGGCCGTGCGGGGCGGGAGGTGCGTGGACACCTCCATGGGGCTGACGCCCTTGGAGGGGCTCGTGATGGGTACGCGGTCCGGAGACATGGACCCGGCCGTCATCTTCCATTTGATGCGTGTTGGCGGAATGTCCGCCGACGAGATCGACACTCTCCTCAACAAGAAGAGCGGTCTGGTCGGACTGTGCGGTGACAACGACATGAGGGAGATACGGCGCCGGATCGACGAGGGTGACGAACAGGCGGAGCTGGCGTTCGACATCTACATTCACCGTCTGAAGAAGTACATCGGCGCCTATTACGCCGTTCTCGGACGGGTGGACGCGGTGGCCTTCACCGCAGGGGTCGGCGAGAACGCCGCCCCGGTGCGGGAGGCGGCCGTGGCGGGCCTGGAGGGGCTGGGCCTGGCGGTGGACGGCGGGCGCAACGCCGTACGCGGCGGCGGTCCGCGGCTGATCTCGCCCGAGGGCGCGCGGGTCGCGGTCGCGGTGGTACCGACGGACGAGGAAATGGAGATCGCCCAGCAGACATACGCACTGGTCGGAAGCGACAGCTGAGCAGGGACTTTCTCATTTGTATCTTCCGCCAGACGGAATATTCCGTAGCGAAACAAACCGATAGGATCGCCCCATGCGCCGTTCGAAAATCGTCTGTACTCTCGGCCCCGCGGTCGACTCCCACGAGCAGCTCGTCGCTCTGATCGAAGCCGGCATGAACGTGGCCCGCTTCAACTTCAGCCACGGCTCGCACGCCGAGCACCAGGGCCGGTACGACCGGGTCCGTGCCGCCGCCAAGGAGACGGGCAGGGCCATCGGTGTCCTCGCCGACCTCCAGGGCCCGAAGATCCGCCTGGAGACCTTCGCCGAGGGTCCCGTCGAGCTGGTGCGCGGTGACGAGTTCACCATCACCACCGAGGACGTCCCGGGCGACAAGACGATCTGCGGAACGACCTACAAGGGCCTGCCCGGTGACGTGGCCAAGGGCGACCAGATCCTGATCAACGACGGCAACGTCGAGCTGAAGGTCACCGAGGTCGACGGCCCCCGCGTGAAGTCGATCGTCATCGAGGGCGGTGTCATCTCCGACCACAAGGGCATCAACCTGCCCGGCGCTGCGGTGAACGTGCCCGCGCTGTCCGAGAAGGACATCGAGGACCTGCGGTTCGCCCTGCGGATGGGCTGCGACCTGGTCGCGCTGTCCTTCGTCCGGGACGCCAAGGACGTCGCCGACGTCCACCGCGTGATGGACGAGGAGGGCCGCCGGGTCCCCGTCATCGCCAAGGTGGAGAAGCCGCAGGCGGTGGAGAACATGGAGTCCGTCGTGGCGGCCTTCGACGCCGTCATGGTCGCGCGCGGCGACCTGGCCGTCGAGTACCCGCTCGAGAAGGTCCCCATGGTGCAGAAGCGCCTGATCGAGCTCTGCCGGCGCAACGCCAAGCCGGTGATCGTGGCGACCCAGATGATGGAGTCGATGATCACCAACTCCCGTCCGACCCGCGCCGAGGCCTCCGACGTGGCCAACGCGATCCTGGACGGCGCCGACGCGGTCATGCTGTCGGCCGAGTCGAGCGTGGGCGCGTACCCGATCGAGACCGTGCGGACGATGTCGAAGATCGTCCAGGCGGCCGAGCAGGAGCTGCTCTCCAAGGGCCTGCAGCCGCTGGTGCCGGGCAAGAAGCCGCGCACCCAGGGCGGTTCGGTGGCCCGCGCGGCCTGCGAGATCGCCGACTTCCTCGGCGGCAAGGGCCTGGTGGCCTTCACCCAGTCCGGCGACACGGCCCGGCGGCTGAGCCGTTACCGCGCCATCCAGCCGATCCTGGCGTTCACCACGGACGAGTCGACCCGCAACCAGCTCGCGCTCAGCTGGGGCGTGGAGCCGTACGTCGCGCCGTTCGTGAACAGCACCGACGAGATGGTCGAGCTGGTGGAGCAGGAGCTGCTCAAGCTGAACCGCTTCAACGAGGGCGACACCGTGATCATCACGGCCGGTTCGCCCCCCGGCGTCCCCGGCACCACCAACATGGTCCGCGTCCACCACCTGGGCGAGGCGACCGGCTGACCGTAAGGGGCCCGTACGGCACCGAGGGCGCCCCCTGTGGTCTCACAGGGGGCGCCCTCGGTGTGTGTTGCGGCTCCCGGGGGGGTTCTTGACGGCGTTCGGCCTTCTCGGCGGTGTTCAGCCGGTGGTGATGTACTGCTGCAGCCCGGGGACGTGCAGGGTGCCGCCGAACTGGCCGGCCTGCTTCACCGTCACCTTGGTGAAGTAGATCAGCGGGATGTCGAGCGGCGGCGGGTTCTCCGGGTCGAACGTGACCGGGATCAGACCGAGCAGGTTGCCGGAGATGCTCTCGGTGTACATCACGGTGTCGCCGTCGCGGATGGTGGACGTCGATCCCTTGGCCGCCTGCACGTGGTGGGTGGCGCCGGACTGCGTGTCCTTGACCGTCTGGTGCAGGTCCCCGATGTCGGTGCCGCCGGAGATGACGTACTTCAGCACCCTCTTGGTGCCGCCGCTCGCCGTCCGCACCTCGACGATGCCCTCGTACGAGGCGCCCTTCAGCAGCAGCGAGCTGGCGTTGAGGGTCCAGGGGTCGTCGGGCAGCAGGATCCGGTTGTCGACGCCGCCCTCGGCGTCGGTGGCGACCGGGCAGTCCTCGGGGTCGATCTCGGCCGACTCGGAGGGGCTGGGGGAGGCGGTGGCCTCGGGGGCCGCGGGGGTCTCCTCCTCGGTGACCTCCTCGACCGTCTCCTCGGTGTCCTCCGCGGCCTTCGTCGCCTTGTCGGTGGCGTCCTTCGCGGTGTCCTCGGCCGCTTCGGTGACCTTCTCGGTGGTCTTCTCGGCGGTTTCGGCCGCGTCCTCCGTGGCGGAGGCGGAGGCGGAGGCGGACGGGGTCGGAGTGGGACTCGCCTCGGCCTCCTTCTCCTTCGGGGTGAAGACGTCCTTGAGGGCGTCCCCGAGGCCCTCAAGGAGGTTGCGGTCGGTCTCCTCCGAGGGCTCCGGCTCGGGCTCGGCCGTGTCCTCGGCGGCGGGGGCGGAGGGCGCGGGCGCCGGCTCGTCCTTGTCGTCGGAACCTGAATCCGACGAAGAGGACGTGTCCTTGTCCGTGTCCTTGTCCGCCTCGGGGGCCTTCTGCTCGTCGGAGGTCTCCGCCGAGGGCTCCTCGTCCGCGGACGCGCTCTCGCTCGCCGACGCGGACGGCGTGGGCGACGCGGAGGCGTCGTCCTTCTCCGCCTCCTTGATGACTTCCAGGCAGGCCTGGTACTCGTCGACGGTCAGGCTGTTCGCCGTGGGCGCCCCGTCGTTGCCGTCGGCGAGGGCCAGTGTCGGCGTGAACCCCATCCCCATGAGGACCGCCGTGGGCATCGCCGCCAGGGCTATCGCCTTGCCGCTCGGCACGTGGAACCTGGTGAACAGCGGCTTCTTCGGGGCCGCGTGTCGCGGCCCGCGCACCTCGTCAGCCGACACGGTGCCCCCCTGCGGCCCGGACGCCGTCCGCCTCACCGTCTTCTTCCCCCTTCTCGAAGGAAACGGCCGGGAACTGCGGCGCCACGGCGGGGTCCTGGGGCGTGCCCTCCGGCGCCGCCTCGCCCGTGGGCGCGTCGGCGCCGTCGTGTTCCCCCGCCGCCTCGACCGGCGGTTCGCCCGGCGCCCAGGAGAGGGCGAGCGCGCCACCGACCAGCGCGAGCAGGAAGCCGATCAGGAAGCCGCCTATGTTGGAGACCACCAGGGACACCAGGGCCAGCAGGATCGCGGCGACGCCGGCGAAGACCCGGGTGGCCGACTGGAACCACATGGTCAGGCCCAGCGTGACCAGCAGTACGCCGATGATCAGCGACCCGGCGCCGGCCGTCGTCGCCATGGCGAGCGACATGTGGCCCAGCTTGAGCGTGGCGTAGGGGAAGTACGCGATGGGGATGCCGCCCAGCAGCGTGAACAGACCGGCCCAGAACGGCCGGGTGCCCCGCCAGTCGCGGAATCGCAGACGCAGCCGGGTGAAGGTCCCGGCGCTCTGGACCGGAGTCTCGGCACTCATGGAAAAAGCTCCCTGGGTCCGGGGGAAGTACGTACCGGCTCGGCCGTAGGCGTGGAGAAGCCGGAAGTGTGGGTCTGTGAGGGTGGCCCGGCACGCGGACCGGCCGGGCGGCGGGGCGGGGAAACGACGACTTCCCCGCCCCCCGGGGCAGCTCAGCTACCTCGGAACACCCCGGTGACGGAGACCGTCTAGTAGCACTCCATCTTGGCGTCCGTGCCGAGACGCATCGACAGGCCGTTCAGCGTGAACGTGCCGGCCGTGGTCGCCCACGCCGTCTGCTCGACGCCGTAGAGGTCGGCCGACTCGGCCTGCTGGGCGAAGCCGCCCGGCAGCGCGCTCTCGCCCTCCTTGACGGCGGGACCGCGGGTCTTGTCCTTGACCGCCACGCCGATGTCGATCTTGTTGAACGTCGCATCGGCGTCGAGCTGGGCGACGTCGATGTAGAGGTTCTTGGCCTTGACCGGCTTCTTGGCGTCGTTACCCGCCTCGAGACGAAGGTAGATCGTCTTGTTGAGGACGGGGATCTTCGTCGCCACCGACTGGCACATCTTGGTGATCGTCGCGTCGTCGAACGACGAGATGGCGACCGGGACCTGCGTCTTCTTGTTGCCCTCGGTCGACGTGTAGACGGTGTCGATTCCGCCGTACTGGGCGAAACCGTCACCGTGCAGGTGATCGGCCGTCACCTTGAACTGCTGGCCGGACACGCTGAACGACGCCGCGAGCGCGCCCTGCGCCAGGCCGACACCCACCGCCGCCGTAGCGAGCACGCTGGGCACCATGACCACAGCGAACCGCTTCCATCTGGTCCCGCCACGCACCTGGGACTCCATATTTCCTCCTTCTCGGACGTACATCTCCTGCTCCGACCCGCCGCTTTGAACGGCGGCCCGGCCGGGCAGAGATGGGAGAAGTGCTACGTCCTCGGGAAGGAGAGCGCCCGAGCTCGACGGCGCGTACGACGCGCCCGATCACCGGCGATCACCCCCGAGCGACAACCACTGGTCGCGCCTGACACGCATCACGCACAACCCTGCCGGACAGGCTTCGCCGGGTGGGCGAAGACCCCCCTGTCCAAGAACCGGCGTCACTGCCGCCGGTTCTGCTCGGTGGGGACCCAGGAGTTCCCGCGCCCCGACCGGCTGCCGGGATACGGGTAATGGACCGAGCGTCGCCGATCGTGGTCCATTCTCGCCCTCGACACAAGGGGGTTCGTTACTCGCTAGTAACGGCCGGGTAACCCCGCGACGACCCGTCGGCGCCGCGCGGCGACGCTGGGTTCACCGCACGTGCCGTACAAAACCGTTGATCGATGGACAGAACACGACAGAACAACGCCTGCGACTTACTGGCAGTAACAGCGGCCGCGATTACCAAGTTTTGGCAAAGCGCGGCCGCACCGGCATCCGTGAACCGAACGGCAACTCGGGCCCCACACACCCGAACCCCCGGCAAAACAGCCGGAATCGGGCAACGGCGCCCGGGTGGCTCAGAACAGGGCCCGCGCCAGTGCCCGGCGCGCGGCGACCACGCGCGGGTCGTCGGCGCCGACCACCTCGAACAGCTCCAGCAGCCGCACCCGTACGGCGTTGCGGTCGTCGCCCGCGGTGCGCCCCACCGTCTCGATGAGCCGGCCGAAGGCGTCCTCGACGTGACCGCCCACCAGGTCCAGGTCGGCGGCGGCGATCTGCGCGGCGGCGTCCCCCGGCTTCTCGGCGGCGTCCTTGCGCACCTGCTGCGGGTCCAGGCCCTGCACCCGCTGGAGCAGTTCGGCCTGGGCGAGACCCAGGGTGGCCTCGGGGTTGGTCGGGTCGTCGGCGAGCACGTTCTTGTACGCCTGGACGGCACCGGCGAGGTCACCGCCGTCCAGGGCCTGAACGGCGGCCTCCAGCAGGGCGTCGTACGGGCCGACGGCCTCGGCCGGAGCGGTCTGGGCGGCGCCGCCCGGCACGGCGTCGGGGTCGACGTCGAGGCCGGTCAGGCCGAAGCGCTGCTCGCCGACCTGCACCAGCTGGTCCAGGGTCTGGCGGATCTGCGCCTCGCCCGCGGCCCCCTGGAAGAGCGGCAGCGCCTGTCCGGCCACCACCGCGAAGACCGCCGGGATCCCCTGGATCCCGAACTGCTGCATCAGCATCTGGTTGGCGTCGACGTCGATCTTGGCGAGGAGGATGCGCCCGTTGTACTCGACGGTGAGCCGCTCCAGCAGCGGGCTCAGCTGCTTGCAGGGCTCGCACCACTCGGCCCAGAAGTCGATGACGACCGGGACCTCGGTGGACCGCTGCAGGACGTCGCGCTCGAAGCCTGCCTCGTCGACGTCGATGACGAGATCGGCCGGGGAGATGGCGCCTCCGCCGCCCTGCCGGGCCGCTTCCGCGCGCGCCTGCTCCGCCTTCGCCTTGGCCTCCTGGGCCGCCTTCACCGCGGCGAGGTCGACGACTCCGCTCATGGACATGTTCCGTGGCTGCATGCGTCTATCCTCCCCCGTACTCCGCGTGTGTGTGAAAACGCCCGGGAAAGCCAGGCGTACGTGTGCCGTTGACGCCGGGTCCCCACCCCGCGCCGGTGGTCGTCGCTCGGGCACGCCGGTCATGGGTGCTTTCGCTACGGGTCGTAGCGTAATACCGTCCGGTCCCCGCTGAACAGGGCGCCCCGGTGATCTCCCTCACGCGCGACCGCACGGAATCCGCCGTTATCGTCGTGCCATGCAGAGCCGCACCCCAGCCGGTCGCACCGGGCGCCCGCGCAGTGCCGCCGCGGACGCCGCGATCCTGGCCGCGACCCGTGCGGCCCTGGTCGAACTGGGCTGGTCCAAGCTCACCCTGGGAGACGTGGCGGTCCGCGCCGGGGTCGCCAAGACCACCCTCTACCGGCGCTGGGCGGGCAAGAACGAACTGGTCGTGGACGCCGTAGCGGAACTCTTCGACGAGCTGACCCTGCCCGACCGCGGCTCGCTGGCCGCCGACATCGAGGGCGTGGTGCTCCAGTTCGCCGCGATCCTGGCCCGCCCGGAGGCCCGCAACGGCCTGATGGCGGTGGTCGCCGAGGCCACCCGCGACGACGCCCTGCGCGAGCGCATCCGCGCCTCGATCGTGGACCGGCAGAAGCGTCTCGTCCTCGCCGGCCGGGCGCGGGCGCAGGCGCGGGGCGAGCTGCCGCCCGAGTCCGACGCGCGGGAGGCGGAGCGCACGGTCGACCTGATCTTCGACATGGTGGCCGGCGCGGTGGTGCACCGCACCCTGGTGAGCGCGGAACCGGCCGACGAGGAGTGGGTGCACGGCTTCACCCGGGTCCTGCTGTCGGGCCTGGCCGCCCCGGGGCCCTGAACCGGCCACGGTCGGCCGGTAGTCGCCTGTCACCGCCTCCGGCGCGCTGCGAGGATCGATGATCGTCCCGCACCGGAACGCGCGGGGACGCCGAGCAGCCAGGGAGGCCACATGACCGGGACAGGGACCGAACCCGCCGCCGTACGGATCGACACCTCCAGGCCGCACCCGGCCCGGGTCTACGACTGGTTCCTCGGCGGCAAGGACAACTACCCGGTCGACGAGGAACTGGGCCGGCAGATCATGGGCGTCGACGGCACGGCTCAGCATGTCGCCCGCACCAACCGCTGGTTCATGCAGCGGGTCACCCGGTGGCTGGCCGGTGAGGCGGGCGTCCGCCAGTACCTGGACATCGGCACCGGCATCCCCACCGAGCCCAATCTGCACCAGGTGGCGCAGGGCATCGCGCCCGAGTCCCGCGTGGTCTACACGGACAACGACCCGATCGTCCTGAAGCACGCCGAGGCGCTGCTGCGCAGCACCCCCGAGGGCGTCACCGACTACGTCCAGGCCGATGTGCGCGAGCCCGGCCGCATCCTGGAACAGGCCCGCGAGAAGCTGGACTTCGGCCGGCCGATCGCGCTGTCCCTCGTCGCGCTGACGCACTTCCTCGGCGACGAGGACGACCCGTACGGGCTGGTGGCGCGGCTCGTCGGGGCGCTGCCCTCCGGCAGCTACCTGGTCCTGTCGCAGCTCACCGCCGACTTCGACCCCGAGGCGGTCGGCCGCGGGGTCGAGATGTACCGGGCGGGCGGCGTCACGCTCGCGCCGCGCGGTCGCGCGGAGATCGCCCGCTTCTTCGAGGGCCTGGAGCCGGTGGAGCCGGGCCTGGTCCAGCTGACCGACTGGCATCCCGAACTCGCGGTCGGGGAGACGGTCGACGAGCACGCGGTGATCTCGCTGTACGGCGCGGTGGCCCGCAAGCCGTGACCCGGTCGCGCGGCGGGGCCCGCTCGTGTCGAACGGGCCCCGCCGGCCGCCGGATCCCCACCGGGGAACGAGCGGCAAAGCCCTTGCTACGGTGCCTCGATGGCATCGGTCAAGAAGTTCCAGGTCACCTTCGACTGCGCCGAGCCCGAGCGCCTCGCCCGTTTCTGGTGCGAGGTGTTGGGGTACGTCGTACCGCCTCCGCCGGAGGGGTTCGCCACTTGGGACGACTACAAGCAGTCGCGGCCCTCCGAGCAGCGGGATTCGTGGTTCGCCTGCGTCGACCCCACAGGTGTGGGCCCGCGCCTGTACTTCCAGCGCGTCCCCGAGGGCAAGGCCGCCAAGAACCGGGTGCACCTCGACGTGCGGGCCGGTACCGGGCTCGTGGGCGAGGAGCGCCTCGCCACGCTCGAGGCCGAGTGTGCACGGCTGGTCGCGCTCGGCGCGGTGCACGAACGCACGCTGTACGCCGACGAGGAGAACGAGTCGTGCATCGTGATGCGGGACATCGAGGGCAACGAGTTCTGTCTCGACTGAGCGTCTTCCGGGGCGAGACGGGGAACCGTCCGCCCTGCCGCGGTGCCCCGGTGGGGCGGAGGCCGGCCGGGTGACCCGCTCGCCGCTCATCGGCACCGGTCGCGGGTTCCGTACCGCCCCGCCGTGCGGGGCGGTCACCGCGGCACGCGCGGAACCGGGCGGGGGCGCGCGTCGAGCCGCGGACACGGAGTTCCGGATTCCCGGCTCCGCGCCGCGGAATCCCGGCGGACGGCGCCCTGCGCCTTTCCCTCCGGTCGTCCGACCGGTGTGCCGCCGTGATTCAAGTGGCTCCGCGCCGCAGAATCCTGGCGGGCGGCGCCCCGCGCCGTCCCCTCCGGTCGTCCAACCGGTGTGCCGACGTGATGCATGGGACACAGAAGGGCACTACCTTGCGCATACTCAGACGGGCGCTGGGCACCACGCTCACCGCAGCCCTCGGTTCGCTGCTGCTGACCGTTCCGGGAGCCGCCCCGGCGTTCGCGGCGGGCGGCGTGCCGCTGCCGTTGTACTCCCTCGCCGACATGGAGGTCGACGGGAGCAACCGGCAGGTCTTCCTCAGCATGCCCGCGGGAGCGGACGGCCGGGTCGTGGTGACGGACTACGACGGCGGGAACAGCACCTGGCTGAGCGGCCTGCCGGGCGCCGGCGGGCTGGCCCTCTCGCCCGACTCCCGGACCCTCTACGTGGCCGCGCGGGACATCGACACCATCGTCGCGTACGACACCGCGACGCTGACGGAGACCGCACGGTACTTCGTGGGCGAGGACACCGCCCCGTGGAGCCTGGCTTTCGCGGGCGGGAAGCTGTGGTTCGGATACGGCGTCACCGGGGACCTCGGGTCGGTCGACGTGTCCGGTGCCGAGCCGGTGATCGAGCTCGGTCTGGACTCTTCGCTGGACTGGGCGGCGGAGCTCGTCGCCTCCCCCGCCGACCCCGACGTGCTGGTGGCCGGCACGAACAACCCCAACGTCAACACCCTCACGGTGTACGACGTGGGCAGCGGATCACCCGAGGTGACCGCCCGACGGGTCTTCTCCGGGACCGAGATGAACGGTCTGCGGGACCTGGACGTGACACCCGACGGCCGGAGCGTCGTCGTGGCCGCCCTCATATCGCCCGGCTATCAGACCTTCCGCCTCGACGACCTCTCGGACCAGGCGGCCCCCGCGGCCTCGCCCTCCCCCCTGGCCGTCGCCGTCGCACCCGACGGCACGGTGGCCGGAGGGAACTCCAACAACAGCGTCGACGTGCCGGACCTGTCCTTCTACGCGCCGGGCGCTCCCGCTCCGCTGACCGCGGTCGAGCTGGGCGGTGACACCGAGAGGCTGGTGGACGAGGGGCTGGCCTGGGCGCCGGACGGGAGCCGGGTCTTCGCCGTGACACAGCAGACCGGTGTCATGGGACTCCGGTTCCACGCGCGGCAGGTCGCCACCACCGTGCAGACCACCCTTGCCCTCCAGGCGCCCCCGACCAGCAGGTGGTACCGGCAGCTGACCGTCACCGGCACCCTGGCCCCGGCGGCCTCCTTCGCTCCCGGCACCACCGTCACGGTGAAGCGCTACGACGCCGCCGCTCCGGAAGGCACCTCGCTGGGCACCGTCACCGTGGCGGCCGACGGCACCTTCGCCGTGACCGACACGCCGCGCAGGACCGGTCAGGTGAGGTACGGCGTGACGTACGCCGGTGACGCCTGGCACACCGCGGCCTCCGCCGACGTGACCGTGGAGATCACCCGCCGCTGACCCGGCCCCCGGCACGGACGTCGCCGTGGCCCGGATCAGGACCGCGGACCACGGCGGTCTCCCTTCCGCGCGGTCCCGGAGCAGGACACCGGCTCCCCGCCCGGAAAACCTCCGACCGGCGTCACGACGGTGGGGGCGGCCGCCCCC
>NZ_NCTE01000159.1:0-13120 GCF_002114215.1 Streptomyces sp. 13-12-16 | reverse complement strand
CGGCCCCCGGCACGGACGTCGCCGTGGCCCGGATCAGGACCGCGGACCACGGCGGTCTCCCTTCCGCGCGGTCCCGGAGCAGGACACCGGCTCCCCGCCCGGAAAACCTCCGACCGTCGTGACGGAGTGGCGTCGGGTCTAGAACCCGGCGGGCTCCGTGTACACGCCCCACTCGTCCCGCAGGACGCCGCAGATCTCGCCGAGCGTCGCCTCCGCGCGTACGGCGTCCAGCATCGGCTCGATCATGTTGGCGCCGGAGCGCGCGGCCGCGACCATGGCGTCGAGCGCGCCGCGCACCTTCGCGTCGTCGCGGGCGGCCTTGCGCTCGCCGAGGAGCCGCACCTGCTCGCGCTCCACCTCGTGGCTGACGCGCAGGATCTCCAGGTCGCCGGTGACGGACCCGGTGTGGACGTTGACGCCGACGACCCGCTTGTCGCCCTTCTCCAGCGCCTGCTGGTAGCGGAACGCCGACTCGGCGATCTCGCCGGTGAACCAGCCGTCCTCGATGCCGCGCAGGATGCCGGAGGTGATCGGCCCGATCGGGTGCTGCCCGTCCGGGTGGGCCCGCAGGCCCCGCTCCTTGATCTGCTCGAAGATCTTCTCGGCGTCCGCCTCGATGCGGTCGGTGAGCTGCTCGACGTACCAGGAACCGCCCAGCGGGTCGGCGACGTTGCCGACGCCGGTCTCCTCCATCAGCACCTGCTGGGTGCGCAGGGCGATCTCGGCGGCCTGCTCGCTGGGCAGCGCGAGGGTCTCGTCGAGGGCGTTGGTGTGCAGCGAGTTGGTCCCGCCGAGCACCGCGGCCAGCGCCTCCACGGCGGTCCGTACGACGTTGTTGTACGGCTGCTGCGCGGTCAGCGAGACACCGGCGGTCTGGGTGTGGAAGCGCAGCCACTGCGCCTTGTCGCTCTTCGCGCCGTAGACGTCCCGCATCCAGCGCGCCCAGATCCGCCTGGCCGCACGGAACTTGGCGATCTCCTCGAAGAAGTCGACGTGCGCGTCGAAGAAGAAGGACAGGCCGGGGGCGAAGACGTCGACGTCGAGGCCGCGGCTGAGCCCCAGCTCCACGTAGCCGAAGCCGTCCGCGAGTGTGTACGCCAGCTCCTGCGCGGCCGTCGCCCCGGCCTCGCGGATGTGGTACCCGGAGACCGACAGCGGCTTGTAGGCGGGGATGCCGGCCGCGCAGTGCTCCATCAGGTCGCCGATGAGGCGCAGATGGGGCTCGGGCTGGAAGAGCCACTCCTTCTGCGCGATGTACTCCTTGAAGATGTCCGTCTGCAGCGTGCCGTTGAGCACGGCGGGGTCGACGCCCTGGCGCTCGGCGGCGACGAGGTACATGCAGAAGACGGGCACGGCGGGCCCGCTGATCGTCATGGAGGTCGTCACGTCCCCGAGCGGGATGTCCCGGAACAGGACCTCCATGTCGGCGGCCGAGTCGATCGCCACCCCGCAGTGGCCGACCTCGCCCAGGGAGCGCGGGTCGTCGGAGTCGCGGCCCATGAGCGTCGGCATGTCGAAGGCGACGGAGAGCCCGCCGCCGCCGTTGCCGAGGATCATCTTGTACCGCTCGTTGGTCTGCTCCGCGTTGCCGAACCCGGCGAACTGCCGGATGGTCCACGTCCGCCCCCGGTAGCCGGTCGGGTACAGCCCGCGGGTGAAGGGGTACTCCCCCGGCCAGCCGATCCGCTCGAACCCCTCATAGGTGTCCCCGGTCCGGGGCCCGTACACCGGCTCCACGGGATCGCCGGAGAGCGTGGTGAAATCCGCGTCGCGCTTGCGAGCGGCGTCGTACCGGGCCTGCCAGCGTCGGCGGCCCTCCTCGATGGCGTCAGCGTCCATGCCTTCGAATTTACTAGGACGTCCTAGTAAATGTCGATGGGGGACCGCCGCACGCTGCTCCGTACGGCGGTAGGACGCGTTACGCGACCGCGGGGGCCTCGTCCGCGACCTTGCCCTCCAGCTCGCGGCTGATCCTGCGCTCCACGAAGAACGCGGCGGTGGGGACGGTCCCGGCGAGCAGCACCCAGAGCTGCTTCTTGACCGGCCACTTCGCCTTGGAACCGAGGTCGAAGGCGAAGATCAGGTAGACGACGTAGAGCCATCCGTGGGCGATGCTGACCACCTGCGTGAAGTCGGCCGCCCCGCCCATGTCGAGCGCGTACTTGCCGATCATGCCGAGGGTCAGCGCGACGAGGAGGACACCGGTGACGTAGGCCATGATCCGGTAGCGGGTCAGCACGCTCTTCTTCATGGAGTCGAGCGTAACGGGCCGTTCCGGGAGATCTTGCCCGGGGTCACTCGCCCTCGAAGTCCCCCGCCGCCAGCCGCAGCGGCCGGAGCATCGCGAAGAGTTCGCCGCACTCCTCGGCGTCGTAGGCGCTCAGGCCGAAGTCCATGGCCATCAGGTCGCGGGTGGCGGACTCGACCACCTCGCGGCCCTTGTCGGTGATGGTCGCGAGGGTGCCGCGGCCGTCGTTGGGATTGGGGCGCTTGGCGACCAGGCCCGAGCGCACCAGGCGGTCCACGGTGTTCGTCACCGACGTGGGGTGCACCATGAGCCGCTCGCCGATCTTGGACATCGGCAGCTCACCGGACTTGGAGAAGGTCAGCAGCACCAGGGCCTCGTACCGCGCGAACGTGAGGCCGTACGGCTTGACGACCGCGTCCACCTCGGCCAGCAGGATCTGCTGCGCCCGCATGATCGAGGTGATCGCGGCCATCGACGGCACGCTTCCCCAGCGCTGCTTCCAGAGCTCGTCGGCGCGGGCGATGGGATCGAACGAGAGACTGAGCGGCTTCGGCACGGACCAGACCCTACCGGCCGGTCATATGCCGGTCAGCCCTGTCTCACTCATCGGTCCCGTCGGTCAGCCGCCGCCGCGTGCCAAGTGGCGTTCGACGGTCTCCACCTTGGACGTGAGGCCGTCCTCCACCCCCGGGCGGATGTCCGCCTTGAGGACCAGGGAGACGCGCGGCGCACGTGCCTCCACCGCGGCCACGGCGCGCTTCACCACGTCCATGACCTCGTCCCACTCGCCCTCGACCGAGGTGAACATCGCGTCGGTGCGGTTCGGCAGGCCGGATTCGCGGACCACCCGCACGGCGTCGGCGACGTACTCCCCCACGTCCTCGCCGACGCCGAGCGGTGTCACGGAGAAGGCGACGATCATGCCTTCACGGCCCCTTCGGCGCGGGCGCGGGAGGCGATCACCGCGTCCTCGGCCTCGCGCTTGAGGCGGCGGTCGGCGAAGAAGCCGCCGGTGGGCAGGACCGACATCAGGAAGTAGAAGGCGGCGGTCCCCAGCGACCACTTGGCGCGGTTCCAGGCGTCGGCCCAGAAGAGCACGTAGAGGACGAAGAGGAAGCCGTGGACCGCGCCCATCACCGGGACGGCGTTGAAGTCGGTGGTCCGCTTCAGGACCGAGCAGACGAGCAGCAGGAGGAACGAGATCGCTTCGGGGCCCGAGACCAGGCGGAGGCGGCGGAGGGCGGAGGCGGTCTTGATGTCCACGGGTCACCTTCGGTGGGAGAGACGTCGGCGTCGACGGGTCGGACGGCTTGTGAACGCACGCACAAGCGCCCCGCCATTGTGGCAAACGCCGTCCGCGGTCACCGGAGGGGGGCCGCACATCCCGTAGGGGCCGGCCGGGGCGCGACTCCACCCCCGGGATCTGTCGGCGGGGGCGAAGGTGCGGCTACCGTCGCAGGCGTGGCGATGTTCCGACTTCAGAGCAGCAAGGTGCTCGCCGTCGACATGACCGGGGACGCCGTGAAGGCGAAGAACGGCTCCATGGTCGCGTACGACGGTGAGATGGCCTTCAAGAAGCTCAGCGGTGGCGGTGAGGGGCTGAGGGGGATGGTGACCCGCAGGCTCACGGGCGAGCAGATGACGTTGATGGAGGTGAAGGGGCACGGGACCTGCTTTTTCGCGGACCGGGCCTCCGAGATCAATCTGGTGGCCCTGCAGGGCGACAAGCTGTACGTGGAGTCCAGCAACCTGCTGGCGACGGACGGGGGCCTGCGCACCGGGACCACGTTCACGGGGACGCGCGGGGCCTCGCAGGGCAACGGGCTGTTCACGACGACGGTCGAGGGGCACGGCCAGGCGGCGCTCCTGTCGGACGGGCCGGCGGTGCTGCTCCGGGTCAGCCCGCAGTACCCGCTGACGGTCGACCCCGGCGCCTATGTGGCCCACCAGGGGAACCTGCGGCAGTCCTTCCAGTCGGGTGTGACCTTCCGCACCCTGATGGGAGAGGGCGGCGGCGAGGCCTTCCAGATCCGGTTCGAGGGCGACGGGCTGGTCTACGTACAGCCCAGTGAGCGGAACACGATCGCGGGGGACGTGTGACATGGGCTTCCGGGAGATCAACGCGAAGATGATCGAGGCGACGGTGTCGCCCGGCCGGCGGCTGTTCAGTCAGCGCGGCGCGATGCTCGCGTACAAGGGGGAGGTCAGCTTCACCCCGAACATGGCGGGCGGTCAGGGCGGGGTGATGTCGATGATCGGGCGGCGGGTGGCCAACGAGGACACGCCCCTGATGACCGTCGAGGGCAGCGGCACCGTCCTGTTCGGGCACGGCGGCCACCACATCCAGGTGATCGACCTCGCCGGGGACACGCTGTACGTCGAGGCCGACCGGCTGCTGGCCTTCGAGGGCACGCTGGAGCAGGGCACGGTGTTCCTCGGCTCTCAGGGCGGGGTGATGGGCATGGTCCGGGGGCAGGTCTCCGGGCAGGGGCTGTTCACGACCTCGCTCAAGGGGCACGGCTCCGTCGCCGTGATGGCCCACGGAGGGGTCATCGAGGTCCCGATCACCCCGCAGCGGCCGGTGCACGTCGACCCGCAGGCCTACGTCGCCCACCACGGCGACGTGCGCAACAAGCTGTCGACCGCCCTCGGCTGGCGGGACATGGTGGGCCGCGGTTCCGGCGAGGCGTTCCAGTTGGAGCTGAGCGGCAGCGGTGCCGTGTACGTCCAGGCGTCGGAGGAGAAGCTGTGAGCCACACCGTCCACGATCCGGCGACGCTGCCCTCCGACGACAACGTCGATCACTACACCTTCTGCGTGGAGCTCAAGGGCACCCAGTGGTTCATGCAGAAGGGGAAGATGATCGCCTACTACGGTTCGATCGAGTTCAACGGGATCGGGCACGGGCGACTCGACCGACTCGTCCGCACCTCGTTCCATTCGCCACTGCACGCGAGCGACTGGGTCGTGGCGGAGGGCTCGGGCAAGATGCTCCTCGCCGACCGGGCCTTCGACGTGAATTCGTACGACCTCGAGGACGGCAACCTGACCATTCGCTCGGGCAACCTCCTCGCTTTTCAGCCAAGTCTCGCGCTCAAGCAGTCGATCGTGCCGGGTTTCCTGACGCTGATCGGAACCGGAAAGTTCGTGGCCGCATCCAACGGACCGGTGGTGTTCATGGAACCTCCCATCCGGGTGGATCCGCAGGCGCTGGTCGGATGGGCGGACTGCCCCTCTCCGTGCCACCACTACGACCACGGCTACATGACCGGCCTGATGGGCGGTCTACGTGCGATGACGGGCCTCGGCGGAGCCTCCGGCGAGGAGCACCAGTTCGAGTTCGTGGGGGCGGGCACGGTGCTGCTCCAGTCGTCCGAGACTCTGATGGCGGAGCAGGCCACGGGGGTGACTCCGCACGAGCCGGGGGTGCCCGGGGGCGGGGTTCCGGGTGGCCACGGGCAGGGGGCGGGCACACCGCGTCTTCCCGGACAGCTCGGAGACCTCCAGCGTCGCTTCGGGCTGTGAGCGGTAATGTGCGGGGTGTGACATCGAACGCCTGAGCACGGTGTCACACGGAAGCATTATTAGTTCGCCATTCAACTTCCTTAGGTAGACTTCATTCATGGAGACCGAGACGGCCACCCGCTGGCTGACCAATGCGGAGCAGTGCGCCTGGCGCACCCACCTGGAGGTCAACAGGCTGTTGACGTACCAGCTAGAGAAGGATCTGCAGCCGTTCGGCCTGACGATGAACGATTACGAGATCCTGGTCAATCTGTCCGAGTCGGAGGACCGGCGGATGCGGATGAGCGACCTCGCCTCCGCCACCATGCAGTCCAAGAGCCGCCTCTCGCACCAGATCACCCGCATGGAGAACGCGGACCTGGTCCGGCGGGAGAACTGCGAGTCCGACCGCCGCGGGCTGTACGCGGTCCTCACCGACCACGGCATGGAGACCATGCAGAAGGTCGCGCCGCACCATGTGGCGTCCGTGCGCCGGCACTTCATCGACCTGCTCTCCCCCGAGGCCCTCACCGAGCTCGACAAGGCCCTCAAGCCCATCGCCGAGCACCTGCGGGGGCAGCGGGGACGTCACTGACGTCCGTCAGCGGGCGAGCGGCAGGCGGAGTTCGAAGAGGGCTCCGCCGGCCGGCGACGCGGACGCCGTGAGCGTCCCGCCGTGCCGTAGGGCGACATCCCGCGCGATCGCCAGCCCCAGCCCCGCGCCACCGTCGTCGCGGCTGCGGGCGGCGTCCAGCCGTACGAACCGCTCGAAGATCCGCTCCCGGTCGGCCTCGGCCACGCCCTCGCCGTCGTCGGCCACCCCCAGGACCGCCCGGTCGCCCTCCCGCCGCACGGTCACGGTGACCCGACTGCGGGCGTGCCGCCGGGCGTTGTCCAGCAGGTTGGCGAGCACCCGCCCCAACTGCCCCCGCGATCCGGTCACCTCCGCCGGTTCCGCGTCCACCGTCACGCCCGTACGTCCCGCGGCCTCCTCGCGGGCCAGCGCGGACAGGTCGACCCGGGCGTCGGCGGGCCGCTCCCCCGCGTCCAGCCGGGCGAGCAGCAGCAGATCGGCGGCGAGGTGCTGGAGCCGCACGGTGTCCTCGACGGCGCCGTCCAGGTCGAGCAGCTCGGGGTGGGCGGCGGCCACCTCCAACTGGGTGCGCAGGGAGGCGATCGGGCTGCGCAGCTCGTGCGAGGCGTCGGCGACGAACCTCCGCTGCCGCTCCACGGACGCCTCCAGCGCGGCCAGTGTCTCGTTGGTGGTGCGGGCGAGACGGGCGATCTCGTCGTGGGTGGCCGGTTCGGGGACACGGCGGGCGAGGTCCTCGGAGGCGGTGATCGCGGCCATCTCGCTCCGGATGCCCTCCACCGGGCGCAACGCCCGGCCGGTGACCAGCCAGGTCACGCCGGCGACGACACCGAACAGGAGGGGGAAGCCGATGAGCATCACGGTCAGCGCGGTCCGCACGGCGCCGTGCTCGGCGGCGAGGGGGGCGCCCGCGTGGACGGTGAGGCGGCCCCGGTCGTCGGTCTCCACCTCCACGGCGGCGAAGCGGTAGTCCTCGGTGTCGCCGTCGACGGTCGCCGAGCCGTTGCTGAAGGTGGTCTCGGCGGCGATCTCGCCGGGGGCGAGGGACTCGTCGGAGTCGTCCGAGTCGTCGCCGGAGTCGTCGTCGTCCGGCTTCGGCGACTGCGGGGTCACGTCGGTCGTCGCCGTACCGGTGATCCGTCGCAGGTCCTCGGAGGCCGCGACCAGCCTCCCGTCCTCGTCGACGATCTGCACCGGGCTGTCGTCCCCGTCCAGCCCCGACAGTTTGTCGTACGGCGTCCGGGCGGCGAGTTCGGAGGCGACCGCCCGCGCGGAGCGTTCCGCCTGGGTGCCCGCCTCGCCGATCAGGTTGGAGCGCAGCGACAGCAGTACGGCGGTGCCGGCCACGACGAGGGCGACCGCGACCACGAGGGTGGCGCCGAGCGTCGCCCGTGCGCGGACCGAGCCGAACAGGCGGCTCACGGCGCCGTCTCCAGGCGGTAACCGGCGCCGCGCACGGTGCGGATGAGGCCGGCGCGCAGTTTGCGGCGCAGGGCGCTGACGTAGACCTCCACGATGTTGGGGTCGCCCTCGTAGGCGAAGTCCCAGACGTGTTCCAGGATGTCGGCCTTGGAGACCACCTCGCCGGCCCGCAGCACCAGGTGTTCGAGGACCGAGAACTCCTTCGCGGTCAGGGTCACTTCGCCCTCGCCCAGGAAGACCCGGCGGGCGGCGGTGTCCACCTTGAGGTCGCCGTGCACATGGACCGGAGAGGCCCCGGCACCCTGACGGCGGCGCAGCAGCGCCTTGATCCTGGCGACGAGGACGACGTACGAGAACGGCTTGGTGAGGTAGTCGTCGGCACCGGTGTCGAGCCCCTCCGCCTCGTCGTACTCGCCGTCCTTCGCCGTGAGCATCAGGATCGGCACGTCGTGGCCGGCGGCGCGCAGGGCGGCGCAGACCCGGTAGCCGTTCAGGCCGGGCAGCATGATGTCGAGGATCAGGAGGTCGTACGTCCCCTCCGTGGCCCGGTGCAGGCCCTCCCGGCCGTCGTGGACGACGTCCACGGCGTGGCCCTCGGCGGTGAGGCCCTTGGCGAGGGAGAGGGCGAGGCGTTTTTCGTCCTCCACGATCAAGAGTCGAAAGGGGCGGCGCGAAGCGCCTCCGGCAGGGTGGTGGTGGGAGACGGGCGGGCGCATGCGACAAGGGTCGCAAAGCGAAGCTGAAGATCCCTTCAGGCGGTTTCAGGTTCCCCTCAGCGTCGGTCGGCGAGATTGATGCCGTACAGAACGAAACGCAGTGACTCGGGAGGAATCCACATGAAGCGCAACATCGTGATCGCCGTCGTCACGGCCGCGGCCCTGGTCGGGGGCGGTACGGCCACGGCCCTCGCGGTCTCGGGGGACGACGACGGGCCGGCGTCGGTGACGCGGACGGAGACCCGGGCGGGGGACGACGACGGGCGGGACGACGGCACGCGGGACGACGACGGGCAGGACGGCGACCGCGACGGGCGTGCCGTCTCCGGTGACGTGACCGCCGCCGGCGCCATCGCCGCCGCGCTGGAGCACACGCCGGGTACGGCCGTCTCCGCCGAGCTGGACGACGAGGACGACGACGGCGGCAAGGCCGTCTGGGAGGTCGACGTCCTCGGCCGGGGGGACACCTGGTACAGCGTGCGCGTCGACCCGGGCAGCGGGAAGGTCCTGGGTGCCCAGAAGGACGACGAGGACGACACCGCCGAGGTGCGGGCGGCGCTGAAGGGGGCGTCGGTGACGGCCGGGGAGGCCGCGAAGGCGGCTGCCGCCAAGGGGACGGTCGTCTCCGTCGACCTCGATGACGACGACGACCGGGGGTGGGAGGCCGAGACGCGTGCCTCCTCCGGGGACGAGCGGGACTGGCGGGTCGATCCGAGCAGCGGCTCCGTCGCGGCCGACCGGGACGACGACGGGGGCGACTCGGACGACGACTGATCCGTTGTCGTCCCCGCCGCCCCTTCCCTCCCCCACTCCCGGCTTCGCTCGAGCGGGAGGTGCCCCCACCGTCCCCGGGGGCTGCGCCCCCGGAGCCCCCTTGTCCTCGAACGCCGGACGCGCTGGTCGGGCCGGACGGGCTACTTGGGGCTGGAGGTGGTCAGGCCCTTCACCAGTTCGTCCGCCGCTCGGTACGGGTCCAGGTCCCCGGCGATGATGCGTTCCGCCAGTGCGTCCAGGCGGCGGTCGCCGTGGAGGTCGCCGATGCGTTCGCGGAGGGCCGTCACCGCGATGGTCTCGACCTCGCGGGAGGCCCGGGCCAGGCGGCGGGTCGTCAGGACGCCCCCCTCCTCCATCCAGGCGCGGTGCTTCTCCAGGGCCTCGACGACCTCGTCGACGCCCTCGCCCCGCGCGGCGACCGTCTTCACGATCGGCGGGCGCCAGTCGCCGGGGGCGCGGGACTCGCCGAGGCCGAGCATGTGGTTCAGCTCGCGGGCGGTGGCGTCGGCGCCGTCGCGGTCGGCCTTGTTGACGACGTAGACGTCGCCGATCTCCAGGATTCCGGCCTTCGCCGCCTGGATGCCGTCGCCCATGCCGGGGGCCAGGAGCACCACCGACGTGTCGGCCTGGGAGGCGATCTCCACCTCCGACTGCCCCACGCCCACCGTCTCGACCAGGATCACGTCGCAGCCCGCCGCGTCCAGGACGCGGATGGCCTGCGGGGCCGCCCACGCCAGGCCGCCCAGGTGGCCTCGCGTGGCCATCGAGCGGATGTAGACGCCCGGGTCGGAGGCGTGTTCCGACATGCGGACGCGGTCGCCGAGCAGGGCGCCGCCCGAGAAGGGCGAGGAGGGGTCCACCGCGAGGACGCCGACCCGCTTGCCCTGTTTGCGGTACGCGGTCACCAAGGCCGAGGTGGACGTGGACTTGCCCACGCCCGGGGAGCCGGTCAGGCCGACCACGTACGCGTTCCCGGTCAGCGGCGCCAGGGCCGCCATGACCTCCCTGAGCTGTGGGGACGCCCCCTCCACCAGGGAGATCAGCCGGGCCACGGCCCGTGGCCTGCCTTCCCTGGCCTGGGCGACCAGCGAGGAGACGTCCTGCATCACAGCTCCGTTCACGAGAGGGAAATCAGCAACCTGCGAAGGACCCCGGGCTCAGGCCTTGGGCACCCGCACGATCAGCGCGTCGCCCTGGCCGCCGCCGCCGCACAGCGCCGCCGCGCCGACGCCGCCGCCGCGCCGCTTCAGCTCCAGCGCCAGGTGCAGCACGAGCCGGGCACCGGACATCCCGATCGGGTGACCCAGCGCGATGGCGCCACCGTTGACGTTCACCTTTTCGGTGGAAACACCCAGGTCCTTCATTGACTGCACGGCGACCGCGGCGAAGGCCTCGTTGATCTCGATGAGGTCGAGGTCGGAGACCTCCAGGCCCTCCTTCTTCAGGGCGTGCCGGATCGCGTTGGACGGCTGCGACTGGAGGGAGTTGTCGGGACCGGCCACGTTGCCGTGGGCGCCGATCTCGGCGATCCAGTCCAGGCCCAGCTCCTGCGCCTTGGCCTTGCTCATCACGACCACGGCCGCCGCACCGTCCGAGATCTGCGAGGAGGAGCCCGCGGTGATGGTGCCGTCCTTGGCGAAGGCGGGGCGCAGCTTGCCGAGGGACTCGGCGGTGGTGTCGCCGCGGATGCCCTCGTCCTTGCTGAACAGGACCGGGTCGCCCTTGCGCTGCGGGATCTCGACCGGGGTGATCTCGGCCTCGTAGATGCCGTTCTTCTGCGCGGCGGCGGCCCGCTGGTGGGAGAGGGCCGCGATCTCGTCCTGCTCGGGGCGGGCGATGCCGAGGCGGGTGTTGTGCTTCTCCGTGGACTCGCCCATGGCGATGTTCTCGAAGGAGTCGGTCAGACCGTCGTGCGCCATGGCGTCGAGCATCTGCACCGCGCCGTACTTGAAGCCCTCGCGGGACTTCGGCAGCAGGTGCGGGGCGTTGGTCATGGACTCCTGGCCGCCGGCGACGATCACGTCGAACTCACCCGCGCGGATCAGCTGGTCCGCGAGCGCGATGGCGTCGAGGCCGGAGAGGCAGACCTTGTTGACGGTGAGCGCCGGGACGTTCATCGGGATGCCGGCCTTGACGGCGGCCTGGCGGGCCGGGATCTGGCCCGCCCCGGCCTGGAGCACCTGCCCCATGATCACGTACTGGACCTGGTCGCCGCCGATCCCCGCACGGTCGAGGGCGGCCTTGATCGCGAAGCCGCCGAGGTCGGCCCCGGAGAAGGACTTCAGTGAGCCGAGCAGCCGACCCATGGGGGTGCGGGCGCCCGCGACGATGACGGAGGTCGTGCCGTTCGTTGCGGATGGTGCGGAAGTTTCGGAAGACATGAGCTGCGATCCCCTTCCGGCTGCACAGCCGAGGAGTGAACGAGGGTTTACTTCGAATGTACTGACGTGCGGTGGACCACGTCATCGCCCTTTCGGTGTGATCGCGCGCACGTTGCGTAACCACCGCGGGAGCGCTGCACTGATTCCATGCTGACGCGAATCGACCACATCGGGATCGCCTGTTTCGACCTGGACAAGACCGTGGAGTTCTACCGGGCCACCTACGGCTTCGAGGTGTTCCACTCCGAGGTCAACGAGGAGCAGGGCGTGCGCGAGGCCATGCTCAAGATCAACGACACCTCCGACGGCGGGGCCTCCTACCTGCAGCTCCTGGAGCCGACCCGGGAGGACTCCACCGTCGCCAAGTGGCTGGCGAAGAACGGCGAGGGCGTCCACCACATCGCTTTCGGTACGGCGGATGTGGACGCGGAGGCCGCGGACATCAAGGACAAGGGCGTACGCGTTCTGTACGAAGAGCCCCGGCGCGGCTCCATGGGGTCACGGATCACCTTCCTGCACCCCAAGGACTGCCATGGCGTACTGACAGAACTGGTCACTTCGGCGCCCGTTGAGTCGTCCGGGCACTGACCCACGTACATAAGGGCCGGTAGGGTTGGGTCCGGTCGCCGCTCGATGCGTGGTGACCCAGTCCCGTCGTCTTTGGCGACGGGATCGCCGGGGTCCGGTTTTCGGGGGGCGAGCGCGGGGCGGCAGCCCATGCTCCGCCGTTGATCTGACACCATTCCCCGGGGGCCCCGTTCGGCGGATGGACGGAGCTCGGCCAGACTTGCGACCAGGGGACGGATGGGACCGCGCAGTGCGGGGCTACGAGAGCCAGGAGCGAGAGCCGGCGGCTGACGTCGACCACCTCTCTCGGTTCGAAGCCGAGATGAAGCGGCTGAAGACCGAGCGGGAAAAGGCGATCCAGCACGCCGAGGACCTCGGCTACCAGGTCGAGGTGCTGCGCGCCAAGCTGCACGAGGCGCGGCGCACCATCATGTCCCGGCCCGCGTACGACGGCGGTGACATCGGCTACCAGGCCGAGCAGTTGCTGCGCAACGCGCAGGTGCAGGCCGACCAGCTCCGCGCGGACGCCGAGCGGGAGCTGAGCCAGGCGCGGGCGCAGACCCAGCGGATCCTCCAGGAGCACGCGGAGCAGGCGGCCCGGCTCCAGGCGGAGCTGCACCAGGAGGCGGTGACGCGGCGCCAGCAGCTCGACCAGGAGCTGGCGGAGCGCCGGCAGACCGTCGAGTCGCACGTCAACGAGAACGTGGCGTGGGCGGAGCAGTTGCGCGCCCGCACCGAGCAGCAGGCCCGCCGGCTCCTCGACGAGTCCCGCGCGGAGACCGAGCAGGCGCTGGCCGCCGCCCGCGCGGAGGCGGAGCGGTTGACGGCCGAGGCCCGGCAGCGGCTGCAGAGCGAGGCGGAGTCGGCCCGCGCGGAGGCCGAGCAGATCCTGCGCCGGGCCCGCGCGGACGCGGAG
>NZ_NCTE01001485.1:1331-1572 GCF_002114215.1 Streptomyces sp. 13-12-16 | reverse complement strand
CGCCCGGTCGGCGCCCCGTGGGCGGTGGACACGCTGTGCCGGGCGGCCGCCGCCGCGCTCCGAGGCGGCCGCCGCGACCGTGCCGCCGCCTATCTCTCCCGGGCCCTGACCGAACCGCTGTCCGAGGAGACCCGCATCCGTGTCCTGCTCCGACTGGCCCGGATCGAGCTGGTGATCGCACCCGACGCCGCCGGGCGCCGCATGGGCGGCATCATCCGCGAACCCGGAGAGGCGGCCGCGG
>NZ_NCTE01001485.1:0-1160 GCF_002114215.1 Streptomyces sp. 13-12-16 | reverse complement strand
CACCACCTGGCGCGCCCTCGCCGAGTTCCTCGTCGGCGGCCGCCCGGACGGAGGGCGGGGGGCACCGTCCGACCCGGGGCCGGCGGAGGCGGCCACCGCCCGGTACGAGGAGATCACCGCCCTGTTCCGGGTGGCGCAGCCGTTGCGCCGGGCGTCCGCCGAGATCGCCTTCCCGCTCGCACCGGACCTGCCCCCCGTGTCGCGGACCCCTGCCGTGAACGGCGTGCTGGCGTGGGAGGCCGCCGTGCGGGGCGACGATCGCGAGGAGGCCCGCGGACGGGCCCGTGCGGCCCTGGCCCCCGACCCCTTCGGCCGGCCCCCGCTCACCGTGCCCAGGCTGCTGGCCTGCCACACGCTCCTGCTCACCGAGGACGGGGAGGAGGCCGAGACACACCTGTGCGCCCTGCTGGCCGAGGCCCACCGCGAACGCTGCTCCGTGACCGTCGCACGGGTGCTCGCCCTGCGCGCCGAACTCCACCTGCGGCACGGCCGTCCCGACTCCGCCGCCCGCGACCTGGCCGCCGCCGACCTCGAACTGCCCCCGGACAGCAGGCATCCGCTGTCCTACCCCTACTGGACGACGCTCGGCATCCTCACCGATCTCGCCAACGACCGGCCGGAGCGGGCGCGCGCCGCCGCCGGACGCCCCGTGCCCTCTCCCGCCGAGGAGTCCGTGAGCGGTGCACAACTGCTTTTCGCCCGTGGCCTGCTGGCCCGGGCCGACGACGATCCCCACCGGGCCCGGTCGCTCTTCCGGGCCTGCGGGCGCTGGCTCCTGCAGCACGGCTGGACCAATCCGGCGCTCCTTCCCTGGCGTTCCCAGGCCGCGGAGGCGGCCCACGCCCTCGGCGACGCCGCACAGGCCCTGAGGCTGGCGCGTGAGGAACTCGAACTCGCCGAACGCTGGGGCGCGCCCGGTGCGATCGGCGCGGCCCAGCTCTGCCTCGCCACGATGCGGGGTGAGGACCGCCTCCAGCGGCTCCGGGCGGCCGTCGACAGCCTCGGCCGGGCTCCCTCCCGGGCCGCCTACACGCGCGCGATCGTGGCACTGGCCTCCGTCGAGAACGGCGGGCCCGACCGCGCGACGGCCGTCGCCGCACCGGTGACGGGCGGAGCCGGCACCGGAAACGCCGGACCGCCCGGCACCGCGGTACGCCGGC
>NZ_NCTE01001484.1:630-3317 GCF_002114215.1 Streptomyces sp. 13-12-16 | reverse complement strand
GGGGGTTCGGGCGGCGGCGAGAACGCCGGTGCCGACCCGCTCGCCTCGACCGCCGACATCCCCGAGGGGGGCGGAAAGGTCTTCGCCGACCGTAAGGTGGTCGTCACCCAGCCGACGGCGGGCGAGTTCAAGGCGTTCTCGGCGACCTGCACCCACCAGGGGTGCGCGGTGAAGAGCATCGCCGACGGGGTCATCAACTGCCCCTGTCACAACAGCAACTTCTCCATCACCGACGGCAGTGTGCAGAGCGGCCCGGCGACCAAGCCGCTGCCCGCCGTGGAGATCACGGTGAGCGGGGACTCGATCACCCTCGCCTGAGCCGCCGGCGCCGGGCACGACACGAGAGACGAAGAGGCCGTATGACCGCCACGCAGCGCCGGGGCCGGAAGATCATGATGACACCCGGTGAGCTGGACGACTTCCTCACCGTCCAGCGCACCTGCCGGGTCGCCACGGTGTCCGCCGGCGGAGCGCCGCACGTCAGCACGCTCTGGTTCGCCTGGGACGGCACCTCGCTGTGGCTGTACTCCGTGGTGCGCAGCAGGCGCTGGGCGGATCTGCGGCGGGATCCGCGGGTGGCGATCGTGGTCGACACGGGCGAGGAGTACGACGAGCTGCGCGGCGCGGAGCTGTCCGGGCGGGTGGAGTTCGTGGGGGAGATCCCGCGCACCGGCGAACTGCGCGCGGAACTCGACGTTCCGGAGACGCTGTTCGCCCGCAAGAACTTCGGCCTGGACGAGATGCCCCACGACGGGCGGCACGCCTGGCTGCGCCTGACCCCGGAGAAGATCGTGTCCTGGGACTTCAGGAAGCTGCCGACACTGCCGTAGGACTCTCGCCCGTCGCCCCGACGCGCTCCCCCGCCGCCCGCAGTGCCTGTACCGCCGCCCGGATCGACGGGCGGCGGTCGGCGTCCGCGCGCCAGACGACGAAGACGTGCCGTCGTACGCGCTGTCTGAGCGGGACGGTCACCACCCCGTCGGGCAGCGGGTTGCGGCCCAGCAGCGGGGCGATGCAGACGCCGAGCCCCGCAGCGACCAGGCCGAGCTGGGTGTGGCTCTCGGCGGCGCGGTGGCCGATGACCGGCTCGATGCCCTTGGAGCGCAGGGTGAACATCAGCCACTCGTGACAGAACTCGCCCTCGCCCCAGGTGATCCACTCGTCCTCGGCGAAGTCGGCGAGGTCCGCCTCGTCGCGGCCGGCGAACCGGTGGCCGGCCGGGAGCGCCACATCGGCCGGGTCGTCCAGCAGGGGCGCCTTGACCAGGCCGTCGGGCAGCGGCATCGGCTTGTTGTACCAGTCGAGCACCACCGCGAGATCGAGGTCCCCGCGCACCACTCCCCGGATGCCCTGCTCCGGTTCCTGCTCGCGGGAGCGCACGCGCAGCGCGGGGTGCCGCTCGCGCAGGTCCCGCAGGGCCACCGGGAACAGTCCCCGCGCGGCGGTCGGGAACGCCGAGACCCGCAGCTCACCGGCGACCTGTCCGCGCTGCGCCTCCAGGTCGGACTGGGCGAGCTCGACCTGGGAGAGGATGCGCGCCGCGTGCTCGGCGAGCAGCCGGCCCGCGTCCGTGAGCCGGACGCCCCGCCCGTTCTTGGCCAGCAGCCGCTGGCCGACCTCGCGCTCCAGCTTGGACATCTGCTGCGAGACGGCCGAGGTCGTGATGTGCAGCCCCTCGGCCGCGCCGCTGACCGAGCCGTGCCGGGCGAGGGCGTCGAGGGTGCGCAGGCGCTCCAGGTTCAACACGTAAGCGATGCTACGAGATACCGCGTGCGAAATCTCGATTGTGCTACGAGATGGATGTCCCGCATCGTTGCGTCCATGAGCAGCGTCACCGCGACCACCACCGCACCGGCCCCGGCCGGTCCCGCCCCGGAGCGCCCCCGTCCCCGCCTGGACTGGCGGCTGCGTTTCGGCGCGCTCTCCCTGATCTGGGGGTTCAGCTTCCTCCTCATCAAGGTCGGCACCCAGGGCTACGCCCCCTTCCAGGTCACCTTCGGCCGGCTGGCCTTCGGTACCGCCGTCCTGGCGGTGGCGATGGCGGTACGGCGGGAGGGGCTGCCGCGCGGTGCGCGCACCTGGGGGCATCTCGCGGTCGCCGGGTTCCTGCTGAACGCCCTGCCGTTCTCGCTGTTCGCCTTCGCGGAGCTGACCATCCCGTCCACGCTGGCCGGCATCTGCAACGCGACCTCGCCGCTGTGGGGCATGGCGCTGTCGCTGGTGGCGCTGTCCGAGGACCGGCCGACCCGGGTGCGGGTGGCGGGGCTCGGCCTCGGCTTCCTCGGGGTGCTGACCGTGCTGGGAGCCTGGCAGGGCTTCGAGGGCCTGGACGCCCGCGGCACGGCACTGGCCCTGCTGGCCTCGCTGAGCTACCCCGTCGGCTGGATCTACGTCCGTCGCACCCTGGCGGGCAGCAGCCACTCGAACCTGGCCCTGACCGGCGGTCAGTTGCTGCTGGCCACGGCCCAACTGGCCGTCGTCACACCGCTGTTCACCACACTGCCGACCGGCTTCGCCGTCGGCCCGCTGCTGGCGATCGCCGCGCTGGGCGTGCTGGGCACGGGTCTGGCCGTACTCATCCAGTACGGCCTGGTCGCCGAGGTCGGCCCGACGACCGGCCAGATGGTCACCTACTTCGTCCCGGTGATCGCCGCCGCGGCCGGCATCGCCATCCTCGGCGAAACCCT
>NZ_NCTE01001484.1:0-413 GCF_002114215.1 Streptomyces sp. 13-12-16 | reverse complement strand
CGCCCCCCGCCACTGCCGCCGACTCCGCGGGCAGTCGTGCCTCCCCCAGTGCCTCAAGGGCCCGGGAGGTGCCCCCAGGGCGATGGGGGTGCCCCCGCCCGAGCGCAGCCGAGAGCAGGGGAGGCACCCCGCAAACGCCGGGCCGCGCGAGCACCCCCCGCCCGGCCCGCACCCCCGGAGCCCACCACCGGCACAGCCGACCGCAGGTAACCCGCACCCCGCCCCCACCTCAGGCGTACGTCCGCCCCGGCCCCCCGGCCGGACCGATCGCCGCGGCGATCGCCTCGGACAGCGGCTCGATCTCCTCCTCGGCGAGCGTCGAGACGGTGACCCGGATCCCCGGCGCCGCGTCCATCCGGAAGCGGGCGCCGGGTGCCACCGCCCAGCCCGCGTGCAGCAGGCGGGCGACCGCG
>NZ_NCTE01001483.1:1205-1442 GCF_002114215.1 Streptomyces sp. 13-12-16 | reverse complement strand
CGTCCGCGAGCGCCGCGCGCAGGCTCCCGGCGTCCACCGGGCCGGCGTCGGGCGCGGGCACGGCGTACGCGGTCAGGGTGCCGTCGCGGGCGATCACGGCCGCCCGGTCCACGCCCGGCAGACCGTTCAGCACCGCCTCGATCTCGCCGGGTTCGACGCGGTTGCCGCGGATCTTGACCTGCCGGTCGGTGCGCCCGAGGTACTCGACGGCGCCGTCGGCGCGGCGCCGGACCAGGT
>NZ_NCTE01001483.1:0-1051 GCF_002114215.1 Streptomyces sp. 13-12-16 | reverse complement strand
CCGGTGCGGTACATGCGGGTGCCGGGCACGCCGAACGGGTCGGCGACGAACCGCTCGGCGGTCAGTCCCGGCCGGTCGTGGTAGGAGCGCGCCAGCTGGACTCCGCTGAGGTAGAGCTCGCCGGGGACGCCGTCGGGCACCGGGCGCAGGAAGGCGTCCAGCACGTGCAGCCGGGTGTTCCACACCGGCCGGCCGATCGGCACGGTGGTCTCGTCGCCTCCGTCGTACGGGAAGTACGTCACGTCCACGGCGGCCTCGGTGGGGCCGTAGAGGTTGTGCAGGGGGACGGGGCCGTGCCCGGGGCGGGCGGTGAGGTCCCGCCAGCGTGCGGCGTCCGCGCCGGGGAGCGCCTCGCCGCTGCAGAAGACCCGGCGCAGGCCCGCCGCCCACGGCAGGTCCCGCCGCGTCCGCGCGAACCGCAGGAAGGCGGCCAGCATCGACGGCACGAAGTGCAGTGTGGTGATCCGTTCGGTGCGGATCAGCTCGGCCAGGTAGGCGGGGTCGCGGTGGCCGTCGGGGCGGGCGAGGACGACGGTGGCGCCCTCCAGCAGGGGCCAGAAGAACTCCCACACGGAGACGTCGAAACCGGGCGGCGTCTTCTGGAGCACCCGGTCGTCGGCGGCGAGCCGGTACTCGGCCTGCATCCAGGCGAGCCGGTTGACGATCGCCCGGTGGGTGATCACGACGCCCTTGGGGCGCCCGGTGGAGCCGGAGGTGTGGATCAGGTACGCGGGATGGTCCGGGGCGGCCGGCGCCGGCCGGATGTCGGGGACGTCCTCGTGGTCCTCGATCACCAGGTGCCGGAGGCCGGGCACCCCGGGCAGCCTCGCGGCGGCCCCGGCGGTGGTCACGACGGTCCGTGCTCCGGAGTCGCCGAGCAGGTACGCGACCCGGTCCGCGGGGTGGTCGAGGTCGACGGGGAGGTAGGCGGCGCCCGCCTTGAGGACGGCCAGCAGCGCGACCACGAGCTCCGCCGACCGGGGCACGGCGACCGCGACGAACCGCTCGGGGCCCGCGCCGCGTGCCCGCAGGCGACGGGCCAGGGCCTCGG
>NZ_NCTE01001482.1:534-9573 GCF_002114215.1 Streptomyces sp. 13-12-16 | reverse complement strand
CGCGGCTCCCTCCGGGCGCCGGCCCCCTCCCCCGGCCGGGCCGGAGTACGCAGGGCGACCCCCGAGGACAGGAACAGCAGCGCGCCCAGCATCACGAACGGCGCCGCCACACCCGCGGCCCCCGCGATCAGCCCCGCCGCCGCGGGCGCGGCGACCTGCCCCAGACGGTTGCCGGTCAGGCGCAGGGCGAGGGCGGTGGAGCGGGCCCCGGCGGGAGCGGCCTGGACGACCGTGGTCATGGACAGCGGCTGCCCGACGCCCAGACAGAAGCCGAGGACGGCCAGGATCAGCGCCAGCGCCCAGACCGGCACCGGCAGCGCCACCCCCGCGCACAGCAGCCCCGCCAGCAGACAGGTCACCGTCAGCAGCACGGTACGGCCGAGCAGCCGCAGCAGCGGGGTGAGGACCAGCCGGCAGGCGATCGTGGCCGCCGCGCGGAGGCTGAGCAGCAGGCCGATGACGGCCGGGTCGATGCCCCGGTGCTCGCCGACCACCGGGAGGTAGGCGGTGAGGATGTCGGTCGCGGACAGCACGGCCAGGCTGATGAGGATGCCCGCGGGTACGCCGCGGGCGCGCAGGATGCCCCGTACCGGCACCCGTGCGCCCTGCTCCGTACGGGATTTCAGGTCCCCGGGCCGTTCCGTGCGCCACAGCGAGGTGAGCGCGACGGCACCGCCCGCTCCCGCCACCAGCAGGGCGAGCGCGCTGGTCCGGGCCATGTCCGCGCCGATCAGCGCGCCCGCCGCGATGGGACCGACCAGCTGGCCGAGCGAGGCGCCGATGGTGAAGTGGCCGAAGTTGCGGTCCTGTTCGTGCGGCGCGGACTGGCGGGCGACGAGCGACTGCGCGCCGATGACGAAGCAGAGGTGGCCGAGGCCCATCACCCCGCTCCACAGGGCCATCGTCCACAGTGATCCGGCGAGGCCGCTCAGCGCGCAGCCGCCGGAGATGAGCACCACGCCGGCCGGGAGCAGGGGCGCGCAGCGGCCGTGGTCGGTGCGCCGGCCGAGCGGTACGGCGGCGAACAGCGGCAGCAGCGCGTACACGCCCGCGATCACACCGACCGCCCGCTCGTCCGCGCCCAGCGCGAGCGCCCGGTAGGAGACCGCGGGCCGGGCCATCGACACCGCCCCCTGCGCGAAGCCGAAGGCGATGACGAGGCGGAGCAGCCAGCCGCGGTTCCCACCGGGCGCCATGATCGGGTCCTTCCTGCCGGTGATCCGGGTGTCCGGCTCAGATGATGCCGAACAGGATTCCGGCCGCGAGGATCAGCAGGCAGATCATGGCCGCCCACTTCACCACGAACCGGGTGTGGTCGCCGAACTCGACCCTGGCCATGCCGACCAGGACGTACACGGCGGGGACGAGCGGGCTGGACATGTGCAGCGGCTGGCCGACGAGGGAGGCGCGGGCCATCTCCAGCGGGGAGACGCCGTGCGCGGCGCCGGCTTCGGCGAGGACGGGCAGGACACCGAAGTAGAAGCCGTCGTTGGACATGAAGTAGGTGAGCGGAAGGCTCAGCAGGCCGGTGACGAGGGCCATGTGCGGGCCCATGCCCTCGGGGATGACGTCCACCATCCACTCGGCCATGCTGTCGACCATGCCGGTGCCCTGGAGGACGCCGGTGAAGACGGCGGCGGCGAAGACCATGCCGGAGACGTTGAGGACGTTGTCGGCGTGGGCCGCGAGCCGGGCCTTCTGGTCGGGGATGTGCGGGAAGTTGACGGAGAGCGCGAGGGCGGCACCGAGCAGGAACAGCACCGGGATCGGCAGCAGCTCCATGATCATGGCGGTGAGCAGGCCGACCGTGAGCAGCGCGTTGAACCAGTACAGCCTGGGGCGCAGGGTGGGGCGGTTCGGGTCGAGGCCCTGGAAGTCGTCGTCCTCGTCGTCGGCGTCCGTGCCGGATCCGGAGCCGGTGCCGCCGGTGTGCTTCCCCGAAGCGGTACCGGGGCCACCGGCCTGCTCCCCCGAAGCGGTACCGGTGCCGCCGCCCGCGCCGACGAGGACCGTCTCCGTCTCCTCGGCCTCCTCCTTCACCAGCACCTCGTCCAGCGTCAGCACGCCCAGCCGCCTGCGCTCGCGCAGGCCGAGCACGTACGCGAGGACGACGACGCCCAGCAGGCCGACCAGCAGGGCCGGGATCATCGGGACGAAGATGTCGCCGGCGTCGAGCTTGAGCGCGGTCGCCGCGCGGGCCGTGGGGCCGCCCCAGGGGAGGGTGTTCATCACGCCGTTGGCCATGGCGGCGACACCGGTCATCACGACCAGGCTCATCTTCAGGCGCTTGTACAGCGGATACATCGCCGAGACGGTGATCATGAAGGTGGTGGAGCCGTCGCCGTCCAGCGACACGATCGCGGCGAGCAGCGCGGTGCCGACGACGATCCGCATCGGGTCCGCCTTGCAGAACCGGAGGATGCCGCGGACGATCGGGTCGAAGAGCCCGACGTCGATCATCACGCCGAAGTAGACGATCGCGAACATGAGCATCGCCGCGGTGGGCGCGAGGCTGGACACGCCGTCGATGACGTAGTCACCGAGGTGGGCGCCCTTGCCGACGAACACGCAGAACAGCGCGGGGATCAGCACGAGCGCCGCGATCGGCGACATCTTCTTCAACATGATCAGGACCAGGAAGGTCGCGATCATGACGAAGCCGAGGATGGTCAGCATGAGTGGATACCTAACGTTCGCCCTTGAACATCCCACCAGGGCCGGCGGTGCGTCGACGTTAGGTTCCGTAAAGCGGCGTTAACAAGACGTCGACCTGCGAGCAATAAGCGCAAAACCCCAGGTCACAGCTTTGCTCAGGTCAGAGCGCCCAACGTTTCGGTCACGGCGGCGCCCAGCGGGGCCACCTCGACGGGGACGCCGTTGAGGACGGCGTTGCCCGACAGCGGGTCGAGGAGGCTGCCGTCGAGGAGCTGGTTGACGTTGGCGCCGGGGTCGGTGGCGGCGTGCCGGGTACGGGTGCCGGGCCGGTCGTGGCCCCAGCCGTGCGGCAGGCTCACCACGCCCGGGCGTACGGCGTCGGTGACCTCGGCGGGCGCGGTCACCTCTCCCCCGGCGCCCTTGATCCGCACCGGTTCCCCGTCCCGTACGCCGAGGCGTCCGGCGTCCTCGGGGTGGAGGTGCAGGGTGCAGCGGTTGGAACCGCCGGTGAGGGCGGGCACGTTGTGCATCCAGCTGTTGTTGGAGCGCAGATGGCGGCGGCCGACGAGGACGAGTCCGGCGGGGCGTTCGCCGAGGGCGGCGCGCAGCCGGGGGAGGTCGGCGGCGATCGGCCCCGGCAGCAGTTCCACCTTGCCGCTGCGGGTCTTCAGCGGCTGCGGCAGTCGCGGGCGCAGCGGGCCGAGGTCGATGCCGTGCGGGTGGGCGAGCAGTTCCTCCAGGGTGAGCCCGTCGGGGTCGGCGCCGAAGCCGTCGCCGTACGGGCCGAGGCGCAGCATCATGTCGAGGCGCCGCTCGGGGCCGTCGGCGCCGGTGAGCAGGGCGGCGAGTTCCTTCGGGTCGCGGCCGTGGACCGGGGAGTGCGGCTCCCGGACCGCCTTGGAGAGGGTCTGGTCGATCACCATGGCGTCGACGGCGTCGGGGTCGGCGCCGTGCATGCCGGTCACGGCGAGGATCAGCCGGGCCAGGATCTCGGTCTCGGCCATGCGGCCGTTCTCCAGGGGGACGGCCGCGCGGGTGTAGCGGACCTGGTTGCGCACGGCGAGGGTGTTGAAGGCGAAGTCGTGGTGCGGGCTCTGCGCGGGCGGGGGCGGCGGCAGGACGACGTCGGCGTGGCGTGAGGTCTCGTTGAGGTACGGGTCGACGCTGACCATGAAGTCGAGTGAGCCGAGCGCCTTGTCGAGCCGGTCGCCGTCCGGGGCGGAGAGCACCGGGTTGGCGGCGACGGCGACGAGGGCGCGGACCGGCTCGCCCTCGTCGGTGGGGGTGTCGATCTCCTCGGCGAGGGCGGACAGCGGCAGTTCGCCCTTGGCCTCGGGGTGCCGGCTCACCCGGGAGTGCCAGCGCCCGAGGGCGAAGCCGCGGCCGGGGCCGGCGGGGCGCGGGGTCCTGTCGGTGGCGGCCTGCGGGAAGAGGGCGCCGCCGGGCCGGTCGAGGTTGCCGGTGAGGATGTTGAGGACGTCGACGAGCCAGCTGGCGAGGGTGCCGTGCGGGACGGTGCAGCTCCCGATGCGGCCGTAGACGGCGGCGGTGGGGGCGGCGGCGAGTTCCCGGGCGAGGGTGCGCAGGGTGGCGGCGTCGACGTCGCAGGCGGGGGCCACGGCTTCGGGGGTGAAGTCGCGCAGCGCCGCGGCGAGGTCGTCCAGGCCCGTGAGGTGTGGTGCGCATTCCCCCGGGTCGGCCAGGCCCTCGTCGAACAGGACGTGCGCCAGCGCCGCGAGCAGCAGCGCGTCGGTGCCGGGGCGGACGGCGAGGTGCCGGTCGGCGAGGCGGGCGGTACGGGTGCGGCGCGGGTCGACGACGGTGAGGGTGCCGCCGCGGGCCCTGAGCGCCTTGAGCCGGCCGGGGAAGTCGGGGGCGGTGCACAGACTGCCGTTGGACTCCAGGGGGTTGGCGCCGATCAGCAGCAGGTGGTCGGTGCGGTCGAGGTCGGGTACGGGGATGGCGTTCGCGTCGCCGAAGAGCAGCCCGCTGGAGACGTGCTTGGGCATCTGGTCGACCGTGGAGGCGGTGAACAGGCTCCGGGTGCCGAGCCCGGCGATGAGCACGGGCGGGTAGAGGGCGCCGGCCATGGTGTGGACGTTGGGGTTGCCCAGGACGATGCCGACGGCGTGCGGTCCGTGCCGCTCGACGACGGGCCGTATCCCGGCGGCCACGGCGTCGAACGCCTCCGCCCAGGTGGCCTCGCGCAGCTCCCCGTCGACGCGGACGAGCGGGGTGCGCAGCCGGTCGGGATCGGAGTCGACGGCCCCGAGGGCGGCGCCCTTGGGACAGACGAAGCCCTTGCTGAACACGTCGTCGCGGTCGCCGCGGGCGCCGGTGACGCGGCCGTCGTCGATGGTGAGCGTCAGGCCGCAGGTGGCCTCGCACAGGGGGCAGATACGAAGGGCGGTGCGGGACACGGGTCCTCCCGGGTGCGGCGGCTGCGGTGACGCGCGGACGGGCCGAGCATACCGACCGGTAGGCATGGAGGGGAGGGGGTCGCCCGGAGAGCTCCCCCGGAGAGGGGGCCGTTCAGTCCAGCGCCCGGGCCAGATACGCCCGCAGCATTTCGCGCAGTTCGCCGATGACCTTCTCGTCCCCCTCGGGCGCCATCCGGAACGCCAGGTGGACGAGGGCGTCGGCGGTCTCGACCGCGACGAGGAAGGCGCGGCGCAGGTCGTCGTCGGCCGCGCGGCCGAGGTGGCCTGAGAGCAGGTCGGTGAGGCGGTCGGCGACGCGGTGGTTGGGTTCGGCGCGGCGGGTGCCGACGGGTATCTGGTTGCCGAAGTCGACCAGGGAGAAGCCGGGGGCGGTGCGCTTCATGTGGAGGTACTCGTCGAGCACGACGTCCATGGCGTGCCGCCAGCCCCGGTCACCGGTGACCCCGATGCGTTCGGTGACCCGTTCCGTGAAGCGCTCCAGGTTGCGCTGGGCCAGCGCGTCGGCCATCTGGCGCTTGTTGCCGAAGAAGCGGTAGACGGAGCCGATGGGCACGCCGGCGCGCTCCGCGACCGCGCGGGTGCTCAGGTCGTCGTAGCCGGCCTCGTCGAGGAGTTCGGCGCAGGCGTCGAGGATCCTGGCCAGCCGTTCGGCGCTGCGCCGCTGCACCGGCGCTCGGCGGAGCGATGTCGCGTGGGGCACGGGCCTCATCATGCCCGCTCGTCCCCGCCCGGGGAACCTCGCCCTCCGCCGCGGCCCCGCCCGTCCGTTCCGCGCGCCTGTTCCGGGGGCGCCGCGCCCATCGGCGCGGCGCTCGGGTCGGGGCCCGGTTCCCGGTCCGACACGGTGATGTCGGCCGTGCTCTCCACGGGCTCGCCGTCCACGGCCCACACCGAGCCGTCGTCGGCGTACAGGCGGGCGGTGACGTGGTGCGTGCCGCGCGGGACGGAGTCGCCGGGGAGGTGGTACTCGGGGGTGCGCAGCAGGGCGACGCGGCGGCCGTTCAGCTCCAGGTGCGCCAGTCCGCGGCCGGCGACCGCGCGCCCGCCGGTGCCGTCCGGGGAGAAGCGGAAGTTGCGCACGGTCAGCCGTACGTCCCAGCCGCCGTCGGTGTCCGGGGTGACCTCGACGCCGACGGCGGGCGCGGCCTCCGCGTCCACCTCGCGGTAGGGGCGGCCCTCCTCGTCCCGCTCGTCCAGGAGTTCGCCGGCCGGTGAGGACGGCTTCCCGTCCTCACCCCGGGCATCACTCGGACCGCAGCCCGCGGATCCGGCCAGGAGTGCGACACAGACCGCGAGCGCGGTGATCAGGCTCCGCGTCCACGACATGCCCGGGAGCGTAGAACACGGGTACGACATCGCGGATCCCCCTGAAGTCGGGTTCCGTGTCCTCCGTCGAGAGGAGGCGAACGGAGATCGCGTCTCCCCCTTGCGCCGCGGAAATCGCAATCCTACGGTGTTGCATAGGAATTCGATCGCAAGGGAGCACCGGGCATGAGCGGGGACGCGCGCAAGATCGCCGAGGGGCTGGAACACCTCTCCGGTTTCGGCAACGAGCACAGCTCCGAGGCGGTCCCGGGAGCCCTGCCCGAGGGCCGCAACGCGCCGCAGCGCGCGCCGCTCGGGCTGTACGCGGAACAGCTGAGCGGTACGGCGTTCACCGAGCCCCGCGCGGAGAACCGCCGCTCCTGGCTGTACCGGATCCGCCCGTCGGCCGCCCACCCGGCGTTCACCCGCACGGGCAACGGGGCGCTGCGCACCGCGCCCTTCACCCAGACCGTGCCCGACCCCAACCGGCTGCGCTGGAACCCGCTGCCGGAGCCGGACGGGGGCACCGACTTCCTGGCCGGACTGTGGACCCTGGGCGGCAACGGCGACGTCACCCAGCGCACCGGCATGGCCGTGCACCTGTACCACGCCACCGCCTCGATGGACCGGGTCTTCAGTGACGCCGACGGCGAGCTGCTGATCGTCCCCGAGCACGGCGGGCTGCTGCTGCGCACGGAGTTCGGCCTGCTGCACGTGGAGCCGGGACACATCGCGTTGATTCCTCGTGGGGTGCGGTTCCGTGTGGACCTCCTCGAGGACTCCGCCCGCGGTTATGTGTGCGAGAACTACGGGGCGGCGTTCCGGCTCCCCGACCTCGGCCCGATCGGCGCCAACGGGCTGGCCAACGCCCGGGACTTCCGGGCGCCCGTCGCCGCGTACGAGGACGTCGAGGGGCCGGTGGAGGTGGTGAACAAGTTCTGCGGCAACCTGTGGTCGGCCACGTACGACCACTCCCCGCTGGACGTCGTCGCCTGGCACGGCAACCACGTGCCCTACGCCTACGACCTGCGCCGCTTCAACGTGATGGGCACCATCTCGTACGACCACCCGGACCCGTCGATCTTCACGGTGCTGACGTCCCCGAGCGACACCCCGGGGCTGGCCGGGGTGGACTTCGTGGTCTTCGCACCCCGCTGGCTGGTGGGTGAGGACACCTTCCGGCCGCCGTACTTCCACCGGAACGTGATGAGCGAGTACATGGGCCTGATCGAGGGCGCGTACGACGCCAAGGCGGAGGGCTTCGTGCCGGGCGGGGGCTCGCTGCACAACATGATGTCGGCGCACGGCCCGGACCGGGAGACGTTCGACCGGGCGAGCGCCGCGGAGCTGCGCCCACAGAAGATCGACGACGGCCTGGCCTTCATGTTCGAGACCCGCTGGCCGGTGTCCCTGACCCCCCAGGCGGCACGGGCGGAACACCTGCAGCAGGGCTACGACGACGTGTGGCGGGGACTGGAGCGTCACTTCCGGCCGCTTTGATCCGGTTCGCCTCCGGGGTGCCCCGGCCGGTGCCGGGAGCCCGGCCGTGCCCGGCCCTCCGGGCCTGCGCGCGCCCGGCCTCCCGGCACCGGCGCACCCTGCGGCTCACGTTGCACCGAAAGCTCTCCGACCGGTACGGATAAGCCCGTGACCTCCTTCGCTCCGGATTCGATCGTCCTGAACCGCAAGTTGCCGCTCTGGTATCAGGTGTCGCAGTCGCTGCGCGCCTCGATCCTCGGCCGCTCGCCCCAGGACCCCCTGCGTCTGCCCACCGAGGAACAGCTCGCCGGGCACTACGGGGTGAGCGTGCTGACCATGCGGCAGGCGCTGAAGGAACTGGAGGACGAGGGGCTGATCACCCGCCACCGCCGGCGCGGCACGTTCATCGAGCCCGGCGCCCGGCGGGGCGCCCCGGTGCGGCTGCTGGGCTCGGTGGACGCGATCGTGGCCCAGCAGTCCGGCATGACGACCGAGCTGCTGGAGCACGGTCCGGCGCCGGTGCCGGCGGAGCTCGCCGAGTACTTCCCGGACCTGTCCGAGGCGGCGGCGTACCACCGGCTGCGCGGCGACGAGAAGACGGGCGAGCCGACCAACCACGCCCGCAACTGGGTCCGTCCCGAACTGGCCGCCCGCATCGACCCGGCCGACCTGCTGCGGTGGCCGATGACCAAGGTGCTGCGGGATGTCGTCGGCGCGGACATCAGCCGCATCACGGACACGGTGGAGGCGCGGCTCGCGGACCCGGAGACGGCCCGGCTGCTCCAAGTCCCGCTGCTCAGCCCGATCCTGCACTACACGGGCGTCACCTACGACACCGGCGGCCGTCCCCTGGACGTGGCCGTCATCCACTACCGGGGCGACCGCTTCTCCTTCACGGTGACCCTGGACGCCACCTGATCCGCCACCCCCCACAGGCCGTACGATGCCCTGCGTGACGCACGACGACGCTCCGCTGCTGGCGGACCTCATGCCGTGGTCCGTCGCACCGCCGCGGCTCGGCCGGGGGTGGCCGGCGGCCCCCGACGCGGCGTCCCTGAAGGCCCGTTGGGACGCCCTGGTGAAGGCCGAGGGGCCGGACCGCGAGGCGCTGTTCGAATCGACCCGTTCCCGGACGCCGCACACCGCGGTCGGCCGGCTG
>NZ_NCTE01001482.1:0-362 GCF_002114215.1 Streptomyces sp. 13-12-16 | reverse complement strand
GTGCCCCGAGCCGATACGGGTCCTGTACGCCCCGTTCGACGAGCAGTGGCTGATCCCCGACCAGCGGCTGATCGACGCGGCCCGGCCGGAGTTGTGGCGGGTGGCGGACGAGCGGCAGATCTTCGTCGTGGAGGCGGGCACCGCCCGGACCCTCACCGGTCCACCGCTGCTGGCCACGTCCCTGCCGCCGCTGCTGCGCACCGGTCGCGTCCGCCCGCTGTACCGCCGGCCGGGCGCCGCGGAGCCGAACCTGGCCCCGGGTCTGACCGGCCACCTCGCCGCCAGGCTGGGCCGGGACACCTCGCCGGCGGACGTCCTCGCCTGGACGATGGCGGTGGCCCGCGTCACGCCCGCCGGAGTCG
>NZ_NCTE01000158.1 GCF_002114215.1 Streptomyces sp. 13-12-16 | reverse complement strand
CCGTCGATCCGGGCCAGCGCGTCGTCCGCGCC
Source organism: Streptomyces sp. 13-12-16 (assembly GCF_002114215.1). Classification (GTDB taxonomy): domain Bacteria; phylum Actinomycetota; class Actinomycetes; order Streptomycetales; family Streptomycetaceae; genus Streptomyces. The sequence goes on along the minus strand of NZ_NCTE01000158.1, from coordinate 9,185 downwards.
GTACGGCTGGAGGTAGGGCAGCCAGCGCGGGTCCCGGTGGCCGGTGCCGATGATGCGCCAGGCCAGGCCGGTGGGCGGGGCGGGTTTGTGGTGCAGGCGCCAGCCCAGCTCGATCAGGTGGCGGTCGGCCTTCACGTGGTTGCAGCGGCGGCAGGACGCCACCACGTTGTCCCAGACGTGCTTGCCCCCGCGGCTGCGCGGGATGACGTGGTCGACGCTGGTTGCGACGCCACCGCAGTACATGCACCGGCCCCCGTCACGGGCGAACAGCGCCCGGCGGGTGAGAGGAACGGGCCCCCGGTAGGGGACCCGCACGAAACGCTTGAGCCGGACCACGCTGGGTGCGGGGACTGTGATGGTCGCGCTGTGCAGGTGGGCGCCGGTCTCCTCGAGGCAGACTGCCTTGTTCTCGAGGACGAGCACGAGCGCGCGGCGGAGCGGTACGACGCCGAGCGGCTCGTACGACGCGTTGAGGACCAGGACATGCGGCACGGACGGCCTCCTTGTACGCCGGCGGCGCGTGGCTCGCGCCGGGACGATCCGTAGTCAGTCTCCCCTCATGCCTGGTGGACGCGCCACCATGTCCCGGTAACGGGCTGGGAGTGTTTTCGACCACATCCCGATTCATCCCCAGGATCATGGCCTGTTCAAGCACGGGTGAGGACCGTCTCTTCTTCACACATGGGGCCGATCCCCGCACAATGCCCCGTTAGTGTGGTGGTTCTGCCCGTCCGGTGACCCGATCGTGACCTCGAAGACCTTGACCGCCGCATCGGGGGCAGACATGCACCTGGAGGTACCTGCCGTGTCCTTGTCCGCCGTCCTGTCGGCCGCCGATCCGTCGCCGACGCCCTCGGAGTCCGGGACACCGCGGGTGCCCTCGCTCCAGGACGCCCAGGAGAGCGCCACGAACGCCGCCGGCTGGGTCGAGGAGAACTGGTCGACGTGGCTCGCGATCGGGCTCAGGGTCCTGCTGATCCTGGTGATCGCGATGGTGCTGAGAGTCGTGGTGCGGCGGGCGATCACCAAGCTGGTCGACCGGATGTCCCGGACCGGCCAGGCGGTGGACGGCACCACGCTCGGCGGTCTGCTGGTCAACGTCGAGCGGCGCCGGCAGCGCTCACAGGCGATCGGCTCGGTGCTGCGTTCGGTGGCGTCGTTCCTGATCATGGGCACGGCCGCGCTGATGATCCTCGGCACCTTCCAGATCAACCTGGCCCCGCTGCTGGCCTCGGCCGGTGTCGCGGGCGTGGCGATCGGTTTCGGTGCGCGCAACCTGGTGACGGACTTCCTCTCCGGCGTCTTCATGATCCTGGAGGACCAGTACGGCGTCGGCGACACCATCGACGCGGGGGTGGCGTCCGGCGAGGTGATCGAGGTCGGGCTGCGGGTGACCAAGCTGCGTGGTGACAACGGCGAGATCTGGTACGTCCGCAACGGCGAGGTCAAGCGCATAGGCAACCTCTCCCAGGGCTGGGCGACCGCGGGCGTGGACGTCACGGTCCGTTCCGACGAGGACCTGGACCGGGTGAAGGCCACGCTGAGCGAGGTCGCCGAGAAGATGGGCAAGGAGGAGCCCTGGAACGAGCTCCTGTGGAGCCCGATCGAGGTGCTCGGCCTGGACTCGGTGCTGCTGGACTCGATGGTGGTCCGCCTCTCCGCGAAGACCATGCCCGGCAAGTCCCTGACCGTGGAGCGGGAGCTGCGCTGGCGCGTCAAGCGGGCCTTCGACGCGCGGGGCATCCGCATCGTCGGCGGCGCCACGGCCACGGAGGACGTGGAGAGCGCCGACCCGACGGCGGGCGTGGCGCCCCCGTCGGTCTACGCGAGCACGATCTCCCCGCAGTCGGTGGCGGCGTCCCCGCTGCCCCCGCCGACGAGCACCACGAAGTGACCGCCGGCTCGTGAAGGGCGGCACCCGGGACCCCCCGGGTGCCGCCCTTTCCCGTGCTCCCCCCTTGACGCCCCTTCCGCGCCGGGCTTACGTTCCTCCCCGTCCGACAGGAAACTTTCCTAACAGTGACCCCGGCCGACCGGGATGGACGTCCCGCACCGGCCGCTGAGAAGCTGGGCGGTCGAGGAAGGGCAGGTGTCGCATCCCATGGCAGGAACCGCCGGTACGCCGGGCACCCCGCGTGTGCTGCGCGCCATGAACGACCGCGCCGCCCTGGACCTCCTGCTGGAGCACGGGCCGCTGTCCCGCACCCGGATCGGCAAGCTCACCGGCCTGTCCAAGCCGACCGCCTCCCAGCTCCTGGCCCGCCTGGAAGCGGGCGGACTGGTCCTCGCCACCGGCACCACCGAGGGCCGCCCCGGCCCCGGCGCCCAGCTCTACGAGGTCAACCCGGCCGCCGCGTACGCCGCCGGACTGGACGTCAACCCCCGGCGGATACGCGCCGCGGTCGCCGACGTCACCGGCCGCACGGTCGGCCGGCACGAACTGCCCGCCCCCGGCCGCCGCTCCGGCGTCCCGGTCGTCCGGCAGGTCACCGACGCCCTGGACGGCGCGGCGAAGGCGGCGGGACTGTCCCGCGCCGACGTCCACCGCCTGGTCATCGGGACGCCGGGCGCCTTCGACCCGAACACCGGCCGCCTGCGCTACGCCTCCCACCTGCCCGGCTGGCACTCCCCCACGCTGCTCGACGAACTGGCCGCCGCGCTGCCGATGCCGTTCGAGTACGAGAACGACGTCAACCTGGTCGCCCTCGCCGAACAACGCCTGGGCGCGGCCCGCGGCCACACCGACTTCGTCCTGCTGTGGAACCAGGAGGGTCTGGGCGCCGCCCTGGTGCTCGGCGGCCGGCTGCACCGGGGCTGGACCGGAGGCGCCGGCGAGGTCGGCTTCCTCCCCGTGCCGGGCACGCCCCTGGTCCGCCAGGTCACCAAGGCCAACAGCGGCGGCTTCCAGGAGCTGGCCGGCTCCCAGGCCGTCCCGGAACTCGCCCGCGAACTGGGCATCGAGGACATCCCGCAGGACCCGTACCCCGAGGCTGCCGCCGCCCTCCTCGCACGCGCGGCGGCGGCCCCCCACGACGACCGGCACCACCGCCTCCTCCGCACCTACGCCACCCGCCTGGCCACCGGCCTCGCCTCCCTGGTCTCCGTCCTCGACCCCGAACTCGTCGTCCTGAGCGGCACCGGCCTCACCTCCGGCGGCGAGGTGCTGCGCGCCCTGATCCAGGCCGAACTGGAGGAACTGGCCGCCTCCCGCCCCCGTCTGGTCGTGGGCGACGTCCGTGAACACCCGGTCCTGCGCGGCGCGCTCGAAAGCGCGCTGGCGACCACCCGCGACGAGGTCTTCGACACCTCCCGCTAGTCCCGCCCCTTCCCCTTTCCGCCCTCCCACCCTCACCCCAGGGAGCACAGTCATGCCCGGAAAATCCAGAAAAGCGACATTCGCGCTGGCCACCGCCGCCTCCCTCGCCGTCCTCACCACGGCCTGCACCGGCCAGTCCGGAACCGGCGCCACGGACGACCCGAACGCCGAGACGACCATCACCTTCTGGCACGGCTGGAGCGCCCCCGCCGAGGTGAAGGCGGTCCAGGCGAACGTGGACCGCTTCGAGAAGGCCCACCCCAACATCGAGGTGAAGGTCGTCGGCAACATCAACGACGACAAGCTCAACCAGGCCCTGCGCGCGGGCGGTTCGAACGGCCCCGACGTGGTCTCCTCGTTCACCACGTCCAACATCGGCAAGTTCTGCTCCTCGGGCGCCTTCCTCGACCTGAAGCCCTTCATCGAGAAGTCGAAGCTCGACCTCGGGGCGACGATCCCGAAGCCGATGCTGGACTACACCCAGTTCGAGGGCGTCCGCTGCGCCCTCCCCCTCCTCGGCGACGCCTACGGCCTCTACTACAACAAGGACGCCTTCGAGGCGGCGGGCATCACCGAACCCCCCAGGACCTGGTCCGAGTTCGCCGAGACGGCCCGGAAACTCACCGAGCCGAAGGGCGACACCTACGACCGGCTCGGCTTCATGCCGAACTACCACGGCTACGAGACGGTCGTCGGCCACTACATGTCCCAGTGGGACCACGCCTACTTCGACGCCGACGGCAGGTCGAACATCGCCGAGGACCCCGCCTTCACCGAGATGTTCACGTACCAGAAGAAGCTCGTCGACGACCTCGGCGGCTTCGACAGGCTGGAGAAGTACCGCAACACCTTCGGTGACGAGTGGGGCGCCGAACACCCCTTCCACACCGGTCAGGTGGCCATGCAGCTCGACGGCGAATGGCGCCTGGGCATGGCGAAGGACGCCGGCGTCGACTTCGAGATCGGCACCGCGCCCCTGCCCGTCGCCGACGACGAGGCCGACGAGTACGGCAAGGGCTTCCTCTCCGGCACGATCATGGGCATCGCCCCGCAGAGCGAGAAGCAGAACGCCGCGTGGGAGCTGGTGAAGTACATGACGACCGACACCGAGGCCGTCGTCTCCTTCGCCAACGCCATCCGCAACGTGCCCTCCACCTTCGAGGCCCTGAAGTCCCCCGACCTGAAGACGGACCCGGCCTTCAGGACCTTCCTGGACATCGCCCGGCACCCCGAGTCGAACACCCCGCCGGCCTCCGTCAACGGCTCCACGTACCAGACGACGCTCCAGGACTTCGGCTTCCAGTACGAGTCCGGCAGGGTGAAGGACCTGAAGGCGGGCCTGAGGAAGACCGCCGAGCAGATCGACCGGGACATCGAGCAGGCGAAGTAGCCGCCCATGTCCACGCACATGCTCCGCGCGAAACGCCGCGCCTCGACACTCCGGACGCTCGCCTTCCTCTCCCCGTGGATCATCGGCTTCGGCGTCTTCTTCGCCTACCCGCTGGTCTCCACGGTGTACTTCTCCCTGATGAAGTACGACGGTTTCGGCGTCCCGGAGTTCCGGGGCCCGGACAACTGGACGTACGTCTTCCAGGACTATCCGATGTTCTGGCCGGCCCTGCGCAACACCCTCTGGCTGGTCCTGGTCATGGTGACCTGCCGGGTGGTGTTCGGCCTCGGCGTCGGCCTGCTCATCACCAGGATCAAGACGGCCACGGGCGTCTTCCGCACCCTCTTCTACCTCCCCTACCTGGCGCCGCCGGTCGCCGCGACGCTCGCCTTCGTCTTCCTCCTCAACCCCGGTACCGGCCCGGTCAACGCCGTACTGGAGGGATGGGGTGTGCCGGCGCCGGGCTGGTTCACGGACGCCGCCTGGTCCAAACCGGCACTGACCGCCCTCGCGCTCTGGGGCGTGGGCGACCTGATGGTCATCTTCATGGCCGCCCTGCTGAACGTCCCCAAGGAGCAGTACGAGGCGGCGGCGCTGGACGGGGCCTCACCCTGGCAGCGCTTCCGCTTCGTCACCCTCCCCAACATCTCCCCCATCGTCCTGTTCGCCGTGGTCACCGGCGTGATCCAGACGATGCAGTACTACACACAGCCCCTGGTGGCGGGAAAGGTCGCCTCGGGAGTCATCGGCGGCTCGGGCCAGCAGTTCGAGCCGGGCTACCCGGACAAGTCGACGCTCACCCTCCCCCAACTCGTCCACAACCTCGGCTTCCAGCGCTTCGACTACGGCGCGGCCTGTGTGGTGGCCCTGGTCCTCTTCGCCCTGTCGATGGCCTGCACGGCCCTGCTGATGCGCCGTCGCGGCGGCCTGATCCAGGCAGGTGACCGATGACCCGGCTGCTGGTCGAACCCGTACACCTCGCCGTGCCGCCGCCCGGGCGACGCACCGCACGCCGCCGGGCCCTGCTGGAGTGGATCGCCGTCCACGCGCTCGGCGTGGCCGCCGCGCTCTTCTTCACCCTGCCGTTCGTCTTCGTCGTCCTCACCTCGCTGATGAGCGACCAGCAGGCCCTCACCCGCGACCTGGTGCCGGACACCTGGGAGTGGGACAACTACCGCAGGGTGTGGGACACGCCCGGCTTCCTCACCTGGTGGCGCAACACCCTGCTCTACGCCGGTCTCGGCACCGTGCTCACGGTCGTGTCCTCGCTCCCCGTGGCGTACGCGCTCGCCAAGTTCCGCTTCCGGGGCCGCAATCTGTCGGTCATGCTGGTGATCTCGATGATGATGCTGCCGCCCCAGGTGGTCATCATCCCGATGTACCTGTTCTGGGCGAAGCAGCTGGACCTCTCCGGCACCCTCTGGCCCCTGATCGTCCCGATGGCGTTCGGCGACGCCTTCTCGATCTTCCTCCTGCGCCAGTTCCTCCTCACCATCCCCGACGAGTACCTGGACGCGGCCCGCGTGGACGGCTGCGGCGAACTCCGCACGCTCCTCAGGGTCGTACTCCCCATGGCCAGGCCCGGCATAGCGGCCGTGGCGCTCTTCCAGTTCTTCTACGCCTGGAACGACTACTTCGGCCCGCAGATCTACGCCTCGGAGAACCCGGCCGCCTGGACCCTCTCCTACGGCCTGGAATCCTTCAAGGGCGCCCACCACACCGACTGGAACCTCACCATGGCGGCGACCGTACTGGTCATGGCCCCCGTGATCCTCGTGTTCTTCTTCGCCCAGAAGGCGTTCGTGGAGGGCGTCACCCTCACCGGAGTGAAGGGATAACAGACATGAAACTCACCGTGGTCGGCGGAGGCTCGACCTACACCCCCGAACTCGTCGACGGCTTCGCCCGCCTGAGGGACACGCTCCCGGTCACCGAGCTGGTCCTCACCGACCCGGCCGAGGACCGCCTGGAGCTGATCGGCGCCCTGTCCCGCCGCATCTTCGCCCGTCAGGGCCACCCCGGCACCATCACCACCACCACCGACCCGGACGCGGCGGTGGACGGCGCGGACGCGGTCCTCCTCCAGCTCCGGGTGGGCGGCCAGGCCGCCAGGCAGCAGGACGAGACCTGGCCCCTGGAGTGCGGCTGCGTGGGCCAGGAGACGACCGGCGCCGGCGGCCTGGCCAAGGCGCTGCGCACGGTCCCGGTCGTGCTGGACATCGCCGACCGCGTACGGCGGGCCAACCCCGACGCCTGGATCATCGACTTCACCAACCCCGTGGGCATCGTCACCCGGGCGCTGCTGCGGGCCGGCCACAGGGCACTGGGCCTGTGCAACGTGGCCATCGGCCTCCAGCGCAAGTTCGCGGCGCTCCTGGACACCGACCCCACCGCCATCCACCTGGACCACGTGGGCCTGAACCACCTCACCTGGGAGACGGCGGTACGTCTGGGCGGCCCGGCGGGCGAGGACGTCCTCCCCCGCCTCCTCTCCGCCCACGGCGACACGATCGCCGCCGACCTCCGCCTCCCCCGCCCCCTCCTGGACCGCCTGGGCGTGATCCCCTCCTACTACCTGCGCTACTTCTACGCGCACGACGAGGTCGTACGGGAACAGCGCACCAAGCCCTCCCGGGCGGCCGAGGTGGCCGACATGGAACGCCGCCTCCTGGCCCTCTACGCCGACCCGGCGCTCGACGGGAAACCGGCGCTGCTGGCCCAACGGGGCGGCGCCTACTACTCGGAGGCGGCCGTGGACCTGGCGGCGGCGCTCCTGCGCGGCGCGGGCTCCCCCCACCAGGTGGTCAACACCCTCAACAACGGCACGCTGCCCTTCCTCCCCGACGACGCGGTGATCGAAGTACCGGCGGCGGTGGGCCCGAAGGGCGCCGCCCCGCTCCCCGTCCCCTCCGTGGAACCCCTGTTCGCGGGCCTCATGGCCGACGTCACCGCGTACGAGGACCTGGCCCTGGAGGCGGCCCTGCACGGCAGCCGGAACCGGGTCTTCCGTGCGCTCCTGGCCCATCCCCTGATCGGCCAGTACGAGTACGCCGACCGGCTCACCGACGACCTCGTCGCACACAACCGGGAGCACCTCGCGTGGGCCTGACCGCGGGCGTCCTCGCCATCGACGCCGGCAACAGCAAGACGGACGTGGCGGTGGTCGCCCACGACGGGACGGTGCTGGCGACGGCGCGGGGGGAGGGGTTCCGGCCGCCGGCCGTGGGTCTGGAGGCGGCGATGTCCGCTCTCGCCGGGGCCGTCGACCGGGCGCTCGGCGCCGCCGGCACCCCCGCCGTCTCCCACGTCTCGGCCTGCCTGGCCAATGCGGACCTCCCGGTCGAGGAGGAGCGGTTGGCGGCGGCGCTGGCGGAGCGGGGCTGGGGCGCGAGCGCCGAGGTGCGCAACGACACGTTCGCGATCCTGCGGGCGGGGGTGGCCGAGCCCCGGGGGGTGGCCGTCGTCTGCGGGGCGGGCATCAACTGCGTGGGGATGCTTCCCGACGGCCGTACGGCCCGCTTTCCGGCGGTGGGGCGGATCTCCGGGGACTGGGGCGGGGGCTGGGCGCTCGCCGAGGAGGCGCTGTGGCACGCGGCGCGTGCCTGGGACGGGCGGGGAGCGCCCACCGCTCTGGCCCGTGCCCTGCCTTCCCACTTCGGGCTCCCCGACATGCCCGCTCTGATCGAGGCGCTGCACCTCGGTCATGTGCCCGCGGCTCGGCGGCACGAGCTGACTCCGGTGCTTTTCGCCGTGGCGGCGGAGGGGGACGGGGTGGCGGGGGCGATCGTCGACCGGCAGGCCGAGGAGATCGTGACGATGGCCGTCGTCGCGCTGACGCGGCTGGGGTTGCTGGAGGAGGAGACGCCGGTGCTGTTGGGGGGTGGGGTGCTGGCGGCACGGCACCCCCGGCTCGACGACCGTATTCACGCCCTCCTCGCCGTCCGGGCGCCGAAGGCGGTCCCCCGGGTGGTCACCACGAGTCCGGTGCTGGGGGCGGGGCTGCTGGGGCTCGATCGACTGGGCGTTCCTCAGGAGGCGCACGGGCGGCTGCGCGGGCACTACGAGGCCTGACAGCCGGGCGCGTCGGGGTGGGCCGGGGGTGGGGTCGCGCGGCCCGGCGCGGTACGGGTGCCCCGGCGTTGGTGTGGGCCGGGGGTGTTCGCGCAGCCCGGCGCCTGCGGGGTGCCTCCCCCGGAGGGGGTACCCCCAGCGTCCGCCTCCCCCGTCCGTGTGGGAACCGAACTGATTTCCCGGGCGTGTTCGTGGGCAGGGTGGGGGCGGGGTTCTCGGCGGTTGCGCTGCGATCGGATCAAGATCGTGCCAAGGCCGGTGCACATGTCGGTCGCGGCGGCGATACTTGCCGCGAGGGATGACCACGGGGGAGGTCACATGACACACACGCCGAACGGCACGGCGCCACCCGGCAATGTCACACCCGTACCCACGCCCGTGCCCACCCTGCCCGCGGTGCCGCCCCAG
>NZ_NCTE01001481.1 GCF_002114215.1 Streptomyces sp. 13-12-16 | reverse complement strand
GGCGCCGAGGAGCCCGGTGTGCCGCAGGGGGTCCTCGGCCTCCAGCCGGGCCAGTTCGTGACGGGCCACCCGCAGCACCACGGGGGGCAGCGCGGCGCGCGCCGCCTGTGCCAGGCGCAGCCAACGGGGCACGTAGACGGCCGTGCTGCGGTGTTCCACCGCCGCTCCGAGCCGGGCGGCGACCTGGTCCGCCGGGTACAGGCGCCGGGCCGGCGGCGGCATGTGGCCGCGCAGCTCCCGCAGCACGGGGTGGCGGTCCGCGTCGCGGATCATGTCGGTGTCGGTCCAGTTCAGGTAGCCGATGCCGACGGCGACACCGTGGTGCGCCACCTCGGCGCGCAGGGAGTGGGCGAAGGCCTCCACGCCCGCCTTGGAGGCGCAGTAGGCGCTCATCATCGGGGCGGCGCCGATCGAGGCCAGCGAGGCGACCTGGAGGTGGTAGCCCTTCGTCGCCAGCAGGTCCGGCAGGAAGGCGCGGGCGGTGGCCGCGCTGCCGGTGAGGTTGACGTCGATCACGCGGCGCCACAGGGCCGGGTCCGAGGTGACGAACGGGCCGCCCTCCGCGATGCCGGCGTTGGCCACCACGGCGGAGGGGGTGCCGAGGTGTGTCCTGACCCGTTCGGCGGCCCGCTCCAGCGCGGCCTCGTCGGTGACGTCGAGCTCGCACACCCACGCCCGCGTGGGCAGGCTCTCCGCCACCGCTTCCAGCCCTGCCCTCTCGTGACCGAGCAGCGCGATCCGGGCGCCGCGCCCGGCGAGGTCGCGGGCCAGGGCGGCGCCGACCCCGCGTGCGGCGCCCGTGACCACGACGGTACGGTCGCGCAGCGGGCC
>NZ_NCTE01001480.1:688-2937 GCF_002114215.1 Streptomyces sp. 13-12-16 | reverse complement strand
CCACCGCGGCCGGCGCCGCCCGCAACGCGCCGACCCGGCGGGCCAGTTCACGGGCGCTGTCCGGCCGCCCGCCGGGCTCCTTGGCCAGCAGGTCCAGGATGATGCGCTCCAGCCGCTCGGGCAGTTCGGCGCGGTGGCCGCGCGGCGGACGGGGCGGGGTGTCGCGGTGGCCGACGAGGACCGCCCAGGCGTCGTCGAGGTCGAACGGCGGCACACCGGTGGCGATCTCGTACAGCACGCAGCCGAAGGAGTACAGGTCGCTGCGCCGGTCCACCTCCGAGCCGCTGATCTGCTCCGGCGACATGTAGTGCGGGGTGCCCATGGCGACGCCGGTGCCGGTCAGCCGGGACGTGAAGCCGATGTCGTGGCCGAGGCGGGCTATGCCGAAGTCGCAGATCTTCACCGTGCCGTCGTCCAGCCGCACGATGTTGGCGGGCTTGAGGTCCCGGTGCACGACGCCCTGGTCGTGGGTGTAGGCGAGGGCCGCGGCGACCTGCTCGGCGACCTCCACCACCTCGTCGACCGGCAGCGGGTGCTGCTTGTTGTCCTCCAGGAGCCGGCTGAGGTCGCGGCCCTGGAGCAGCTCCATCACCAGGTAGAGCACGCCCTCGGACTCCCCGAAGTCGTGTACGACGGTGATCCCCCGGTGCTGCAGCGCCGCGGCCACCCGGGCCTCCCGGCGGAACCGCTCGCGCAGCACCCGGCCGAACGACCGGTCCTGCTGCGGGCCGACGGGTTTGAGGCACTTCACGGCGACCTGCCGCCCCAGCGACTCGTCCCGCGCCCGCCACACCTCCCCCATGCCGCCGCGTCCGATCCGGTCGATCAGCCGGTACCGGCCGTGGATCAGCCTGCTGTCCCCCATCTCCTTCGCCCGCCCCCGTCGCAGTCCGCCCCGCCCTCCCCTGGCTCGTCCAGTATGGCGACAAGTCGCCCGAGTTTGTACGGTGCCGCGACGTCCGGTCCGTTTCGCCCACCGGCGGGTCAGTTCAGAGTGGCGAGGAACTCCGTGCAGGCCCGTGCGCAGGCGCGGCAGGCCTGTGCGGTCTGTTCCGCCCCGGAGTAACCGTCGAACACCTGCGCGCTCTCCAGGCACACCTGGCGGCACCACTCCACCTGGACGCGGATGGTCGCCTCGTCCACCTGGTTCTGCTCGGACAGCACCCGGCAGGTCGCGTCGCAGACCTCCGCGCACAGGATGCCCTTGCGTCGTACGAGTTCCTGGTTCTCGGTGCCGTCCGGGTCCACGAGGCTCGCCCGCGTCGCGCAGGACCGCGCGCATTCGGTGCATGCCTGGGCGCACGCGAAACGGTCCTCCAGGAACCGGAACAGCTCTTCCTGGGATGTCGTCGTCACATCGCGCGGGTAGCCGCCCTCCCGGCGGTCAAACCCGGTGCCCGCAAGGGTTCCGCCCGGTGCGCGGAGGTTCCGTGCCGGCCACCCGTGCGGCGCCGTGAGGTGGGCGGGTTGGTGGACGGGACCGGGGGTACTCGCGGGCCATGATGAACACCGCGTGGATGGAAACGGCCGACCTCGCCGCGGGCCGCGGCGCCCTCGGTGCGGGGCTCGTGGTGGCTGGTGTGGTGGTCGTGGCACTGCTGATCGGCATGTTCGTCCTCGGCAGCCGCCGGGTCAGAAAGGGCGAGGTGCACCGGCCCGGCCCGGAGGAACAGCCCCGGATGCCCGAGGGGGGCCCGGTCCGGGAGACACGGGAGCGTCGGGAGCCGGAGGAGGTGCCCGGAAGCGATGAGCGGCTGCTGCCGCACGAGCTGAAGGGCCACGGCAACGCCGGCAGCCGCACGAGCGCGTCGCAGGAGCGGCCCCGTTGGGACGAGGGCGGCAGCGGGGCGTTCGGCAGCGGCGGGCCGGGCGGCCGCTGACCGTCCCGCTCCCCGTCGGCCTGCCGTCGACGGCCACGCAACGTCGTACACCAGGGAAGTGAGAACCATGGCAGATCCCGCCCGCAACGCCCTGCCGCTGCCCGATTACGACCATCTGCCCATCGGCGGCCTGGAGAGCCGGATCCGCTCGCTGTCCGCGGGCGAGGTCGAGGAGCTGCTGGCGTACGAGCGTTCGCACGCCGACCGGGTTCCGGCGACCGGGCTGCTGAAGGCCCGGCTGGAGCAGCTGAACGCGGGTGCCGAACCGACGTCCGGCGACCCCGGCGCGCTCCGTCCCGAGCAGGGCGCCGGGCGGGCCGGGTCCCCGGTCTCGCCCGCCACCTCGCCGCAGCCGTCCAGCCCGCCGCC
>NZ_NCTE01001480.1:0-392 GCF_002114215.1 Streptomyces sp. 13-12-16 | reverse complement strand
TTCGCCGGGTCATGAGTCTTTGTCTCAGGTGTAAGGGGTTGTTCGGACACGGGGCGGTGGGGATGGAGCGGTTTCGGGTGGACGGCTTCGACGAGTTCGTGGCTGCCCGCTGGTCGGCGCTGCTCCATGTCGCGCGGCTGCTCACCGGCGGTGACCGGCAGCGCGCCGAGGACCTCGTCCAGGAGGCCCTGGTGAAGCTGTGGTTCGTCTGGCCGAGGGTCGCCGAGCAGGCCCCGGAGGCGTATGTGCGCCAGGTGCTGGTGCGGATGGCGGCCCGTTCGGCCCGGCGCCGCTGGTGGGGGGAGCGCCCGGTGGGCGAGCTGCCCGACCGGGCCGGGCCGGGCGACGTGTCGTCGGCCGTCGCGGAGCGCTCGCGGCTGGAGGCCGCGCTG
>NZ_NCTE01001479.1 GCF_002114215.1 Streptomyces sp. 13-12-16 | reverse complement strand
CTCCGGCCCGCCCCCCGGCACCACCGCGTCGAGCGCGACCCGCAGGGACGCCTGTCGCACCGGCTCGCTCTGCGCCGTACGGGCGCAGGGCCCGGTGGCCACCACCAGGTGCACGCCCAGCCGCTCACCGTCCCGCGCCACCGCCTCCAGCGCCCGCATCACCGATCCGGCGGCGGGCCGCCCCGGCGAACCGAGCGCGGGGGAGACCAGCGCGTCCAGATCGTCCACGACCACCACCAGCCGGGGCAGCGGCGGCGCGGCCCCCGTCTTGCGCCGGTCCGCCCCCGGCCGCAGCCGCAGCGTCGAACTGGGCGGGGTGTCGAGGTCCCCGTTCTGCTCCGCGCGGGACGCGACCGCCGTGCGCTGGGCGACCATACGGTCCGACAGCTCCCGCCCGGTGTGCCACTCCGCGAAGTCCGACCGGCCCAGCAGCTCCGCGCGCCGCTTCAGCTCGGCGCTCAGGGACTGCGCGAACTCCCGCATCCGCACCGGGTCGTTGGCGCACAGATGCGTGGTGACATGCGGTACGTCCGTACAGACGCGCAGGCCCTCGCCGGGCGCGTCGCCCGTCGTGGGCACACCCCGGCCGTCGACCAGCACGATGCCCAGCCGGTCGGGACGCTCGGCTGCGGCCAGCGAGGCGACGACCGCCCGCAGCAGTTCCGTACGACCGCTGCCGGGCGGCCCCTCGACCAGCAGATGCGGTCCGTCGGCGGCGAGGTCGGCGGTGACCGGGCCACGTGGGCCGGCGCCCAGTATGGCGGTGACGCGTCCGCCGAGCGCCCGGGTGTCGTCGGCCGCGTCCGCCCAGCGGGCCATCAGCGAGGCCGGGGTGGCCCGGGCCAGGCCCAGCTCGTCGAGGAG
>NZ_NCTE01001478.1:505-753 GCF_002114215.1 Streptomyces sp. 13-12-16 | reverse complement strand
GGGGTCGGCGGCCTGCCGTGCCGCCGTCGCCGCGAACGGCGCTCCGTTCACGGCGTGGGACGACCTGCGGGTGGCGGGCGTCGCCGGCCGGGACCGGCAGCGGATCCCCGACGGGCGCCTGTGCAGCGGGGGCCTGCCCGCCTACCGGGGGCTCGACCTGGCCCGTACGGACTGGCCGGCGACCCGGGTGGGACCCGGTGGGGCGCTGCCGATGACGTACGTCTCGACGATCCCGCACACCGGCACGT
>NZ_NCTE01001478.1:0-365 GCF_002114215.1 Streptomyces sp. 13-12-16 | reverse complement strand
TCCGGATGTACCTGACGGAGCCCGGCTACGACCCGGCGAAACCGCTCACCTGGGCCGACCTGCCCGAGGAGCCGTTCGCCGAGGTGACGGACCCGGCACTGACCGACGGCGCCCACCGGTTCCGGGTGACCCTGCCGTCGGACCGGACGGGACGTCATGTGCTGTACACGGTGTGGGAGAACAGCAGCACCCCGGACACGTACTACTCGTGCTCGGACGTGGTGTTCCCCGAGGAGGAGAAGAAGGAGAGGGAGAAGCCGGCGGAACCGGTACGGGAGAGCCCGGCACCCTCGTCACCGTCCCCACACCCCCGGACGGCGAGCACCCCGGCGCCCCGTGCCGCCACGACCGCCCCCGCCCCCGCC
>NZ_NCTE01001477.1:600-1107 GCF_002114215.1 Streptomyces sp. 13-12-16 | reverse complement strand
CACCAGCACCACCTCCCGGCCGCCGCGGGCCGCGAGCGCGGCGGTCAGCCCGGCCCCGCCCGGATGCCGACGGTCACCGGTGACGTCGACGACCGGGGCGGGCGCGTCCGGGGCCAGCCGGGTCGCGACCCCCTCGATGTCCTCGTCGAGCAGGACGTCCCCCACCACCACCAGCGGCTTCGGACCGGTCATGACATCCTCCCGGGGACGGCCGCCGCACTCCGCGCGAGGGGCGCGGCCACGGCGGCGTCGAAACACTCGCAGAGCAGGTGTACGGCGACCAGATGCGTCTCCTGGACGGTCGCGGTGCTGCCCGCCGCCACGCACAGTGCCTCGTCCGCGGCCTCCGCCAGCGGGTTCGGACCGGGCCCGGTGAGCGCCCAGACCCGCAGCCCGGCCCGCCGGCCCGTCACCGCCGCCGCGATCAGATTGGCGCTGCGTCCCGAGGTGGACAGCAGCACCAGCACGTCGCCGGGACGCCCGTGGGCGGTCACCTGGCGGGCGTAG
>NZ_NCTE01001477.1:0-431 GCF_002114215.1 Streptomyces sp. 13-12-16 | reverse complement strand
GCGGAAGGGGCGCCCCCCCCCCGCCGGTAGCGGCCGACCAGCTCGGCGGTCAGGTGCTGGGCCTGGGCGGCGCTGCCGCCGTTGCCGGCGGCCAGCAGCCGTCCGCCGTCGGTGAGCACGGCGGCGAGGCGTCCGCCCCAGTCGGCGATCCGGGGCAGGCCGCTTCGGCGGAAGCCGTCGAGGGCCTCCTGGAGCGACCGGCAGTGCAATTGGGCGGCTTCCAGGGCGGAGTCTTCGGTCATGGCGTCTCGGGCGCACCGCCTCGGGGGGACGGCGGCGGCACCCGCACCTCCTTCCAACGTCGGACGTCGGCGGTTCAGCCGGTTCCGGTCGCGGCGGGCTCGGCGTCGAGGACCTCGCAGTACGCCGCCTCGGTGGCGGCGGCGACCCGCGCCCAGCCGTAGCGGCTGAGCACCCGGCGACGGCCGGCC
>NZ_NCTE01001476.1 GCF_002114215.1 Streptomyces sp. 13-12-16 | reverse complement strand
CGGGGGTCGTGCTGATGGGCGGGTTCGGGGTCGGTACGGCGATGCTGCAGGAGCGGATCGACAGCATCACGGAGGTCACCGACGCGCCCGACCAGTCCGTCGTCGACCGGTACACCCTGTGGGCGGCGGCGACCGGCATGTGGCGCGAGCACCCGTGGACCGGGGTGGGGCTGAAGAACTTCCCCGAGTACCGCGACGGGCACGCCACCCTGGCGCTGTCCTCGGGCAGCGACATCGCGGGCGCGGGCGAGGAGTACCACAGGCAGGCGCTGCTGTCGCCGCACAGCATGTACCTGCTGGTGCTGAGCGAGCAGGGTCTGATCGGGCTGCTGACGCTCGCCGGGGGCTGGCTCGCGCTGCTGGTGTGCGCACTGCGGCGGCTGCTGCGGGCCCGCCGCCGGGGCCCCGGCCTCGACTGCGCGCTCGTCGCCGTCGGCCTGCTGCTCTGGCTGCTCACCGACTTCGTCTACGGCGACATCGGCGGCCCCTCGACCGTCCTGACCGGCGTGGCCCTGGGCCTGACGGCGTGGTGGGCGCTGTCCCGCGACGACCTGCCGCGCACCGCCCGGTGCGACGAGGCGTCCGAGCGGGTCGAGGAGGCCGCGACACGATGACAGTGCTGCCGTCCCAGACTCCCGGCTCCGGCACCGACGGCCCCGAACCCGGCGGCCTCAAGACCGGCGCCCCCGCCTCCGGCCGGCCCCCGGCGGAC
>NZ_NCTE01000157.1 GCF_002114215.1 Streptomyces sp. 13-12-16 | reverse complement strand
CCCCCCGCACGCCTGTGTCAGCCGAGGCGCCGGAAGGCGACGTCGAAGGGGGCCAGGCGGGCGGACTCGCGGGCCAGTTCCCGGAGGAACACCAGATGGGGGCGGCGGGGCCACATCAGGCGCGGGCGGCGGGAGCGCGCGGGGAGGGCGGTCGTCGTCTCGGCCGAGAACATGGGCACCCCCAGGGTGAGGGTGACCTGCTGCTTCTCGGCCCGGCTCAGGCCCAGTTCGCGTTCGGTCTCGTGGACGAGGGTGCTCAGTTCCTCCTGGGCCGCCCTGATGGCGACGAGGTCCTCCTGGTTGCGGAGCTTGTCCTCGATGCCGTGGATCCACTTCCGCAGGGCGGTCGCCCCGGCGCTGCGGCGGACCTCGACCGCGGTCGCCAGGAGGGCTGCCCGGCTGTCGCACTGACCGACGACGTACGAGGCGATGAGCGGGAAGTCCGCCGAGATCGCGGCGCCGCCGAGCTCGCCGTTGACCCGGTCGCGCATCCCGCCCCTGATCAGGCCCACCCTGTCCATCACCAGATCCCTGAAGCGGACGCTCCGTGGCCTGAGCCGGTTCTCGATCAGTTTCGAACGCCAGGTGTGCGGCATGTACGGGACGCCGGCCGCGTGGGCCAGCCCCTGGTAGTAGAAGCCGCGGAAGGCGAAGTGGGCCAGACCGCGGACGACCTCGCCGTTCCCGTCGAGGACGCGGGCCAGATCGTTCAGCTCCCGTGCGACGGTCTCCTCGTGCGCCCGGTCGACCCCCCGCAGCGTCAGCTCCACGAACTGCGCCGAGTCCCGGTAGAGCGGCGGCAGGACCCGGATGTCGTCCGAGTCGGCGATGAACCCGAGGTCCCGGAGCAGCCGGCCCGACCGCACCAGGCCCAGCACGTGCGCCGCGCTGTTCCCGAGCAGCTCGGCGTGCAGCTCGCCCCCGTCGGCGACGAGGGAGGTCTCCCTGAAGAAGTGGCCGTTCGCGCGGCTGATGCGGTACAGCTCGGGCCAGTCGACGTGGGTGTCCCTGCTGGAGTTGTCGACGGTGAACCCCTCGATGAGGACGACGGCCTCCAGGACGTCCATCAGCGAGCGCAGGTCGACGACGGAGGGTGGCGCGGAATCCGCTCCGTAGGCCCTGCGGGCCCCGAAGATCGTGGTGTTGTCCATCAGGACGAATCCGTCGTCCGGCTCCACATCGGCCCCCGTCCCTCGTCACCCGACGCCCACCCGTCAACCTACGCAGCCGTGGTCACGGACACCAGACGCCGGCCGGTCCGTGCGGCCGCCCGGGGAAGAGGCCGGGGACCACGCCGGAGCAGTGATCATGTCCGCGTGAACTTCCGGTGTTCACAAGCCCGTTCGCCTAGATTGGGGAGCCGGCCCTTGTCCGCCCACCCCAGGAGGTTCGCCCGTGTCCGAGGACATCACCCAGGACAGCTCCGGTTTCGCGATACGTGCCCGGATCGACACGACCAAGCCGCACTCGGCGCGGTTCTGGAACTACTTCGTCGGCGGGAAGGACCACTACGAGGTCGACCGGGAGATAGGCGACCAGATCAAGGGGATCTTCCCCGGGCTGGTGGACGTGGCGCACACCAGCCGACGGTTCCTGGGGCGGGCCGTACGGTACCTCGCCGGCGAGCAGGGCGTACGGCAGTTCCTGGACGTGGGTACGGGGCTGCCGACCGCCGACAACACGCACGAGGTGGCCCAGCGCGTCGCCCCGGACTCCCGGATCGTGTACGTCGACAACGACCCGATCGTCCTCGCCCACGCGAACGCCCTGCTCACCAGCACGCCCGAGGGAAGGACGGCGTACCTCGACGCCGACCTGTACGACCCGGAGGCCGTGCTGCGGGCCGCCGCCGGGACGCTCGACCTGTCCCGGCCGGTCGCCCTGATGATCCTCAACACGCTCGGTCACGTCTCCGACTACGGGCAGGCCCGTGACCTGGTGCGCCGGCTCCTGGCGGGGCTCCCCTCGGGCAGCCACCTGGTGATCAGCGACAGTACGGCCACCAGCGAGGGCATGATCGCGGCCTCGAACGCGTACAACTCGAGCGGTGCCGTGCCGTACCACGTGCGGAGCGTCGAGGAGATCACCGGGTTCTTCGACGGGCTGGAACTGGTGGAGCCGGGCGTCGTACGGGTGCCGGAGTGGCGGCCGGACGGGGACGGCGACGACGCGGCGGCGGCCGTGGACGCCTACTGCGGTGTGGGCCGCAAGCCCTGACCACCGGCGGCACGACGTCCGGGGCGCGCCTCCTCGGCGGCACGCCCCGGACCCGCTCCGGCCGTGTGCTCAGACCCTCCTCGTCCGCATGATCCGCTCCATCCGCTCCTCCAGTTCCGTCCGCTCCCGCACCGCCCGTTCCGCCTGCGCCCGCTGGTACGCGTGCTCCGTGCGGCGCATGCGCTCCTTCGTCTCCTGCTCCACCCGGTGCCGGCGCACCTCGTGCTCCATGCGCACGCACGCCTGCTGCACCTGGAGTTCCTCCGTGTGCAGCCGGCGGCTCGCGTCGAAGCGGGAGCCGAGGAGACGGTCGTACATCGTGGCGCCGCTCATGAACTTGGCGAGGACCGGGAGGGCGTCCAGGGAGAGCAGCAGCAGGTGCAGGACGACGGTGATGAAGAGGGCGAAGCCGTCGGAGTCCGCGACGGTGCGCAGGGCGTGCGCGCGGGTGAGGATGCCCTCCGAGTCGAGGCCCTCGGCCCGCTGGCGGGTCTTGGTGTCGATGGCCTCCTGCAGCAGGGGCTGGTAGGCGTCGGCGGCCCGGTTCTTCCTGCTCTCCAGGGTCTCCGCCTTGTCCCGCATGCCCGCGAGCTGCTTCTCGTACGTGTCGATCTTGCTGGTCGTGCGGTAGGAGGAGGAGTCCTTGCGGGCCCGCTCGCAGGTGATGGTGACGTCCCAGCCGCCGCCCTTGCGGATCCAGTGGTCCCGGCCGCACTCCCGCTGCTCGGTGGCCATCTTGCCGTCGAGGGTCTTGTTGATCTCGGTGACCCGGCTCTGCAGGGTCTTCATGCCGGCCTCGTTGCTCTTGATCTGCTCCGCCAGCTCGGCCGGGGAGCCGGCCACCTTGAGCTGGTAGCGGGCGCACTCCGGGCGGCCGGCGGTGGACTCGCCGCCGGTGGGGTTGCAGGCGACGAGCCTGCCCCGGTAGTCGGCCACCTTCTGTTCGTTGCCGACGGATATCTCCTGGCGGATCTCCTTGTCGAAGATCTGGAAGAGGATCGGTTCGGCGATGAACAGGCCGAGGAGCACCGACAGGAACAGCCGCAGCACCAGGGACCACTTCTTGACCGTGGTGCCGTGGGTGCTGGACACCAGCCAGCTGTCCATGGCCAGCACCACCCAGAACCAGACCGCGGCGACCCCGAGCACCGCCACCATCGGCAGGTCGGAGCGGAAGCTGCCGAGCGCCAGCGACATGGACAGGGCGCCGAGCAGCGCGGTGTTGAGGACGAGCGCGCCGTACCAGGTGTAGCGGGTGCGCTCCTCCGGCACCCAGGACAGCAGGGCCTCGTCGATGCCGATCAGGCGGCGCAGCCGCGTCCCGGGGCCGGTGGCCGGCACGGGGACGGGGCGGCCGGCGGCCGGGCCGTCGTCGTAGGGCGCGCTGTCGGCGAGGCGCAGGGGTGTGTCAGTGGCCAAGGTTCGCCTCCGAGTCGGTGCCTCCGAGGTCCAGGTCGGCGTCGTCCTCGTCGAAGCCGGCGGGTTCGCCCTGCGGGATGCTCCGGTGGGCGGCGCCCGGGACCTCCCGGGCGGTGCCGCGCTCCGCCGCCGGCCGGTCCCCGTCGTACGAGATGTCCTGGATCCGGTTGATGTGTGCGCCGGGGTCGCTGAGCTGGCCGTCGAAGAGCCCGCGCTCGAAGGCCTGCTTGCTCAGCTGGGTCCAGGCGGCGAGCCCCTGCTGGTTCAGCTCGTGACGGTCCCGGTGCAGCTGGTGGGCGTCCTCGCGGGCCTCCTGGCGGGCCTGCACCCGGTCCTGGTGCTTGAGGTCCCAGCGGCGGCTCTCCTCGCGCTGCCGCGCGGCCTCCTCCTCGCGCGCCGCCCGGCGTTCGAGTTCCTTGCGCCGGTCGTCCTGCTCCACCTGCCAGCGCACCTCGTCCCGGTCGAAGCCGCGCCGCGTCAGCTCGTCCTCCAGCTCGGCCCGCCGGCGCCGGTCGGTGAGCTCGGCCCGGCGTTCGTCGTCCGCGTGCAGCCGCCGGGACAGCTCGTCGGCGCTGATGTCGCCCTGCCGCCAGGCGTTGAAGTCGGCGAGGATCGGGTCGGCGCCGATCAGCCGGACGTCCTCCCTGAGCTGGTCCCGGTTGAAGCGGTTGAGCTCGGCCCGCTGCGCCAGCTCGTGCCGCTGGTCCTCGGCGCCGGACTCGCGCCGGAACCGGGAGAGCAGCGTCTCGTGCTTCTGCCGGCCGTACTCCTTCTCCAGCTCCTCCTCCTGCCGGTTGCGCTCCTTGCGCAGCGCGCTGGTGTTGCGCAGCTCCTCGCGCTTCAGCTCCAGTTCGGTCTCCAGCCAGGAGCGCTTGAGGGCGGACTCCTGCTCCCACTCCTGCCTGATCCGGTCGCGTTCCCGCTGCCGGCGCTCCTCCTGGAGCTTGGCGATGTCCTCGGCGAGTTCCGCCGGGGTGAGGACCTCGACCAGTCCGTGCCGGGCCCGCAGCCCGGACAGCGGGGCGGGCCGCATCTCGTGGTACGCGGTCAGCCGGGCGTCGATCCGTTCCCGTACGGCGTCCGAGTCGACGATCGGCAGGTCGCTGCCGTCCTCGGTGAGCCCGGGGACCTCGCGCAGATGGCCGAGCAGCAGGGCCTCGATGTCGGTGACGCCGTCGCGCACGACGGCGCAGGCGTCCGTCACCGTGCAGTAGAAGGTCGTCCGTACGGTGAAGTCGCCCGCCTCGGCGGACGGGATGCGGGTCTCCACCACGACCGGGACCTCGACCCGCCGGTCGACGACCGTGACGGAGCTCGCCCCGGTCACCAGCGGGTCGTCGGGCCGCAGGTGCCCGGGGTCCTCGACGTACTCCTCGCCGACCCGGAAGACGCGCACCTGGTGCGCGGCGATCAGGGGCAGTTCGTCCTCGTCGCGCACGCTGCGCTTGTTCAGCCAGCCGACGCGCTTCTCCGGCCGCCGGTACTCCCGTTGCTCGACGAGGGGATAGTTCTCGGCCATACCTGTGTCAGTCCTCCGTGCTCAGTACGGCGGTAAGGAAGGTCTCGGTGAGGGCGGCGGTCTCCGGGGCGGGGCGCACCGCGGTCCGCCGCAGGGCGGTGGCGAGGTGCCGCCGCTCCCCGGGGGCCAGGGCGGCGCCCAGGGAGCGGCCGAACCGCTCGGCCGCCGGCTCCG
>NZ_NCTE01001475.1:491-8022 GCF_002114215.1 Streptomyces sp. 13-12-16 | reverse complement strand
CCGCCCCCGCCCCCGCCGTACGCGAGGTCCGCGGGCGCGGGCTGATGATCGGCATCGAGCTGGCGAAACCCGGCACCGACGAGGCCGACCCGGCGGCCGCGTCCGCCGTCCTGGAGGCGGCCCGCGCGGGCGGCCTGCTCATCGGCAAGGGGGGCGGCCACAACACCAGCGCCCTGCGCGTCGCCCCGCCGCTGTCCCTCAACGTCGCGGAGGCCGAGGAGGGTGCCGGGATCCTCGAGCGCGCCCTGAGGAGCACGTCGTAGCACCGGCTCGCAGAGCTCGTCACGCTCGTAGAGAGGGAGCACCATGAGCAGCCGCACCGTCATCCGTGGTGGCCTCGTCATCACCGCCTCCGACGAGATCCACGCCGACGTCCTGATCGAGGACGGCCGGATCGCCGCCCTCGCCGCCTCCGCCAGCCCGGCCGCCGACGCCTTCACCGCCGACCGGACCATCGACGCCACCGGCAAGTACGTCATCCCGGGCGGGGTCGACGCGCACACCCACATGGAGCTGCCGTTCGGCGGCACCTTCGCCTCCGACACCTTCGAGACCGGCACCCGGGCCGCCGCCTGGGGCGGTACCACCACCGTCGTCGACTTCGCCGTGCAGAGCGTCGGCCGGTCCCTGCGCCAGGGCCTGGACGACTGGCACGCCAAGGCCGAGGGCACCTGCGCCATCGACTACGGCTTCCACATGATCGTCTCGGACGTCAACGCCGAGACCCTGAAGGAAATGGACCTTCTGGTGGAAGAGGGCGTCACGTCGTTCAAGCAGTTCATGGCGTATCCGGGTGTCTTCTACTCCGACGACGGCCAGATCCTGCGCGCCATGCAGCGCTCCGCCGAGAACGGCGGGCTGATCATGATGCACGCCGAGAACGGCATCGCCATCGACGTGCTCGTCGAACAGGCCCTCGCCCGCGGCGAGACCGACCCCCGGTACCACGGCGAGGTCCGCAAGGCCCTCCTGGAGGCCGAGGCCACCCACCGCGCCATCCGGCTCGCCCAGGTCGCCGGCGCGCCGCTGTACGTGGTGCACGTCTCCGCGACGGAGGCGGTCGCCGAACTGGCACGCGCCCGCGACGAGGGACTGAACGTCTTCGGCGAGACCTGCCCGCAGTACCTGTTCCTCTCCACCGACAACCTCGCCGAGCCCGGCTTCGAGGGCGCCAAGTACGTGTGCAGCACCCCGCTCAGGCCGAAGGAACACCAGGCGGCGCTGTGGCGGGGCCTGCGCACCAACGACCTCCAGGTGGTCTCCACCGACCACTGCCCCTTCTGCTTCACGGGCCAGAAGGAGCTCGGCCGGGGCGACTTCTCCAAGATCCCCAACGGTCTCCCCGGCGTGGAGAACCGCATGGACCTGCTCCACCAGGCCGTCCTCGACGGACACATCTCCCGCCGCCGCTGGATCGAGATCGCCTGCGCCACCCCGGCCCGGATGTTCGGCCTGTACCCGAAGAAGGGCACCATCGCGCCCGGCGCCGACGCCGACGTCGTCGTCTACGACCCGGGCGCCGAGCAGGTCATGTCCGCCGGCACCCACCACATGAACGTCGACTACTCGGCCTACGAGGGCAAGCGGGTCACCGGACGCGTCGAGACCGTCCTCTCGCGCGGTGTCCCCGTCATCACCGACCGGGAGTACACCGGGCGCGCCGGCCACGGCGTCTACACCCCGCGCTCCACCTGCCAGTACCTCACCTAGGAGAGCCGCGCATGGACTTCGGACTCGTCCTGCAGACCGACCCGCCGGCCTCACGGGTCGTCAGCCTGATGAAGCGCGCCGAGCGCAACGGCTTCACCCACGGCTGGACCTTCGACTCCGCCGTACTGTGGCAGGAGCCCTTCGTGATCTACAGCCAGATCCTGGCCAACACCACGAAACTGAAGGTCGGCCCGATGGTCACCAACCCGGGCACCCGCACCTGGGAGGTCACCGCCTCCACCTTCGCCACCCTCAACGACATGTACGGCAACCGCACCGTCTGCGGCATCGGCCGCGGCGACTCCGCGATGCGCGTCGCCGGACGCAGACCGGGCACCCTGGCCCGCCTCGGCGAGGCGATCGACGCGATCCGCGACCTCGCCGAGGGACGCGAGGCCGAGGTCGACGGGCAGCCGCTGCGGATCCCGTGGGTGCGGGACGGCGAGCTGCCCGTCTGGATGGCCGCGTACGGGCCGAAGGCGCTCGCCCTCGCCGGACGCAAGGCCGACGGCTTCATCCTCCAGCTCGCCGACCCGTACCTGACCGAGTGGATGGTGAAGGCCGTGCGCGCCGCCGCCGCGGAGGCGGGACGCGACCCCGCGTCCGTCACCGTCTGCGTCGCCGCCCCCGCGTACGTCGGCGACGACCTGGCGCACGCCCGCGAGCAGTGCCGCTGGTTCGGCGGCATGGTCGGCAACCACGTCGCCGACCTGGTCGCCCGCTACGGCGAGCACTCCGGCCTGGTCCCCGAGGCGCTGACGTCGTACATCAAGGAACGGCACGGCTACGACTACAGCCACCACGGGCGGGCCGGCAACCCGTCCACGGACTTCGTCCCCGACGAGATCGTCGACCGGTTCTGCCTGCTCGGCCCGGCCGAGGCGCACATCGAGAAGCTGCGGGCACTGCGGGAGCTGGGCGTGGACCAGTTCGCCGTGTACGACATGCACGACGCGCAGGAGACGACGATCGACGCGTACGGCGCGGAGATCATCCCGGCACTCCACCCGTAACCCTCGCCGAAGGGGCACGCCCATGACCGCGACCGTCCCGCCCACGCCGTCCGACCCACCCATACCCGACCCGGCGGGACGCGTCGAGCTCCCGCCGGGCACCACCCCCACCGACAGCCGCTTCGTCAACGACGACCTGCTTCCCGTCCCGCTGGCCCGCCGCCGCTGGACGACGTACAACTTCACCGCCCTGTGGGTCGGGATGGCGCACAACATCCCCTCCTGGCTGCTCGCCTCCGGTCTCGTCGCACTGGGCATGGACTGGAAACAGGCCGTGTTCACCATCGCGCTCGCCAACGTCATCGTGCTCGCGCCGATGCTGCTGACCGGTCACGCCGGCCCCAAGTACGGCATCCCCTTCCCCGTGCTGGCCCGTGCCTCGTTCGGGCTGCGCGGCGCCAACCTGCCGGCGCTGATCCGGGCCGGGGTGGCGTGCGCCTGGTTCGGCATCCAGACCTGGATCGGCGGCCAGGGCATCTTCGTGCTGCTCGGCAAGCTGTTCGGCGGCTGGGCCGAGGCGTCCGAGGTCGGCGGCCAGCCGTGGACGCTGTGGGTGTGCTTCGTGCTGTTCTGGGCCCTCGAACTGGCCATCATCCACAGGGGAATGGAGACCCTGCGCCGGTTCGAGAACTGGGCCGCGCCGTTCGTCATCGTGGGCGCGCTGGTGCTGCTGGTCTGGATCGCGAACAAGGCCGGCGGTCTCGGACCACTGCTCGACCAGCCCTCGAAGCTGGGCTGGGGCGCCGACTTCTGGCCGGTGTTCTTCCCGGCCCTCATGGGCATGATCGCGTTCTGGTCGACCCTGAGCCTGAACATCCCCGACTTCACCCGCTTCGGCGCGGGCCAGCGCGCCCAGGTGTGGGGCCAGACCCTCGGACTGCCCACCACCATGACGCTGTTCGCGCTGCTGTCCGTGTTCGTCACCTCCGGCAGCCAGGCGGTGTACGGGGCCCCGGTGTGGGACCCCGTCGCACTCGCCGGGAGGACGGACAACGTCTTCGGGCTGCTCTTCGCCCTGGTGACGGTGCTCGTCGCCACCATCTCGGTGAACATCGCGGCGAACGTGGTGTCACCGGCGTACGACCTGGCGAACCTGGCGCCACGGCTGATCAGCTTCCGCACCGGCGCGCTGATCACCGGTGTGGTCGGCGTGCTGATCATGCCGTGGAAGCTCACCGAGACACCCGAGCTGTACATCTTCACCTGGCTCGGGCTGGTCGGCGGACTGCTCGGCACCGTCGCCGGGATCCTCATCGCCGACTACTGGATCGTCCGCCGCACCGCCCTGGACCTGCCCGGCCTGTACACACCCGGCGGGCGGTACTGGTACACCTCCGGATGGAACCTGCGCGCCGTCGCCGCCTTCCTGACCGGCGGGGTGCTCGCGGTGGGCGGCTCCCACTCGGCCCCGGGGAAGGGTCCCTTCCCCGAGGACGGGCTGATCCCCTTCCTGGAGCCCCTCGCGGACTACGGCTGGGCGGTGGGCCTGGCGGCGTCGCTGGCCGTGTACGTCGCGCTGATGGCGGGCCACCGGCGCGCGTGAGCGTACCGGGGGCTACCGGGCCGTGCCGAAGTCCTGGGTCCAGTAGGAGCCGGGCTGGGCGAGACCGACACCGATCTCCTTGAACGCGCAGTTGAGGATGTTCTCCTTGTGACCGGGGCTGCCCATCCAGCCGGCCATCACCTGCTCGGGGGTGGAGTAGCCGTAGGCGACGTTCTCGCCGTAGGTGCTCCAGCCGTAGCCGGCGCGGGTGATGCGGTCGCCGGGGGAGGAGCCGTCCGACCCGGTGTGCGACATGCTGCCGCTCGCCGCCATGTCCTCGCTGTGGTCCTGCGCGGCCTTGGTGAGGGTGGTGTTCACCTTCACGGGGGAGCAACCGACCTTGCCGCGCTCGGCGTTGACGAGCTCCACGACCTTGGCGACGGCACCGGAGGCACCGGCGGGCCCGGGGGCCGAGGCGGTGGGCTTCGGAGTGGCCGTGGTGGGCTTGGGGGCCGAGGCGGTGGGCTTCGGAGCGGCCGTGGTGGGCTTGGGGGCCGAGGCGGTGGGCTTCGGAGCGGCCGTGGTGGGCTTGGGGGCCGCGGTGGTGGGCTTCGGGGAAGCCGTGGCGGGCTTGGAAGCGGGCTTGGAGGCGGCTGCCCCGGTGGCCTTCGCCTTCGGCTTGTGCGACGGCTTCGCGCCGCTGTCCTTCGGCGCACCGGGCTTCGAGGCGCTCGGGGTGGCGGTCGGCTCGTGCGACGGCAGGGCCGTCGGCTCACCGTGCTGTTGGCTGCTCCACCGGCTGTACCAGTCCGGGTCGCCCCACCTGTCCTCGGCCCCGGCCGCGGTGCCCCGCTCCTGCCGCTGTCCCTCGTCGGGCCAGTCCGTGCAGGCCATGGCGACCGAGGGTATTCCTATGACTCCTATGGCGACCGCCGCGACGACCGTCCGCCGGTACTGCTTCTGATGACGATGCTTTCCCATGCGTGACCTCACCCCTGCTGTCCGGAGGCTGGTCATTCTTGGGACGCCCCGGCGCCGGGCGCAAAGGGCATACGTACTACCGCGCTTCGTAGGTCCACAGGGGGCTTGCGGCAGGCCGGAGGGCGTGCCGACCTGTCCGCGGCGGGCCCTCCGGGGCACCTGCCGTCCCGTCAGAAAGCCTCATGCGGCGAAGGAGCGGCGGCCGTCGGCTTTCCCCCCGGACGCTCCCCGCCCCGCCCCCTTCCGCATTAACGGCAAGACGGACAAGTCCCCTATGTCGTCCGGGCGGTTTCTACTAAGCGACCCGCACAGATCGCTACGGCGTGTGACAGATGTCACGGAACCATCAATTCCGGTTCTTCTCCAGGGCCGCCACCGCCTCTTTCGCGGCCTTGATGGCACCCTTGTTGATCTCGTCCGTGCTCGGCGCCTTCTTCGACTCGAAGTCGCTGCCGTTGTACGTCACGATCACCAGCGCGTTGGAGGCGCGGGCCACCACCACGCCCTCGCGTGTCTGCTGCTTGTCCTCGGTGGTGAGGTTCACGACGGAGTACGCCGCGTCCCCGAGCCCGGGGACCGCGCCCCCGCCGCTCTTGTCCTCCAGCCGCCCCTGGTACGACCGCTCCGCCGCCTCGTCCGACTCCAGCACCTCGAAGGAGACGTCGAGCCAGCGGTACTCGTAGCCCTTGAGCGCGTTCCAGGAACAGGTGCGGCGCAGCTTCGAGTCCGTGGACTGGATCTCCTTGCCGGCCGTCTTGGCGCCCGGCACAAGGGACTTGACGCTCTTCTCGGCGATGCTGCCGCACGGCGCCGGCGCGGCGGCGTACGTCTTCGCCACCTGCGTCCGCGAAGGGGCGGACGCGGACTGGGTCTTCGTCTTCCCGGTCGGCTCGTCCGCGGCTTCCGGCGCGGCCGGCGTACCGGAGGACAACGCCCAGCCGGCCGCGGCGAGGACGACCACCGGGGACAGGCGCGCGGTCAGGGCGATCGGCAGAGGAAAGGAACGCACGGCGCACTCTTCGTGGGGGACGGTGCGGAAGGGGGTCCGCACAGCGGACGGGACGCCAGTGTCACACGTGTTCCCATGGTGCGGGAAGGGCCAACTCGCTCCGTAGAGGGGCGGTGACAGGGACGTACCGCCGGATGGGCCGTCTTGCCTCAATTCCCTCCGTGAAGAGGCGATTTGTGTATCGGTGCGAGCCGGCTCCCCGGTGGTCGCCTTCGCGCGGGCGGCCCGGCGGTCACCAGGTCCTGTGCGGGGCCCCGGACCTCGCCCGCGCCCGGCTGTCCGGCGCCTGTTCGCCCCGCACGCTCGTGGGCCGCGCCCGCCGAGTCGGCGGCTCCCGCCCCCGAGCACCCGCGGGGCTTCGTACCGACTGCCCTCGGAGCGTCCCCACTCCTCCGCGAGCGGTGCCTTCCGCACCCGGGGTGCCTTCTTCCCCACCCGCTCGTCCGACCCCACGGGCGGGGCCCTCCGTCACGGCACGCGCGCGGTCCACTCCTCGGTGGCGAACTTCGTCCGCACCAGTTCCTCCGCGAGGGCCAGCTCCTCGTCCGTCACCTTGCCGTCCGCCGCCCCGTACCGGGCGCGGAACGAGTCGATCATCCGCTCGATGACGGCCTCGCGCGGCAGACCGGTCTGCCGGCGCAGCGGGTCCACCCGCTTCTTCGCGCTCCCGGTGCCCTTGTCGGACAGCTTCTCCCGGCCGATGCGCAGCACGTCGAGCATCTTGTCGGCGTCGATGTCGTACGCCATCGTCACGTGGTGCAGCACCGCGCCGGGGCCGCCGTCCGGGCCCACCATCCGCTTCTGGGCGGCGCCCGCGATCTTGCCCTGGTCGGTGGCGATGTCGTTCAGCGGCTGGTACCAGGCGCGGATCCCCATCTCGCCGAGCGCGCCCAGCACCCAGTCGTCGAGGTAGGCGTAGCTGTCCTGGAACGACAACCCCTGCACCAGCGCCTCCGGCACCGACAGCGAGTAGGTGATGGTGTTGCCGGGCTCGACGAACATCGCGCCGCCGCCGGAGATCCGGCGCACCACCTCGATGCCGTGCCGCCGGGCGCCCTCGGGGTCGACCTCGTTGCGCAGCGACTGGAAGCTGCCGATGATCACCGCCGGGGCGCCCCACTCCCACACCCGCAGCGTCGGCGGACGCCGGCCCGCGGCGACCTCGGCGGTCAGCACCTCGTCCAGCGCCATGTGCAGGGCGGGCGGCTGCGGACCCTCGTGGACCACCTGCCAGTCGTAGTCGGTCCAGTCGGTGGCGTGCGCGAGCGCGCGGCGCACCGCGATGCCGACACCCTCCGAGGTGAGCCCGTACATCACGGTCCTCTCGGGGAGGGC
>NZ_NCTE01001475.1:0-369 GCF_002114215.1 Streptomyces sp. 13-12-16 | reverse complement strand
CGATCCGCGCGGCCAGACCGGCGGCGTCGGTGTCGGCGGGGGCGCCGTCCAGGGCACGGTTCACGGCGTCCAGCGCCTCGTCGGGTTCGAGGAAGAAGTCGCCCGCCACACGCGCGCGGCGCAGCACGCCGTCCTCCACGTCCACGTCCACGACGACCAGTTTGCCGCCGGGAACCTTGTACTCACCGTGCACGGCTCCGCCTTTCGTCACTGTCCGTCGGCGGCAACACCGGCCGGGGCGGGGATGTTCCCCGCCCCGGACCTCGCCGCCGCGGCCCCGGAGCGGGCCGCCGAGGCCCTCGCGGCGGGTGCGCCGAGCGTCGTCGTGGGCGCCGCCGTCGCCGTACCGACCGCGCTGACCAGGGACTT
>NZ_NCTE01001474.1 GCF_002114215.1 Streptomyces sp. 13-12-16 | reverse complement strand
GGGCGGCGCCCCCGGCACCGAGCCGGCAGCCCCCTCCTCCCGACCGGGCGGAGCGCGCCCCTCGGGCGACCGAGGCGCGACCGGCTCCCCGCCGGCCGCCCGACGCCCGTCGTCCGACGCCAGGACCGCCGTCTTCCCGGCGGTCTCCGGGCGCTCGCCGTCAGCCCCCGGAGCAGCCGACGCCCCGACCGATTTCCTGCGCCCGTCCTCGGACTCCGGCGCCCCGACCGATTTCCTGCGCCCGTCCTCGGACTCCGGCGCCCCGACGGCCTCCCGCGCCCCCGTCCGTGACCCCTGGCAGGAGGAGGCCGGCGGCTCCGCCGAGGCCACCCACGACCCGCACGAGGTGACGGTCCAGCTCGACTCCGTGCAGATAGGGGAAGGCCTCGAACTGCGCCGGGCGCCGAGTCACCGGGCGGGCGGCGTACAGGACACCGCCGGACCCGTGTTCGTCGACGAGTCCGGCCGCCGCAGCCGGCTCTACCGCCGCATCGGCCTGGCCGTCGGCCTCGCCTGCGCCGGCTACGCCGTCGTCATGGTCGCCACGCTGCTGTCCGGCAACTCCGACGCCCCCTGGATGCCCGTCCCCGGCCAGGAGGACAAGCCCGCCGGTCAGGTCGAGACGACACCACAGCCCACCGAGACGGACGCCACACCCGGCTCCGGCACCGGCCTCCTCCCGAGCGGCACGCCGACCACCGGCACCCCGACCCTGCCCG
>NZ_NCTE01001473.1 GCF_002114215.1 Streptomyces sp. 13-12-16 | reverse complement strand
GCCGTCCGCCGAACCGCCGGGGGCGCCCTGCTTCGCGTCCTCCTGCGCGGCCTGCCCTTCGGCCGGCGCGGCGGCCTTGTCGGCGACCCCGGCCGAGCCGGAGCCGTCGCCCGCGTCGCTGCACCCGCTGACGGCGAGGGCCGCCAGCAGGACCCCGGCCAGGGCGTGGGCGGGTCGTAGGGATCGTCGTGTGCGCATACGGGGCTCCCCCGGTGTGGTGATGACGGACGCTCCTTCGACGCCCAAGGGGCGCGGAACGTTGGTGCCGGACGGTCCCGATGCGGTCACGGTAGGGACTCGACAGGGCCACATGGCCCTGGCGGGAGCGCCGGTGGCGTTTGAGAGGGTGGAGCCATGAGCGGATCACATGCGGGCTCCGGGCAGCACATCGTCGTCGTCGGAGCCGGAATCGCCGGGCTGGCCGCCGCCCACCGGCTGCGGGAGCACGGGGCGCGGGTCACCGTGCTGGAGGCCTCGGACCGGGTCGGCGGCAAACTGCTGCCGGGAGAGATCGCGGGCGCGCGCGTCGACCTCGGCGCCGAGTCGTTGCTGGCCCGCCGCCCCGAGGCGGTGGGTCTCGCCCGCGCGGTGGGTCTCGCCGGCCGGCTCC
>NZ_NCTE01001472.1 GCF_002114215.1 Streptomyces sp. 13-12-16 | reverse complement strand
GGTCCCCAGGCGCGTCCGGTCCGGCGGCAGCCCACGAGGGGCGTGCTCGTCGCGGCCCTGGCCGTCGCCGCCATGGCGGGAGCGGGGGTGTCCGCGGCGGCGCTGCTCCTGCAGGACCGGGACGGCGACGGGGGCGGTACGCCGACGAGCACGGCGCCGGAGACACCGGCGAGCGCGTCACCCACCGGGACCCCGACGCCCTCGCCCGCTCCCACGGCGACCGGCTCCTCGATCCGGCCGCATAACCCCGTAAACGGGAGATAAGTCCCCACGAGGGTCACGGGTCTGTGACCGGTGGGCACCCGCAGTGGATACGTGAGGGCTTGGCGCGATATGGATGAACCATGAGCAGCAACGGGGGAGCCCGCCACGGGGCCGACGAGCCAACCAGTTTCGGTCTGCGACCGCCGAACCCGAACCAGCCCGTGGCCGTGCCGCACCCCGGCAACCCGTACGCGGCACCGACCCAGGTGGTCCCGTCGCAGCCGGAGCCGCAGCCGCAGCCGGAGAGCGACCCCGGTGCCGGGCGGCTGATCGCCGGCCGTTACCGGCTGCTCGCCAAGCTCGGACACGGCGGCATGGGCACGGTGTGGCGGGCCAAGGACGAGACCGTGGACCGCGAGGTCGCCGTCAAGGAGCCCCGCGTCCCGGACCACCTTCCCGAACGCGAACGCGCCAACGCCTCCGAGCGGATGCGCCGCGAGGCCCGTGCCGCCGCCCGGCTCGACCACCCCGCGGTGGTCAACGTCCACGACGTCGCGGTGGTCGACGGCCGGCCGTGGATCGTGATGGAACTGGTCCAGGGCCGCTCGCTGGGCGCCGTGCTGCAGGAGGAGGGCACCCTCTCCGCGCGCGAGGCGGCCAGGGTCGGCCTGGAGGTGCTCGGCGCGCTGGAGGCCGCCCACGCGGCGGGCATCCTGCACCGGGACGTCAAACCGGACAACGTCCTGCTCGGCCGGCACGGCCGGGTCGTCCTCACCGACTTCGGCATCGCGCAGATCGAGGGCGAGACCAGTCTGACCGACACCGGCGGCTTCGTCGGTTCGCCCGAGTACATCGCCCCGGAACGGGTGCTGGGCCAGCGCCCCGGCCCCGCCTCCGACCTGTGGTCGCTCGGCGTGGTGCTGTACGCGGCGACGGAGGGCGTCTCGCCGTTCCGCCGCAGCAACACCCCCGCCACCCTCCAGTCGGTCCTCAACGCCACCCCGGCACCGCCCGCCTCCGCGCGGGGGCCGCTGGCCGAGGTCATCACCGGCCTGCTGCAGAAGGACCCGGCGCGCCGTCCGGACGCCGCGCGGGTCCGCGCCGCACTGGAGACG
>NZ_NCTE01001471.1 GCF_002114215.1 Streptomyces sp. 13-12-16 | reverse complement strand
CCGGCGAGGGGCGCCGGGTCGTCCACGCCACCGACGAGGCCGTCCTCGACGTCGCCCCGTCCGACGCCGGCTGGAGTGCCGACGGCGAGCTGGCCTTCGAGGCCAGCCGCGGCTACGCGGCGGCCGCCGGCCGGGACGGCGACACCGCGCTCCTCGTCGTCAAGGGCGCCCCCGAGACGGTCCTCCCCGCCTGCCGGGACCTCCCCGAGGAGGCGGCCGGCACCGCCCACACCCTGGCGGGCCAGGGACTGCGCGTCCTCGCCGTCGCCCGGCGCCCCCGCCGGGGGACCGACGCGGACGCCGAACTCGAGGCGGACCTCGCCGACCTGGAGTTCGCCGGACTGATCGCCCTCGCCGACGTACCGCGCGACACCTCGCGGGAGCTGCTCGCCGAACTGCGCCGGGCCGGCATCCTGCCCGTCATGCTCACCGGCGACCATCCGGAGACCGCCCGCGCCATCGCCCTGCAACTGGGCTGGCCCGAGGAGACGGAGGTGGTCACCGGGGACGACCTGGTCGCCATGGGCCGCTCCGACCGGGTGCGCGCGCTGCACGGCGCCGGAGTCGTCGCCCGCGTCGCCCCCGAGCAGAAACTCCACGTCGTGGAGGCCCTCCAGCAGGCCGGCCGGGTGGTGGCGATGGCGGGCGACGGCGCCAACGACGCCGCCGCCATCCGCGCCGCCGACGTGGGCGTCGGCATCGAGGCCCGCGGCTCCGCCG
>NZ_NCTE01001470.1:676-1088 GCF_002114215.1 Streptomyces sp. 13-12-16 | reverse complement strand
CGGGCGGCACCGAGGGCGGCGGGCTGGGCACGAGCGCCGAGTTGATCGCCGCGGCGGCCGCGTCCGTCGACCGCGGGGCGGGGGTGGCCGTGCTGACCGACCTGGGCAGTGCGGTGCTCACCGTGAAGGCGCTGCTCGCCGAGGGCGACGAACTCCCCCGGCACACCAGGCTGCTGGACGCGCCGTTCGTGGAGGGTGCGGTGGCCGCGGTGGTCACGGCCGCCACGGGGGCGGACCTGGCGGCGGTGGAGGCGGCGGCCGTGGAGGCGTACACGTACCGGAAGGTGTGAGCAGGGCGGCGGCGCCCGGCCGGTTCAGCCGTCCGTGTCCACGAACCGCCGGGCCAGCCGTTCCCCTGCCGTCACCGCGGCCCGCCGGTCCTCGATGGGGGTCACCCGGCTGTCCTTGAACA
>NZ_NCTE01001470.1:0-441 GCF_002114215.1 Streptomyces sp. 13-12-16 | reverse complement strand
GGGGTCCCCCACCGCCACGACCGATCCGCCGCGCACGCCGTGGGACCGGTGGTTCCACACGGCGCTGGGTGCGGGCACCACCACGTAGGGGGTCTCCTCGGAGCTCAGCGGACGGCCGTCGGACTGGGTGAAGGCCGTGGAGGAGGAGAAGTACGGGTCGGTGCGGGCGTTGCAGCGGAGACCGGGACGGCCGTCGCAGTCGATGTCCATGTCGGCCTTCCAGAACACGGCGTCGCGGGTGCCGCACACCGGGACGGTGGCCTTTGCGCCGTGGTCCTCGCGGTAGCGGCCGCGGGAGACGGGTACGCAGGTGCGCACCTTGGCCAGCAGGTCGGCGGCGGAGACGGGCGCCGTGCGCCGTGCGGGCGGCTCGTCGGCGGGCGCCTCGGCCGGCGCGGTGGCGGCGGGGGCCGGATCCGTGCGCCGTGCGGCCGGCTCGGT
>NZ_NCTE01001469.1:591-16239 GCF_002114215.1 Streptomyces sp. 13-12-16 | reverse complement strand
CGCGGCCACCACGCCGACCAGGGCGGCGGAGCCGGCCAGTGCGGCCACCGCGCGGGCGCCGCGCAGCCCCAGCAGCGTCACCGCGACACCGGCGCCGATCCCGGCCAGGGCCAGCGGCAGCACGCTCGTGTTCAGGACCGCGCCGCGCGGATCCCCCTCGGGGGCGGGCACCACGTCCATGGTGGCGACCCGGCCGCCCGGGGCGGAGGCCTGAGAGGCCACCGCCTGCTGAAGCAGCTGGGCCACGACCGGACTCGCGGCGGACGCGGTGAGCAGTTTCGGCCCCTGCCCGGTGACGACGACCGCGCCGTACACCTCGCGGTCCTCGACCGCTTCCCGGGCGGCGGCCTCGTCCGCGTAGTGGTGGAGGTCGAAGGCGCCCTTCCGGTGCTCCAGCCGCTGCTCCACCGGTGCGGTCGCGGCGGCGGGGCCGGCCACGCCGAGCGGCAGGTCGCGGGGTGCCGTACGGGCCGCGGGCCAGGCGAAGGCCCAGAGTGCCAGCCCCACCAGGACGGGGATCAGCAGCGTCACGGCGGCGACGCGACGGCGCGGTGACAGGGTCGAGAGGGACATGAGGACTCCGGCGGTCATAAAGAAGGATCGTTCGTTTTAGGTTCATGGCCACCGTCCCGCTCCGTCCGCTCCTTGTCAAGAAGGAATGTTCGTTTTAGATTGCGGTCATGGCCCGCGTATCCCAGGAACACCTCGACGCCCGCCGCCGCCAGATCCTCGACGGCGCCGCGTCCTGCTTCGCCCGCAACGGCTTCCACGCCACCTCGATGCAGGACGTGCTCAAGGAGGCGGACCTCTCCGCGGGCGCCGTCTACCGGTACTTCCGGGGGAAGGACGAGCTGATCGCCGCGATCGTGACCGAGGTGCTCGACACGGTGCGCGGCATCCTCGAACAGGCCGCCCAGGAGAGCCCGCCGCCCGCTCCGGACGTGCTCATCCCGCGGTCCCTGGCCCGGATGAGGGAGCAGCGGCCGGCCACCCTGGACGACGGCGAGTGGATGTTCCCGCGGCTGATGATCCAGGTGTGGACGGAGACCACGCGCAGCCCCGAGCTGGCGGCCGTGCTGGGCGAGGGGTACGGGAACGTCCGCAGGGCCTGGGGGAGGGTCGTCGAGGGCTACCGGGACGCCGGTCTGATGCCCGCCGACGTCGACACCGACGCGGTGGCGCGGGCGATGATCGCGCTCGTACAGGGGTTCGCCGCTCAGATGGCGCTCTTCGGGGGGATCTCCGAACGGGCGCTGGGTGAGGGGCTGCGGGCGCTGACGGCCATGGGTTCCGCCCGCGCGGACACCTGACGGGTGGTGGCCGCTCCGGGGCCGCGGCCCCGGACCCCCCTTCGGCCTGAACGGCCTCGTCCTCGAACGCCGGACGGGCTGGAAACACCTGGCCCGCTGAGAGTGCGTCCGATTGATGGGGCGTCAATATCCGGTTATCGGATTGGCAAAGAACGGCCTCGAACCCTGTTCCCGGCCACCTCACAGCGGCGAGGATCCCCCTGCCCATCGCAACGACGTAGGGGGAGGCCCCACTTGAGGGACAGCAGACCGAAGAGGCGGGCGGCCGCGCTCGGTTCGGCCGGAGTGCTCGTGACGGCGACGCTCATAGCCGGCGCCGTCGCGGCGCCCACGGCGAGCGCGACGGCGGACACCCACCACGGCAAGGACCGCGAGGCCAGGGGCGTGGCGATCGCCGCCGCCCGGGCCGCGGAGACCGGCGTCGACTGGCAGGACTGTCCCGCCGACTGGAACCTGGCCAAGCCGATCCAGTGCGGCTGGGTCTCGGTGCCGATGGACTACGCCAAGCCGTACGGCAAGCAGATCAAGCTCGCCGTCGACCGCATCGGCAACACCGGCACCAAGGACGAACGCCAGGGCGCGCTCCTGTACAACCCGGGCGGTCCAGGCGGTTCCGGTCTGCGCTTCCCGGCCCGGGTCACCGCCAAGAACCCGGTCTGGGCCGACGCGGCCAAGGCGTACGACTTCGTGGGCTTCGACCCGCGCGGCGTCGGCAAGTCCGCGCCCATCTCCTGCGTCGACCCGCAGGAGTTCGTCAAGGCGCCCAAGGCGGACCCGGTGCCCCGCTCCGAGGCCGACAAGCTGGCCCAGCGCAAGCTCGCCCGCGAGTACGCAGAGGGCTGTCACGAGCGCAGCGGCGAGATGCTGCCGCACATGACCACGCCGAACACCGCGCGCGACCTCGATGTCATCCGCGCCGCCCTCGGCGAGCGGAAGCTCAACTTCCTCGGCGTCTCCTACGGCACCTACCTCGGCGCCGTCTACGCCACCCTCTTCCCGGGCCACGTCCGCCGCATGGTCGTCGACAGCGTCGTCAACCCCTCCCGCGAGAAGATCTGGTACCAGGCCAACCTGGACCAGGACGTCGCCTTCGAGGGCCGCTGGAAGGACTGGCAGGACTGGGTCGCGGAGAACGACGCGACCTACCACCTCGGAGACACCCGCGCCGAGGTCCAGGAGCGGTGGCTCGAACTGCGCGCCACCGCCGAGAGGAACCCCCTCGGTGGCGTCGTCGGCCCGGCCGAGCTGATCTCCTTCTTCCAGAGCGCCCCGTACTACGACTCCGCGTGGGCGCCCACGGCGGCCGTCTTCAGCCAGTACGTCGCCGGCGACACCCAGGCGCTCGTCGACGCCGCCGCCCCCGACCTCTCCGACACGGCGGGCAACGCGGCCTCGGAGAACGGCAACGCCGTCTACACGGCCGTGGAGTGCACCGACGCCAAGTGGCCCACCAGTTGGCGCAAGTGGGACCGCGACAACACCCGGCTGCACCGGGACCATCCGTTCATGACCTGGGCCAACGCCTGGATGAACCTGCCCTGCGCCACCTGGCCGGTCAAGCAGCAAACGCCCGTGGACGTCAAGTCCGGCAAGGGTCTGCCGCCGGTGCTGATCGTCCAGTCCGAGCGCGACGCGGCCACCCCGTACGCGGGCGCCGTCGAACTGCACCAGCGGCTCAAGGGATCCCGCCTCATCACCGAGCGGGACGCCGGATCCCACGGCGTCACCGGCCTGGTCAACCCGTGCGTCAACGACCGGGTGGACACCTACCTGCTCACCGGCGAGGTGGACCGGTCCGACGTGACCTGCGCACCGCACGCCACGCCGAAGCCGTAACACCCGCGCCGTACGACACACCAGGGGCGGCCGGAACCCTCCGGCCGCCCCTCGTCCGTGCGCCCACCGGGATCAGCTCAGCGGCATGCGCGGGAAACGGCGCCTGTCCTCCGCCTTGCGCTCGGCGTCCTCCGCCTTGGCGACGGCCGCGTACTGGTCGACGTACTCCTGCTCGGACAGGGTGAGGATGGCGTACATGAGCTCGTCGGTGGCGGCGCGCAGGACCGCCTTCTCGTTCTCCATCCCCGCGTAGCGCGAGAAGTCCAGCGGCTTGCCGAAACGGATCACCACCGGGTGGATCCGGGGGATCTTCCTGCCGGGCGGCTGGGCCTCGAACGTGCCGATCATCGCGCAGGGAATCACCGGGACGCCCGCCTTGAGGGCCATCACCGCGACACCGACCTTGCCCTTGTAGAGGCGGCCGTCGTGCGAACGCGTGCCCTCCGGGTAGATGCCGAGCAGTTCCCCCTTGCCCAGCACGCCGAGGCCCTCCCGGATGGCGGCCTGCCCGGCCTCCTTGCCGGAGCGGTCGACGGGGATCTGCCCCGCGCTGTGGAAGAAGAACGCCGTCAGCCGGCCCTTGAGGCCGGGACCGGTGAAGTACTCGGCCTTGGCGAGGAAGGTGATGCGCCGCTTGAGCACGGCCGGCATCAGGAAGTGGTCCGAGAACGACAGGTGGTTCCCCGCGACGATGGCGGCGCCGGACGACGGCACGTGTTCCAGGCCCTCTATTCGCGGCCGGAAGACCAGACGCAGCAGCGGGCCCAGCAGCACGTACTTGAGCAGGTAGTAGAACAAGGACACGCTCCTCGACTCCGGCGGACGGGCGGTGCCTCCGCGTCCCGGCAGGCCATCCGGCACGTCGTGGGGTGCCAGTCTAGGCGCGGGCGGTGCGGCCCGGCATCAGGTTCGACGCGACCGGAAGGCACCGTGCCGGACGGCCGGCCGAGTAGGCTCGGACGCATGCGGATCTCCGTCTCCTCCGACATGGACGAACCCGTGGCCCGCGCCCTCCTCGCCGAACTCCGCGAGCGCGGCCACGAGGTACGCGCGCACGGAGCCCTGAACCCCGGGGACGACCCGCGGTGGGCCGTCTGCTCGGCGGCGGCGGCCCGTGAGGTCGCCGCCGGCACCGCCGACCAGGCGGTGGTGTGCTGCTGGACCGGCACCGGAGCCGCGATCGCCGCGAACAAGGTGCCCGGCGTCCGGGCCGCCCTGTGCACGGACGCCTACACGGCGGACGGCGCGCGCCGCTGGAACGACGCCAACGTGCTGGCGATCGGCCTGCGGCTGACGTCCGGGCCGCTGCTGACGGAGATCCTCGACGCCTGGTTCGCCGGCGCGCCCAGCGACGACCCGGAGGACCGGCGCAACGTGGAACACACCGCGCGCCTCGACCGGGAGCGCGCCGGCTCCTGACCCGCCTACAGCCGTACGACGACCAGTGCCGTGTCGTCGGTGGCGCCGCCCGGCGGCAGCAGCTCCAGCAGCACGGTGTCCGCGAGCGTCTCGGGATCCTGCGTCCGGTGCCGGCGCAGGGCCTCGGCGAGCCGCAGCAGCCCCGTGTCGATGTCCTCCCGGCGCCGTTCGATCAGCCCGTCGGTGTAGAGCACCAGGGTCGCCCCCGGCTCGAACCCGGTCGCCGCCTCCGGCCGGGGCGCCGGGTCCGGCCGGGCGTCGAGCGGCGGGTCGGTGGCCCGGTCGAGGAACTCCACGCGTCCGTCGTGATGGAGCAGCACGGGCGGCGGATGGCCGGCGCTGCTGTAGGTGATGGTGTGCCGGTCGAAGTCGATGAAGGTCGTCACCGCGGTCGCGGACTCGGCGCCGTCCACCACATGGGCGTAGCGGCCCACCACGTTCAGCGCCTGCGCGGGCCCGTCCGCCACCCGGGAGGCGGCGGTCAGCGCGCTGCGCAGCTGGCCCATCACCCCGGCCGCAGCCAGCCCGTGCCCGACCACGTCGCCCACGGACACGCCGATGCGGTTCCCGCCCACCAGGTCGACCAGGTCGTACCAGTCCCCGCAGACGTTGAGCGCGCCCACCGCGGGCCGGTAACGCACGGCGGCCCGGTGGTGGCCGACCTGCCGGCGGGCGGGCAGCATCGCCTCCTGCAGTGCCAGGGCCACCTCGCGCTCCCGGGCGTGCGCCTGGCGCAGCCGGTTGTTGAGCTCCTGCAGCTCGCGGGCGCGCGCGTACAGCTCGGCCTCCAGCATCCGCCCCCGGCCGTCACCCGCGCCGCCCCGGACCCGGATCAGCTCGGTGACCTCCTCGACCCGGTGCACGATCAGCACGACATGCCCGTCGGGGTCGAGCACCGGGGTGTTCACCGGGCTCCAGTAGCGCTCCTCCCACTTCCCGGAACGCTCCGGGTTCTCCACGTCGTAACGCTGTACCGCCATGGTGTCGCGCTCACCCGTGGACAGGACCCGCCGCAGCGAGGCGCGCAGTTGCCGCGCGCCCACGGCCTCCGGGTCGTTCGGGTTCTCCGGGAACACGTCGAACAGGAAGCGGCCCACCACGGTCTCGCGGGGGCGTCCGGTCCCGCTGACGAACGCCTCGTTGACGTCCGCGTACACCAGGTCCGGGGTCAGCAGTGCCACCATGCCGGGCAGGGCCCGGTAGACCGCCGCGTAGTCGATCGGCGCTTCCGCCATGGGCTCTCGCCTCATTCCAGCGGCGCGGTCAGTGACTGTTCCGCCCAGATGATCTTCCCGTCGGGAACGAACCGGGTGCCCCACCGCTGGGTGAGCTGCGAGACCAGCAGCAGCCCGCGCCCGCCCTCGTCCATCGCGCGGGGATGCCGCAGATGGGGTGCGGTGGCACCGCCGTCGAACACCTCGCACACCAGCGCCTGCTCGTGGATCAGCCGCAGCCGGACGGGGCCGCCGGCGTGCCGGATGGCGTTGGTGACCAGCTCGCTGACGATCAGCTCCGTGGTGAAGACCAGGTCGTCCAGTCCCCAGCGGGCCAGCTGCCGGGTGCTGGTCCTGCGGGCCTCGGCCACGACCGCCGGGTCCGCCGGCAGGTCCCAGACCGCGATCCGCCCGGGGTCGAGGCGTTTGGTACGGGCCATCAGCAGGGCCACGTCGTCGTACGGCCTGGCCGGGACCAGCATGTCGACCACCGCGCGGCAGCTCGGCTCGAGCGCGGTCGCGGCGCCCCGCAGTGCCTGCCGCAGCCGTTCGCGGTCCGTCCCGTCGGGCGAGGGCCCCCCATCGGGCGAGGGCTTTCCGCCGGCCAGCAGACCGTCCGTGTGCAGGGCGAGCGTGCTGCCCTCGGCCAGGGCCAGCTCCACCGCCTCGAACGGCGGGCCACCCACCCCGAGCGCCGGTCCCTGCGGGAGGTCGACGAAGGTGACCGTGCCGTCGGGCGCCACCACGGCGGGCGCGGGATGGCCGGCGGCCGCCATCGTGCACTGCCCGGTCACCGGGTCGTAGACGACGTACAGGCAGCCGGATCCGACGGACCGGCCGGGGAAGTCCCCGGACTCCCCGTCGCCCTCGTCCCGCGCCAGCCGGGACGCCAGGTCGTCCAGATGGGCGAGCACCTCCTCGGGCGGCAGGTCGATCGCGGCCAGCGTCCGTACGGCGGTGCGCAGCCGCCCCATGGCCGCGGCGGCGTCGATGCCGTGCCCCGGCACCTCGCCGACGACCAGGGCGACACGGGCGCCGGACAGCGGGATCAGGTCGTACCAGTCGCCGCCCAGCCCGGTCAGCTCGTCCGCCGGGCGGTAGCAGGCGGAGACCTCCACGGCGTCCTGCTCGGGCAGTCGCCGGGGCAGCAGACTGCGCTGCAGGACCAGCGCGGCGTCCCGCTCGCGGGTGTAGCGCCGGGCGTTGTCCACGCAGACGGCGGCGCGGGAGACGAGGTCCTCGGCCAGATGGAGGTCGTCCTCGGTGAAAGGGTCGTGCCGACGTCGGAAGAACCCGGTGACGCCCAGGGTGCCGCCCCGGGCCCGGACCGGGACGATCATCGCGCTCCGCAGGCCGAGCTCCAGGAAGGTGGACTCCCGGCCGCCCGGCGGCGTGACCCACGCCAGGGCGAGCGGGTCGAGCCGCTCCTGGAGCCAGGACCGGCCCGTGGTCAGACAGCGCACCGGCGGAGAGTCCGCCAGGTACCGCAGGACCGTCCCGGTCTCCATGACCGCCCGCGGCAGGTCCTCGTACAGCGACCGCTGGCCCGCCCGGCACAGCGGCACCCGGTCGGAATCGGTGAGCGGGCCCGGCTGGACCTCGGCGCCGCGCAGTACCGGCTCCAGCAGGTCCACGGTGACGTAGTCCGCGAGTTCCGGCACGGTCACGTCCGCCAGTTCCTGCGCGGTGCGCAGGACGTCCAGGGTGCGGCCGATGTGCTTGCCGGCCCGGTCGAGCAGGGCGAGGCGCTGACGGGCGCGGTGCCGCTCGGTGACGTCCACGACGGTGTAGTACACGCCCATCGGGCGGCCCCGGTCGTCGTCGAGGCGGGTGAACGACAGCATGTGGACGGTCTCGCGCAGCGGCGCCGAGCGGGCGTGGCCGACGTGTTCGTAGTCGACCACCTGCTCGCCGGTGTCCAGTACGTGCCGCATCCGTTCCTCGACGGCCTCGGCGTCCAGCCCCGGCTGGACGTCCGCGAACCGCAGCCCCAGGCGCCGCCCGGCCGGCCCGCCACCGAACTGTTCGAGCGCGGCGTTGGACCACACGAAGCGCAGCTCCGTGTCCACGATCGCGATGCCGATCGACGTCCCGGCGACCATCTGCTCCAGCACGGCGCGGCTCATGTCCCAGCCGGACGAGCCGGCCAGTTCCGAGAGCAGGACCAGCAGCGACGAACGGCCCCGCGGCCCCAGGGTCGGCGTGATCCGCACCATCACCGCGACCGGCCGCCCGTCCCGGTGCCGGGCCGTCATCAACCCCGCCCAGTCGCCGTCCGAGCGGCACCGCTCGACCAGGTCCGGCACCCGCTCGGCGTCCTCGGGGACCAGCAGCTCGGCGAACTTGCGGCCCACGGCCTCGGCGGCGCGGTACCCCAGCAGCCGCTCGGCCCCGCCGGTCCAGCTCGACACCATGCCGTGCGGATCAAGCAACAGGGGAACGGCGTCGGCCACATCGAACCCCTGCCGGGCAACGTCCTGCTCCTTGTGTCCGCCCACGGCCGACCTCTCTGTCGCTGAGAGTGGTCTACCCCCTCTTGTCCCCATCTTCACCCTTCGGGAAGGATGAGGGCCTTTTGGGATATGCCGTCCCCCGCCGGGTGCCCGCCGGGTGCCCGCGGGGTGCCCGCCGGGGGACGGCGGGGGCTCAGGCCTGCCGAGCCAGGACCTTCTCCACGGTGTGCAGGGCGCTCTGCAGCTCCTCCGCCGTGACGGTCAGCGGCGGGGCCAGGCGGATGGTGGAGCCGTGGGTGTCCTTGACCAGGATGCCCTCCCTCATCAGGCGTTCGCTGACCTCGCGGCCGGTGCCGAGCGCCGGGTCGACGTCCACGCCCGCCCACAGACCGCGGGAGCGGAACCCGACCACGCCCTTGCCGACGAGCGACTCCAGGCCCTCGCGCAGGATGCCGCCCAGTTCCGCCGCCCGGCGCTGGAACTCGCCCGTCTCCAGCAGCTCCACCACGGCCGTACCGACCGCCGCGGCCAGCGGATTGCCGCCGAAGGTCGACCCGTGTTCACCCGGACGGAGTACTTCGAGCACCTCCCGCCGGGCCACCACCGCCGACACCGGGACGATGCCGCCGCCCAGCGCCTTGCCGAGCAGCACGACGTCCGGGACGACCGACTCGTGCTCCACGGCGAGCGTACGGCCGGTGCGGCCCAGGCCCGACTGGATCTCGTCCGCGACAAACAGGCACCCCGCGCGGCGCGTCAGCTCCCGCACCCCGGTGAGGTAGCCGTCGTCCGGGACGATCACGCCCGCCTCGCCCTGGACCGGCTCGATCAGCACCGCCGCCGTCGTCTCGTCGACCGCGGCCTCCAGCGCCGCGAGATCGTTGTACGGCACCACCCGGAAGCCCGGGGTGAAGGGCCCGAACCCGCTCCGCGCGACCTCGTCCGTGGAGAAGCTCACGATCGTCGTCGTACGGCCGTGGAAGTTGTCCGCCGCCACCACGATCGTCGCCCGGTCCGCCGGGACGCCCTTCACGTCGTAGGCCCACTTGCGGGCCACCTTGATCCCGCTCTCCACCGCCTCCGCGCCGGTGTTCATGGGCAGCACCATGTCCAGCCCGGTCAGCGCGGCCAGCCGCTCCGCGAACTCCGCGAGCCGGTCGTTGTGGAACGCGCGCGAGGTCAGCGTGAGCCGGTCGAGCTGGCGGTGCGCCGCCTCGACCAGCGCCGGATGCCGGTGGCCGAAGTTGAGCGCCGAGTAACCGGCCAGCATGTCGAGGTACCGCCGGCCCTCCACGTCCTCCACCCACGCGCCCTCCGCGCGGGCGACGACCACGGGCAGCGGATGGTAGTTGTGCGCGAGGACCGGCTCCTCCGCGCCGATCAGCTCGGCGGACGTACGCGCGGGGACGACAGCAGTCATGAGCGGATCTCCTGTGTGCAGCACTTGATGCCCCCGCCCGCCTTGTGGAACTCGGACATGTCGACGGGGACGGGAACGTAGCCGCGGTCGGCGAGCCGGGCGGCGAGGGCCGTGGCCCCCGGGGAGACGAACACGTGGCGCCCGTCGGAGACGGAGTTCAGACCGAACGCCATCGCGTCCTCACGGGTCGCGAGCACCGCGTCCGGATACAGCCGGGCGAGCACCTCGCGGCTGCCCGGCGAGAACGCCTCCGGGTAGTACGCGACGTTCTCCTCGTCCAGCACGAACAGCGCCGTGTCCAGGTGGTAGAAGTACGG
The DNA here is from genome assembly GCF_002114215.1 of Streptomyces sp. 13-12-16. Lineage (GTDB taxonomy): Bacteria > Actinomycetota > Actinomycetes > Streptomycetales > Streptomycetaceae > Streptomyces. The sequence goes on along the minus strand of NZ_NCTE01001469.1, from coordinate 6,270 downwards.
ATCCACCAGCGTCAGGCCGATCACCGGCACCCCGAAGAACTCCTGCGCCTCGTGGTGCGCCTCACGGGTGGTGCGGAAGCCGGTGCCGGCGAGGATCCAGCGCCCGGCGGGCACCAGGTCGCCCTCGCCCTCGCACACCGACCCGGGGTGCTGGACGTCGTACCCCTCGGCCTTGAACCAGGCCTCGTACGGCACGGACTCGGGGCGCCGCTCGGGCGCCAGGAACAGGGAGCCGAGGACGCGGCCCCCGACGACGACCGCCGCGTTCGCGGCGAACACCATGTCGGGCAGGGCGGGCTCGGGGTTCACGGTCTCCACGGTATGACCGTGGTCGCGGTAGGTGTCGACCATCGTCCGCCACTGGCGTTGGGCGAGGGCGACGTCGACGGGACGGTCGGGACGCATCCAGGGGTTGATCGCGTACCGGACGGCGAAGTGTCTGGGTTCGCAGACGAGGTAACGCCGCCGGGACGCCACACGGAAGTCGTGCACAGAGGGGTTCCTCCGCTTCCACGCGGTCTCGACAGGGGGTGAGACCACGGTAGGAAGCGGGCGACACGGGCGACAAGGAACAAGAGCTGCGTGTTCACGCAGGAACACTGCGCAGTTCCACCGTTCAGCGCACGTCCGGTGCGCCGCCCGGCGCCGGCTGACTCACTCCTGCCTCAGGACTGTCCGGCAGCAGGTGGGACAGCACCATCACACTGATCGTCTTCCGGATGAACGGCTCCTGGCGGATCCGCTCCAGCACCTCCTCGAAGTGCTCCACGTCCCGCGCCCGCACGTGCAGCAGCGCGTCCGCGCCCCCGGTCACCGTCATCGCCGCGGCGATCTCCGGATGGTTGCGCACCACCTCCGCCAGCCGCCGGGGCGGCGCCGCCCCCTCGCAGTACACCTCGACGTACGCCTCGGTGCGCCAGCCCAGCGCCGACGGCCGCACCGTCGCCGTGAACCCGGTGATCACCCCGGTCTCGCGCAGCCGGTCCACCCGGCGCTTGACCGCCGTCGACGACAGCCCGACGGCCGCGCCGATCTCGGCGAAGGACGTCCTGGCGTTCGCCATCAGCGCGGTGACGATCTTCCGGTCGAGTTCGTCGAACGACGCGGGCCTGCTGTTCATGCGGGCACTGTATCCAGCGCGAACGCCCATGTCCGGGGCATGTCCAGACGTGGAAAACCCCCCTACACTCCACCTTCATGCTGCGCGCCCTCGCCGTCGACGACGAACGCCCCTCACTGGAGGAACTGCTCTACCTGCTGAACACCGACCCCCGCATCGGCAGTGCCGAGGGCGCCGGCGACGCCACCGAGGCGCTGCGCCGCATCAACCGCGCCCTGGAGTCGGGACCCGACGGGCCCGAGGCCATCGACGTCGTCTTCCTCGACATCCAGATGCCCGGCCTCGACGGACTCGACCTGGCCCGGCTGCTCACCGGGTTCGCCCGGCCGCCGTTCATCGTGTTCGTCACCGCCCACGAGGACTTCGCCGTCCAGGCCTTCGACCTCAAGGCCGCCGACTACGTCCTCAAACCCGTGCGCAAGGAACGGCTGGCCGAGGCGGTCCGCCGCGTCGTCGAACTGCGCGCCGCCGCACAGCGCGACACCACAGCCCCGCGCATCCCCGTGCACGAACCCGACCCCGACCACATACCCGTCGAACTCGGCGGCGTGACCCGCTTCGTCGCCGTCGACGACATCACCCACGTCGAGGCCCAGGGCGACTACGCCCGCCTGCACACCGACCGGGGCAGCCACCTCGTACGGATCCCGCTCTCCACCCTGGAGGAGCGCTGGCGCTCCCGCGGCTTCGTCCGCATCCACCGCCGCCACCTGGTCGCCCTGCGCCACATCGGCGAGCTCCGGCTCGACGCGGGCACCGTGAGCGTCCTGATCGGCTCCGAGGAACTCCAGGTCAGCCGGCGGCACGCCCGTGAACTGCGGGACCTGCTGATGCGCCGGACCACGAGCTAGAGGGGAGGACGCATGCCCCAGGACCCGACCGAACGCCGGGTGGTCGTCACCGGCCCGCCCCGCCGCGCCCGCCGCTCCTTCGGCTACTACCGCCCGCGCACCGAGATCGACGAGCAGACCACCCTCGGCCACACCTACGTCCGCTCCCTGATGCGCATCCAGCTGCGCACCGGACTCACCGTGTTCGCCGTCCTCGTCCTGCTCGTCGGCCCGCTCCCGCTGGTCTTCGCCGCCGCCCCGGACGCCCGCCTGGAGTGGGCGGTGCTCGGCTTCGGGCTGTACCCCCCGCTGGTCCTGCTCGCCCGCTGGTACGTGCGCCGCGCCGAACGCAACGAACGCGACTTCGTGCGGCTCGTCGAGGACCGCTGAGACCGGAACGCACACCGCCGTGAACTCCACCTACGCCGTTCCCGCCGTCGCCCTCGTCGTCCTCGCGACCGTCCTCGTCGGCGCCTTCGGCCTGCGCGTCTCCCGCACCACCTCCGACTTCTACGTCGCCTCCCGCACCGTCGGCCCCCGCCTCAACGCGGCCGCCATCAGCGGCGAGTACCTCTCCGCCGCCTCCTTCCTCGGCATCGCGGGCCTCGTCCTCGTCCAGGGCCCGGACATGCTCTGGTACCCGGTCGGCTACACCGCCGGCTATCTGGTGCTGCTGCTGTTCGTCGCCGCCCCGCTGCGCCGCTCCGGCGCCTACACCCTGCCCGACTTCGCCGAGGCCCGGCTCGCCTCGCAGACGGTACGGCGGCTCGCGGGCGCCTTCGTCGTCGGCGTCGGCTGGCTGTACCTGCTGCCCCAGCTCCAGGGCGCGGGGCTCACCCTGACCGTCCTCACCGGAGCGCCCGACTGGCTCGGCGGGGTGATCGTCGCCGCCGTGGTCACCGTCATCGTCGGCGCGGGCGGCATGCGCAGCATCACCTTCGTCCAGGCCTTCCAGTACTGGCTGAAACTCACCGCCCTGCTCGTCCCCGCCCTCTTCCTGATCACCGCCTGGCAGAGCGACGGCGCCCCCAGCCACGCCTTCGACGAACCGGCCGCCTTCCGCGAACAGCGGGTGGTGCGCATCGACGACACGCTCGTGCTCCGGCTCACCGAGCCGCTCACCGTCACCGTGGACGGCACCGTCGACGGCCGCGAGCTCGACGGCGCCGAGACCGGCCTGTCCGCGGGACCCCACCGCATCGACGGCGGCACCCGGCTCACCTTCGCCGAGGGCACCGAGGTCCCCGCCGCCGGACGCGGCGCCGACGACGCCCTGTCGCCCTCCCGCGCCGAGTCCCGCGAGGAACGACCGCTGTACGCCACGTACGGGCTGATCCTCGCCACCTTCTTCGGCACCATGGGCCTGCCCCACGTGGTGGTCCGCTTCTACACCAGCCCGCACGGCGTCGCCGCCCGCCGCACCACCGTCGCGGTCCTCGGCCTGGTCGGCGCCTTCTACCTCCTCCCGCCGGTCTACGGCGCCCTCGGCCGGCTCTACGCGCCCGAGCTCACCCTCACCGGCGACGCGGACGCCGCCGTCCTGCTCCTGCCCGGCCGCATGATCGGCGGGACGGGCGGGGACCTCCTCGGCGCGCTGGTCGCCGGGGGCGCCTTCGCCGCGTTCCTGTCGACGGCCTCCGGGCTCACCATGGCCGTCGCCGGCGTGCTCACCCAGGACGTGCTCCCCACCCGCGGCGTACGGCACTTCCGGCTCGGCACCGTGCTCGCCATGGCCGTACCGCTCGGGGCGAGCCTCCTGGTCGGCGGGCTGCCGGTGGCCGACGCCGTGGGGCTCGCCTTCGCCGTGTCGGCCTCGTCGTTCTGCCCGCTGCTCGTCCTCGGCATCTGGTGGCGCCGGCTGACCCCGCCCGGCGCGGCGGCCGGGATGCTGGTGGGCGGCGGCTCCGCCTTCCTCGCCGTCGCCGCGACCATGGCCGGCTACCCGGGCGCGGGGCCCTGGCACGCCCTGCTCGCCTGGCCCGCGCTGTGGTCGGTGCCGCTGGGCTTCCTCACCATGATCCTGGTGTCCCTGGCCACCCCCGGCCGGGTACCGCCCGGCACGGCGGCGGTCCTGGCCCGCTTCCACCTGCCGGAGGAACTCCGTACGGAGGTGTCCGCATGAGCGGTTTCCTCGCCGGTCTGCTCGTCGCCGTCCTGCCCCTGCTGGCCGCCGGGTTCTGGATCGGCCGGCGCACCGCCCGCCCCGCCAGCCTCGCCGGACTCGGCACCCCCGTCGAGCACGCCACCTTCGAGACCCTGCACACCGCGTCCCTGGCCACGCCCCCGCTGCGGGCCGGCCTGACGGAGGAGGCCGCCGGCAAGTCCGCCCGCAAACTGCGCTCCCTGCTGGGGACGGACGCCCTCTGCCTCACCGACCGCGACCGGGTCCTCGTCTGGGACGGCGTCGGCGCCCACCACCGCGCCGAGATCATGGAACGCCTCACCGGCCCCCTCGACACCGGCCGCGGCGAGGCCTTCCCGCTCACCTGCGACACCCCCGACTGCTCGGTGCGCTGGGCGGTCGTCACCCCGCTCACCGTCGACGACCGGGTGCACGGCGCGCTCGTCGCCTGCGCGCCCCGCGAGTCCGCGGTCCTGGTCCGGGCCGCCGGGGAGGTCGCCCGCTGGGTCTCCGTCCAGCTCGAACTCGCCGACCTCGACCAGTCCCGCACCCGCCTCATCGAGGCCGAGATCAGGGCCCTGCGCGCCCAGATCTCCCCGCACTTCATCTTCAACTCGCTCGCCGTGATCGCCTCGTTCGTGCGCACCGACCCCGAACGGGCCCGCGAGCTGCTCCTGGAGTTCGCCGACTTCACCCGCTACTCGTTCCGCCGGCACGGCGACTTCACCACCCTCGCCGACGAACTCCACGCCATCGACCACTATCTGGCACTGGTACGGGCACGCTTCGGCGACCGCCTCTCCGTCACCCTGCAGATCGCCCCCGAGGTGCTGCCGGTCGCGCTGCCCTTCCTCTGCCTCCAGCCGCTGGTGGAGAACGCCGTCAAGCACGGCCTGGAGGGCAAGGCGGACAAGTGCCACATCCAGATCACCGCACAGGACGCCGGCGCCGAGGCCCTGGTCGTCATCGAGGACGACGGCGCCGGAATGGACCCCGGCCTGCTCCGCCGCATCCTCGCCCGCGAGGTCAGCCCCACCGGCGGCATCGGACTGTCCAACGTCGACGACCGGCTCCGCCAGGTCTACGGCGACGACCACGGCCTCGTCATCGAGACGGCCGTGGGCGCGGGCATGAAGATCACCGTCCGGCTGCCGAAGTACCAGCCGGGCGTGCACCTGACGGGGCGGCTCACCCCGAAGTGAGGCCGCCGCCCCGGCGCCCCTCAGGCGCTGCGGGTGGCCACCATTCCCAAGGTGATCAGCCCCAGGACGACCCAGCCGAACCACAGCCAGCCGTTGCTGCCGAGCGCCACCGTGTACGCCGTCACGGCGACCAGACCGCCGACGGTGAGCACCCCCATGGTCTTCGTCGACGTGGAACCGTTCGTGGAACCGGGCATCGCAACACCCTCCTCATGGTTCGGCTCCCTCCATGGTGCCCCCGTTCTGCCTCCTTACGGTGCACACGACGACATGTGTGCCTGATTTCCAGGGCCCCTCACTGGTCCACGACCCCGCTTCGTGGACCGACGGGTCGAAACCGTAGTCACGCGGCGGCACCTCACGCGCACACGCCGTGTCCGACTCGGTGCGCGCCTCGGCGAGCGT
>NZ_NCTE01001469.1:0-408 GCF_002114215.1 Streptomyces sp. 13-12-16 | reverse complement strand
CCCGGCGGGACCGCACGTCCAGGCAGTCCCGCCGCTGCATCGTCGCCGTGTCGGCGAACGCCGTCCCGGGACGGCGCCGGTCCCCGAGCGGCCCGTACACCGGCCCGTGCGCCCCCAGCACCAGACAGGCGGTACGCCCCCCGGCCGCCTCGAACCCGTCCGGCGTGGGGACGACGGCCAGACCGCGTACGTCGGCCAGCCGGCCGCGCAGCTCCCGCGTCCGCTCCTCGCAGCGGTCCGGCCCCCGCTCCCGCGCCTCCTCGTCCGAGGCGGCCTCGACGAACGCCACGACCTGTCCGTCGGGCGCCTGGTCCGCGCAGGTCGGGTCGAGGGTCAGCCGGGGCGTGCCGGCGAACGGGGAGCCGCCGGGCCAGTCGGCCAGCACGCAGTCGCCCTCCTCCAGCGGCT
>NZ_NCTE01000156.1 GCF_002114215.1 Streptomyces sp. 13-12-16 | reverse complement strand
CGCGCTCAGCGGACCGCCGCCCGGCGCGGTCAGCACGGCCACCTCGCGGCCCGCCAGCGCGGCCGGCACCGCCTCGCCGGGCCCGTATCCGGTGGACGCGAGCTGGACGGCGCGGTCCACCTCGTCCTCGGGTTCGGGCCAGCCGAGCGCGCGCGGGGACGGCCGGTAGTCGGGGTTGTCCTCCCACTCGACGATCTCGCCGTCGAGGCCGGACCGCCACCGGCCGGTCATCGCCCACTCCGGGGGCTTCCCCTCCCCGGACCACATCGGGTCGACCACCCCCAGCCAGTGGTCCGGGGCGAGGCGGCCCGCCTCGCGGATGTCGTCCGGAACGGGCGGAAGCGCCTCGTCCTGCCGGCTCATCGCTGTCCTCGTTCGGTGGATCGGGACGACGGTGCGGGCGCGGTCCGTGCCAGGTCGTCCAGGTTTTTCGGGTCGTCGTGCCAGAGGAGACGGCGCGCGGTCACGGCGTCCGTGACGACTCCGGTGAGCAGTCCGGAGCTCAGTACGGCGCGGACCGCCCCGGTGCCGCGTCCACCGGCCGTGACTCCGATCAGCTCGGTGACGCCACGGAGTTCGGCGGCGCTGACGGCGATCGTGCGGGCGTTCAGCTCGGTGGGGATCATCCGGCCCGCGGCGTCCAGGACGTGGCCGGCCACCTCGGCGCACGCTCCCGCCTCCCGGAGCGTCTCCCGCTCCCCCTCGGACAGGGCGCCGTACACCGTGGAGTGCGGGGCGTCCCACTCCGTGACGCCGACGACGGCCTTGGTGACCAGGCCGAACCGGTCCAGCGTCTCGGCGGTGGCGGGCTGGCTGCGCAGGACGGCGGCCGTCACCGCGTCGGGCAGGAGGAACGGGGCGTGGAGCGGGAACGCCCTGCCCCCGCCCGCCGCCGCCGTACGGCGGACCGCGGTGATCGCGGCGTCATGGGCGAGGTCCCGCCCGTGCACCCCGGTCAGCTGGACCACGTCGCACGGCGGCAGCCGGGTGACCGCCTCGCTGAGCGCGTCCACCGCGTGGCTGCCGTCCAGCCCGAGTACGTCGCCCTCCTCGGCGATCTCCGAGATCAGCCGGGCCGCCGCCGTGCCGAGCCAGCGCCCGTTCCGCCACTGGTCCGCCGGCGCCGCCGTACCGCCCTCGTCGCGCTCCAGGTCGACGACGATGCCGTGCCGGAGCCCGAACCGCTCGGTCAGCGCCCGTCCGAGCGGGACGTCGATCTCGGCCGGGACGGTGATGTCGATCCGCACGATGTCGTGGGCCACGGCCGCGTCGAGGAGGCGGGCCACCTTGAACCGGCTGATGCCGAGCTCCTTGGCGATCTCCACCTTCGACCGGTGCTCCAGGTAGAAGCGCCGGGCGACGGCGGCGGCGAGGAGCGTGTCGACCGGCGCGGGTAACGTCATCGCCTCAGCCGGTCCGGCCATGTCGTCTCTCCGCGCTCTCATCGGTCCTCGACTCACGTCACTTCACCGGCTAGTTCATCTGTGCGAAGTGAGCAGCACATGACGGGGAAGCGACGCAGGAGTGACACCAGGGGCGTCAGTGACCGCCGGGACCGAACTTTCCGCCTGCCGGACGGATCACCCGTGCCAGGGTGGGGAAGGAATCATTCGACTCCCCTCCCCCCACCAGCACCTCATCAGGGAGCCCCATGCTGCGCGGCATCGACGTGAGTGCGTACCAGCCGTCCTCGTACGACACCGACGGCCTGTCCTTCGTCTTCATCAAGGCGACGGAGGGCCGTTCGTACACCAACCCCAAGCTCTCGGCCCAGACGAAGCGGGCCCGCGACGCCGATCTGGTCGTCGGCTTCTACCACTTCCTCTGGCCGGGCAACCTCACGGCCCAGGCGGAGTACTTCGTGCGCAAGGCCCCGGAGAAGCGGGGCGACATCCTCGCGATCGACTGGGAGACGACGGGCGAGGGAACACGGGCGAGCAACGCGGAGAAGGACCGCTTCATCCGGAAGGTGAAGGACCTGAGGCCGCATCACAGGGTGATCCTCTACGCCAATAGGCACTTCTGGCTCGACGTCGACACCACCTCATACGCGGGCGACGGCCTCTGGATCGCCGACTACGTCACCGCCGGAAAGCCCCGCATCCAGGCGAAGTGGCGTTTCCACCAGTACACCGACGACCCGCTGGACAAGAACGTCGCGGACTTCTCCAGCAGGTCGGCGTTGAAGGAGTGGGCCGGGGGCGCCTAGCCGCGGAACTCCGGCTTGCGCTCCGGGGAGGCTTCCGCCAGTGCCTCGGTGACGGCCTCGGCGCCCGCGCGCAGGCCGTAGACCGGGGTGTCGGGCTGCTGGCGCCAGGAGTCGTCGATGCCGCCCGCGTCCACGGTGTCGAAACCGAGCTCGTCGATCAGGGCCCGCACCTTCCGCTTGGCCGCCTCGTCGTCGCCGGCGACGGGCAGCGCCAGCCGGCCGGGGTCGCCGGCGGGGCGGTGGCGGTCCAGGATGTCCTGGGCGTACGTACCGTTGAAGGCCTTGATCACGGGGTGGCCGATCTGCCGTTCCGTCCAACGGCTCTCGGTGACGCCCTCGTCCTCGATGCCGGCGATCCTGCCGTCGCGCTGCCGCGGGTAGTAGTTGCCGGTGTCGATGACGGCCACGCCGTCGGCGGCCCCGTCCAACAGGCCGGACGGCAGGTCCGGTACGGCCTTCAGCGGGACGGTGACGACGACGATCTCGGCGCCGCGTGCCGCGTCCTCGGCCCGTACGGGCGTCGCGCCGGTCTCCTCGGCCAGCTCCGTGAGCGTCTCGGGGCCGCGGGAATTGGCGACGGAGACGTCGTGGCCGAGGGCGGTGAGCCGCCGCGTGAGATTGCCCCCGATGTTGCCCGCCCCGATGATGCCGATCTTCATGTCCGTTCGCCTCGCCCTTCCGGGGATCGATGTCCGTTCCGGTTCCCTCCGGGAACCACCATGCTCGGCATCAACCCCCGGAACGGGCGGGCTGTTCCGGACCTACTTGTTCAAGTGCGCCCAGAACTCGTCGAACGACAGGACCTTGTCACCGTTCAGGTCCTGGGACTTGATCACGGCCTCGGCGACCGCCTCGGTGACGTTCCAGTCACCGCCCTGCGCCAGGGCGGCCTTGAACTCGGCAGCGGTGATGGCCCCGTCCCCGTCCGTATCGATCCGCTCGAACTGCTTGCGCGCTTCCTCGATGTCCGCCACCGGTCCGCCCCTCATCTCGTACTTTGCCGTCTTGCTGACGCAGGTCAGATTATCGGGCCGTCCCGGACTCCAGTGCGGCGACCACCCACCCGAACTCCTCCTCGTGGGCGGAGGGCGGCTCCACACCGTTCACGATCGCGGACAGTTCGCGGTAGCGGGCGAGGCGTACGTTCGTCGCCGCCGCGAGGCGTTCCAGTACGGCGGCCGGGTCGGCGTCCCCGATCAGCTCGCGCAGGACGCCACGGGCGCGCGGCGAGTCCGGCGCGATGCCGTCCCCGATCGCCCCGCCCGCGAGCCGCACCAGCCGGCTCATGAACCACAGGGAGCTGCCGGAGGGGACGTCCGGTCCCCGGTCCGCCGCGTTGAACTCGATCATCCTGCGCATGGTGGCCCGGAACCCCGGGTCCTGGATCAGCTCGGCCAGCTCCACCCAGGCGTCCACCTGCTCGGGGGTGGGGTCGTCGGGCAGGTCGGCCGCGGCGAAGCGCAGGCGGGCGCGGATGTCGGGGTCCGCGGTGTCGATGCCGTCGAAGACCTCCGCCATGAAGTCCTCGATGATCCGCTTCCGCTCGGTGGTGGACAGCCGTGCCAGCTTGTTCATGAGCGTCGTCTCCTCTGCGGTCGAGCCGCGTCGTGCCACGGTCGACAGCACCGCGCGGGTCACCCTCAAGGACCGGATCTGCGCGTCCAGCGCGGCCACGTGCGCCGCCGCGACCTGCGCGACCGTCGTCTCACCGGTCAGCACCCGGCGTACGTCGGTGAGGCCGAGGCCCAGCTCGCGCAGGGTGCGGACCAGTTCCAGGCGGGCGACGGAGCCGGCGTCGTAGAGCCGGTACCCGCCCGCCGAACGGGCCACCGGGGGCAGGGCGCCCTCGTCCGACCAGTAGCGGATGGTGCGCACGGACAGTCCGGTGGCGCGGGCGAGCTCGCCGATGGTGAGAAGTCCGGTGCCGTCGTCGGTCATGTCCGGGAGTCTGGGCCTTCCAGTGGCTGGAGACTCAAGCCGCGCGGGGGAGGACGCTCCTCGGGCACCCTCGGGAACCCTCAGCGGTCCGTCACGCGGATCTCGAACCAGGTGGTCTTGCCGCGGGGCAGCAGGTCCACGCCCCAGCGGTCGGCGAGCTTGTCGACGAGGAAGAGGCCCCGGCCGCTGACGTCCATCTCCTGGACCGGCATGAGACAGGGCAGTCCGCGGGACGGGTCGCGGACCTCGATCCGGATCCAGCCGCGCCGGTGGCGCATGCGGAGGCCGAAGACGCGGGCGCCGGTGTGCCGTACGGCGTTGCCGACCAGTTCGGAGACGAGCAGGACGGCGTCCTCGGCGGTCTTGGCGGTGAGGCCCCACTCCCGCAGGACGACCACCTGGGCGAGCCGGCGGGCGGTGGCGGCGGACTCGGGGCGGGACGGCAGCGGAACTTCGGCTTCCGTCGGGTTGCCGAACAACTCCAGTGCCTTCAGCGCGCGTTCGTCCTCGACCGTCGGCGACCAGCGCGACGCGGTCGCACGTCCGTCTCCCCGCGGCTGTTCCCTGCCATCCAGCCCCGCCATGCCCCCATCATGGCCGTCCGAGGGACCCCCGGGGGCCGTTCCGGGGGAATACGCCCCCCGTACGCCCCTGTCCGGCAGGAAGCCGCCGACATGCGCCGAAGGCGTTTCGGAGTCCCCGAAATGCCGTCCGACCTGGGGAAACGACTCGCGTTCAGGCAATCGACGGGCTCCCTCGACACGAACGGCTTAAGGGTGCCCCAAGGCTCCCATGAACCGCCCCATCGAGGGACCCGGAATCAGACATCGCGTCAATTGCAAGACCACGTACGAGGTTTCACAGGAACTTGGCCTTGCCCGGCCCCTCCTCCACGAAGCTGCGCATCCCCCGCTCGCGGTCCTCGGTGGCGAACAGGCCCGCGAACCAGTTGCGTTCGACGGCGAGGCCGGTGTCGATGTCCGTCTCGAGACCGGTGTCGACCGACTCCTTGGCCGCGCGCAACGCGATCGCCGGCCCCTGGGCCAGCTTCGCGGCCCACGCGTGCGCCTGCGCGTAGACCTCGTCGGCGGGGACCACCCGGTCCACCAGGCCGAGCGCCAGTGCCTCGTCGGCCCGCACCTGGCGGCCCGTGAAGATGAGGTCCTTGGCCCTGGAGGGGCCGATCAGCCGGGACAGCCGCTGGGTGCCGCCCGCGCCCGGGATCAGGCCGAGCAGGATCTCGGGCTGGCCCAGTTTGGCGTTCTCCCCGGCGATCCGGTAGTCGGCGCAGAGCGCCAGCTCGCACCCGCCGCCGAGCGCGTAGCCGGTGACGGCGGCCACGACCGGCTTGGGGATGCGGGCCACGGCGGTGAAGGAGTCCTGGAGGGCCTTGGAGCGCAGCACCATGGCCGCGTGGTCCATGGCCTGCATCTCCTTGATGTCCGCGCCCGCCGCGAACACCTTCTCCCCGCCGTAGATCACCACGGCGCGCACGTCCTCGCGCCGCGCGGCCTCCTCGGCGAGCTCCTTCAACCGGTCCTGCGTGGCGACGTCCAGCGCGTTCATGGGCGGCCGC
>NZ_NCTE01000155.1:4116-8501 GCF_002114215.1 Streptomyces sp. 13-12-16 | reverse complement strand
CCGGGGGAGTGGTGACGGCACCGGGCGCGGCGGCCGTCGCCGGTCCCGGGACGGTACGGCCGCCGATGACGGCGGGCGCGATGTCGGGGGCGTAGGCACCGCAGCCCGGGCAGACCAGGGCGCCGTTCAGATGCCGGCGACACGTGGAGCAGTAGTCCATCCGCTGTCTTCCTGAGTTGACGTACCGACGCCGACGCCCGCCGGGGCGGCCGGTCCGGAGCAGGGGACAGCCACGCTAACGACGCTTCCGGCCCACTGTGTGCAGCCTGTGTGCCGCTCCTGCGCACATTCTCCGCGCAGTCCGCGAGAGTGCCGTGAGCATGGCCGCCGCACCCCCGCACAACGGACACAGTCACCTGGTCGCCCCGACGCACTCGCCCGGAAGGCCCCCCACGTGAACCCCCGCACCACCCCCCGCACCCGCGCCGCCTCCGTACGCCGCCCCGCCCTGCTCCTGACCGCCGGCCTGTCGGCCCTGTCGCTCACCGCGTGCGGTGCCGTCGGCGCGGCCGGCGACGACGACGCGTCCGCGTCACCGAGCCGGAGCTACGACATCACCGTGGGCCTGCTGCTGCCCGACAGGGACACGGCGCGCTTCGAGAAGTTCGACCACCCCCTCATCAGGGACCGCGTCTCGTCCCTCACCAACAAGCAGGGCGAGGTCGTCTACGCCAACGCCGAGGGCAGCAAGGACAAGCAGAGCGAGCAGTTCCGGAAGATGGTCGCCGACGGGGTCGACGTGATCGTGGTGAACGCGGTGGACTCCGCGGCCGTCGCGCCGGACGTGGAGAGGGCGAAGGAGGCGGGCATACCCGTCATCGCCTACGACCGTCTCGCCGAGGGCCCGGTCGACGCGTACGTCTCCCACGACAACGAACTCGTCGGCCAGGTGCAGGGCCGCGCCCTGGTGAACGCGCTAGGCGAGGGCGCCGAGAACAGCAAGGTCGTCATGTTGAACGGCGAGCCCGCCGACCCGAACACGGCGCTGTTCCGCAAGGGCGCGCTCGGCGAGATGAACGGCAAGGTGGACATCGCCAAGTCGTACGACACCAGGAAGTGGCTGCCCGAGGTCGCCGCGGAGCACATGCGCGAGGCGGTCGAGGAGGTCGGCGCCGGGAACATCGCCGCCGTCTACTCGGCGAACGACGGCATGGCCGGTGCCGTCATCGAGGTGCTTCAGGACGCGGGTGTCACCGACCTGCCGCCGGTGACCGGGCAGGACGCCGATCTGGCGGCGGTGCGGCGGATCGTCTCGGGCGAGCAGTACATGACGGTGTACAAGTCGTTCCTGCTGGAGGCGACGGGGGCCGCGGACATGGCGGTGGCGAAGGTGCAGGAGCGGTCGATCCAGTTCGACGCGCTGGCGCGTGACGTGGTCGACAGCCCGACGCGCAAGGGCGTCCCGGCGATGCTGGTCCCGGTGGTCGCCCTCACGAGGGAGAACATCGAGGCCACGGTGGTCCAGGACGGCGTCTACACCGTCGAGGACATCTGCGCCGGGTCGTACGCGGCGGACTGCGCGGAGATCGGCCTGACGTCGTAGAGGAGGCAGGGGGAGCGGGGGAAGCGGCCGGCCCCCGGGAGGAACCCGGGGGCCGGCCGCCGGCCACGCCGCCTACGGCGTCACGACGTCGCCGCCGAAGGTGACGACCAGACGGCCGTCCGAGGCGAAGGACCAGCCCAGTCCGCCGGAGTGGTCGGCGCACCGGGAGCCGTTGGAGCCGGACCAGAACTGGTTCGAGCCGTCGGAGTCGCCCACGATCCTGTCGTTCGACCCGTCGTCGCCGCGGCACGAGGTGTTGTTGCGGAACACCGAACCGCCCTCGTCGAAGTTGAAGTTGCGCTCGGCGTTGTCGACGCTGACGTTGTCGGAGACGGTCATCGAGCCCGGGTTGCTGTTGTAGGTGAACCCGTGCTTGCCGTTGTCGTAGGCGATGCTGCGCCGGATGACGTGGTCGACCCCGATGTCCTCGCCGCCGAGCTTGTAGCCGTTGCGGTCGCCGTTGCCGGCCTGGCCGCCGTTGGAGAGGGTGCCGTTCTCGTAGGCGAGGGAGTCCTCGATGGTGACCGCGCCGATCGCGCCCGTGTCGTCCTTGGTGTAGAGGTCCCAGCCGTCGTCGATGTTGTTGTGGGCGACGGCGTAACGGAAGACGTTGCCGGGTCCCGAGGTGAGCTTGGCGGCGAAGCCGTCGGCGTCCTCACCGTCGGAGTCGGCGTTGTCGTGCGACTCCGCGCTCAGGACGAGGTTGTTGGACGGCCACTGGTCGCGGGGCGTGTCGGAGGCCATCCGGGAGAGCTGCAGGCCGGTGTCGCGGTTGTAGCGGGTCACGGTGCGCTCGAAGACGTTGTTGCTGCCGCCCACGAAGATGCCGTTGTCCCCGGCGCGTTCGACGACGATCCCCTTGACGTGCCAGTACGACCCGTTCACGGCGAGCCCGCGGTTCGACGAACTCTCGCTCTGCGCCGAGAAGTTCAGTACGGGCGTCTCGCCCGGGTAGGCGGCCAGCTCGGTCCGGTCGCCCGAGGTGCCGTTGTTGCCGGCCGGGATGGTGACCGTCTGGGAGTGGTGGTACGTGCCGCCGCGCAGGTAGATCGTGCCGCCGGGGGTGATGCGGTCGATCGCGGAGGTGAGCGTCGTCGGGTCGGACCGGGTGCCGGACGCGCCGGCGCTGCCGCCCGGCGCCACGTGGAGCGCGGAGGCGGGCGGCGGGGTGGTCGTGTCGCCGCTCGTCTCCACGTCGATGCAGTCGAGGTTGGGCAGCCCGGCGGACGAGGTGGGGGTGAACCGGACGGTGTTGCTGCCGGACCGCACCGGCACGGTGAGCGTCTTCGTCGTCCAGCCCGTCCAGTCGCCGGTGTCCTCGAAGGAGGCGGACGCGACCGTGCTGCCGTTCACCACGATGTTCGCGGCGCGTGCGCTGCCGCCTCCGTTGGCGAAGCGCACCCGGACCGTCGCCGTGCCGGCGGCGGAGGCGCTCACGGTGAACTGGGCGTAGCCGCCGGTGCCGTTGGTGCCGTTGCAGAAGCCGCTGCCGGAGTATCCGGCCCACTCGTTCTCGATGGCGCCGCTGCAGACCGCCGAGGACCCCTCGGCCTCGTACCGCACGGTGGCGGCCTGCGCGGGATTGCCGGACAGCGCGACGAGCGTACCGGCCAGCAGGCCGGCGCAGGCGAGGGCGGGTCTCAAGTGCATCGTTCGTCTCCAGGTTCGGTCGGCTGGTGGGACGAGTTCCTCGGTGCGTTCGGGTGCGTGAACGGAGAAAGCGCTTTCCGGGACCGTAGGGGCGTGCCGTGGGCACGTCAAGAGTTTTGGCGCTGAATCAGATTCACATTCATGAACAGCCGGTCGTGGGGGCGACGACGGCGGCAGGTGATCAGATCCGGGCCGGTGCGGGGCGCCGGGCCCGGCGCAGGGACGGTGCCTCGATGGCGTAGTACGACAGCAGGGCCAGCAGGACGGTCAGCAGGGCCGTGGCCGGCAGGAGTCCGTCCTTCATGCCGAGGGAGGACAGCAGGCGTACGACGGGGTAGTGCCACAGGTAGATGCCGTAGCTCAGGTTGCGGCCCACCCAGGTCAGCGGCGCGAGTGAGAGCAGCCGGGAGAGTCCCTGGGCGGGGCGCAGTTCGAGGGCCGTGACCAAGGTGGCGGACAGGGCCGCCACCAGCAGGAACCCGACGGTGTACCAGCAGGCCGTCCAGGGGCCCGCGTCGGCGGTCACCGGCATTCGCCAGGCCACCAGCGCCAGCAGGCCCAGCGCCGGCCAGACCAGCCGGCCCGCCCAGGTGCGCAGGCCCGCCAGCCGGGGATCGTCGGCGCGCAGCCGCGCCAGGACCACGGCGACGAGGGCGCCGGCCAGCAACTGGTCGGCGCGGGTGTCGGTGCCGTTGTAGATGCGGTGGGCCGCGTCCGGGTGCCACAGGGCGAAGCGCCACAGTACGGGCAGCGCGCACAGGGCCGCCGTGCAGAGCAGTACCGTACGGGCACGGGCGTACCGCAGCAGCACCAGCAGCACGAGCGGCCAGAACAGGTAGAACTGCTCCTCCACCCCCAGTGACCAGGTGTGCGCGAGCGGCCCCATCATGTCGCCGTACGGCCCGGACTCGGTGGCCCGTACGACGTTGACCAGGAACAGCGCCGACAGCCCCGCCGCCGGCAGGGAGTTGTCGAAACTCCACAGCGAGGTGGTCGTCGACAGGATCACGCAGACCGCGCACAGGAACAGCAGCGCCGGGACGAGCCGCAGCCAGCGCCGCCGGTAGAAGGGGAGCAGGGCGACGCCGCCGGTGCGGGCGTACTCGGCGAGCAGCAGCCGGGTGATGACGAAGCCGCTGATGGTGAAGAAGAGGTCCACGGCGACCGAGCCGCCCGGCAGCGCTTCCGGTGC
>NZ_NCTE01000155.1:0-3889 GCF_002114215.1 Streptomyces sp. 13-12-16 | reverse complement strand
GGGGCCCCGCCGCTTTCGTCCCCGTATCGGATCCTTCTGCTGTCGCCGGGCCCGCTTCCTGCGCCATGAACGAGATCGCTCCCCGCTGCCGACTACATGGGAGTAACTCGTTCCGCCTTTCCGGAAACCGCGGACGCATGCCTCTTCCGCCCTGGACCACCGGACCGGTGGAACGGGAATCACGCATGTGGACCACGCCGGATCGCCCCCGCCGTCCCGCGCGCGGGCGCCGCCCCGGGGGAAGCCGACGGCACGGGCGAGCGGACCCGGGGCCGCGGCCGGGGACCATGAGGAGGCGCCGGTCCACGGCCGTCGTCACCGCGGTGACGACGCCCCCGGCAGTCGTCCGTGGCCCCTCGCCCCCGGTGCGCGAGCAGGTGGGACGGGGCCGTTCCCCCGGGTTCCCGGCGTGCCGGGTTCCGGCCCCGGAACGGTGCGCACCGCCCCGTCACGGGCGGCCGGGGGCGCGGTACTCCCGCCCGGCGGCGCGCCACCGGGCGGGGTCGAGGACGTGGCGTCCGTCGACGGCGCGGCGGTGGTTCACGACGGCGCCCAGGTGAGAGGGGGCGCCATGTCGTCACGTCGGGGCCGGTGGGCGCGTGCTGACGTTCCTCAGGGGTGTGATGTCGGGTTCCTCGCGGACCGCGGTGCGGGAGCCGCGTACCGGGTGCGCGCGAGGGTCTTCACAACTTCTCCTCGCATGAGGAGCTTGATGATTCAACTTGATTTGATCGAAAGGGAACCCTCTTTGCCCTTTCGAGACCTGGGGGTCGCCGTCAGGCGCGGTGCGGGGGTCGGGCGAGGTCGCGTTCCCGGCTCCAGTGGGCCAGGGCGCGTTCCGTTCCGGGAAGGGCCCGGTGGCCGGGTGACCGCGCGCGGAGGGCGTCGACCAGGGCGGACAGCAGGGTCGCGGCCTGCCCGGGGGACCCGGCGGCGCCGGTCACGGCGGCGTGGTTGCGGCGGGCGTCGACGGTGAAGTCGTCGAGCGGGCCCAGGAGTTCGGTCGAGTCCTGGACCAGGTCGGCCAGGACGTGGACCAGTTGCGGCAGCCTCGCCGGGTCGGGCACCGGGGTGTCGGGCGACGGCTCGGTGAGTTTCCTGAGCCGTTGGGCGAAGGCGCCCCGGGCCCGCAGTCCCGCCGGTGTCCGCCGGGTGCCGTGGGCCGGGTTGCCCGCCAGCGCGATGTGGCCCGAGCCGTCGACGGTCTGCTGGTGGGGCGCGGGGTACCCGGTGGGGAAGAGACCGGTCGGCGGTGCGGGGGTGGTCGGCAGGACCACCGCCAGCCGGTCGTGGAGGTCGAGGAGGCCGAGGTCGCGGGGCCCGTCGGGGATGCCCTCGTCGAGGATCCGGAGCAGTTCCCCGGTGAAGCCGGTGAGTGTTCCCCCGGGCGGGAACAGCGCCTTCTGGGTGCGGCCGCACGCGGTGAGCAGGTGGACGCCGTGACCGTCCGGGCCGAGGGCGCGGCCGGAGAAGCAGCAGTCGAGGATCGCGACCTTGTGCCTCGCCGGCGACTCCCGCATCAGACCGGCGACTTCGGCGAACGGCAGGGACGGGCTCGGATCGCCCCCGCCGCCGGACTGGGCGGAGGGGGTGAGCGCCAGGCAGAGACGGTCGTCCCGGCCGAGCAGTCCGTGGCCGCAGTAGAAGAAGAGCAGCAGGTCGAGACCGGGTTCCCGGGCCATACGGCGCAGGGGGTCCAGCACCTGACGGGCGTCGGCGGGCTCCGCGACCACCGTGGTCCGCCGCGCGTCGAGCACCCCCCGGTCGCCGCTGAGGGCGGCCCCGAGCGCCCGGGCCGAGGTCACGGCCTGGGGCATGAGGGGCAGGGGACTGGGGCGGACGTGCCGCCCCGTGCCGACGAGCAGCGCGCACGCGGCGTCGGGGGCGGGACGCCACGTGGCCCAGGTCATTCATCCGCTCCGGGCGGAGCGGCGACGAACCCGGCCAGCTGGGCCATGACCGCGGGCAGTTGGTCCTCGTCGTCGACCGCGCCACTGACCCGGGTGCCGTCCGGCCGTACGACCTCGAACTCGATCCGCCGGTGGGCCGCCCGCCGTTGCTGAAGCCAGAGGAAGAACGCGTTGGTGGCCGCGGCGATCACCGCGGCGGAGGCGTTGACGATGTCCACGGCGACGGCGACGTCGCCCTGTTCGCCGGGTGCGGGCGGCGCGGTGCGCAGAACCGCCGCGCCGCCCAGCTGGTCCGTGGCGTTGATCCACTCCGCCAGGTCCCGGTTCAGGGAGTCCACTTGGTCCTGGGACCCCGGAAAGGTGAACGTCAGAGCGTTCTCCGCCGCCTGGGACGCGGGTGTGTCGGGCATGTTCGATGACTCCTGTTCGTCGGTCGCGCCGGTCACGCCGGACGTTTGGTCGGTCGGCTGTGTCGGACGGTCGTGTCGGCCGGTCGTGCCGGTCACGTCGGCCGGTCGGCCGGTCGTGTCGGTCGGTCGGGCGATCGCGTCGGTCGTGTCGGTCGGACGGCCGTTCCGGGCGGCCGCGGGACCGGAGTGCGGCGGTCAGTCACCGGGACCGAAGTCGGCCCAGCCGGTGTCGTCGCCGCCGGCGCCGGTGGTGGGTGCTCCGTGGCGGGCGGTGTCCGGCACCCGCCGCCTCAGCGCGAAGAGTCCGGGCTCACCGGGCTCGTCGTGGGGCAGGCGGAGGACGGCGGCCGCCTCGTCGGCGTCCACGAGGTCGGCGAGGGCCGCCACCGTGCCCGGATCGCTCAGCCAGAGCCGCCCCGCGGGCACGGCCCGCAGGAACGCGGGGACCTCCTGCCAGTAGGCCTCACGCTGCCAGTCCCGGTTGACGCCCAGCAGGTTGCCGCAGGCCACCCGGTGGTCCTCCCGGTCCTGCGGGCGGACGACGACCGCCCCGGAGCTCGTCGGCGCCAGGGTGTGGCCGATGAGGCCGGTCAGGACGTCGGACACCGGGGCGTCCCCCTCGACGGCGACCGAGATGCGCGCCCGGTGCAGCCGCCCGGCGTAACGCCGGGCGGCCTCCTCGTACAGGCCGTGCGCCACCCGGGCGAAGGGGTCGCCCGGCACGGGGGTCCCGTAGATGGGGTCGGGCGGTCCCGGCACCGCGAGCGTCCCGAACGCCTGCGCCCTCATCGTCAGGCCCTCGGCGAGTCCGGCGGGGGCGGGGCACGGTTCGAGACACACGCTGACCACCGTCCGCCGCGGCTCCGCGGCCAGCTGGGTCCACACCCGGTCCCAGGAAGGGTCGGGGGCGTCGAACCGGGAGACCGCGGTCGCGATGCGTTCCGCTCCCCAGAGCCGGGTCAGGGTCCGGCAGGTGATGCGCTTGCGGATCTCGGCGATCGCGCCGGGCGCCGGTACGAACGGGGCGAGCAGACGCTCGATCTCCGCGGTGTCCTCGATCCGGGTCCCCGCCACGTGGGCCGGGAACCGTGCCAGGGCGGGAAGCCCGTCCCGCGCGGCCCGGACCGCGGCCGCCGCGTCGGCGCCGTACCACTGGGCGATGAGAACGGTGTCGATCCGCCCGCTCGCCGGGTCGCTGATGAAGCGCAGGTCCCAGCGGGCGGTGGTGCGGTCCGTCCACAGGGACGCGAGCCAGGTCCGCTCGGCGGCGACCCGGTCCGCCCTGCGCCGGGCTTCGGAGAACTCCGGGTACAGGCCCCCGGGCAGCGGGACGGGACTCAGCGAGAAGGCGGCGTGGGCCCAGTGCTCCCCGCCGGGGGCACCGCGCAGCAGGATGCCCCGCGCGGCCTCCGGAGCGGCTTCGGCCATCCGTGCTTCCCTCCCTGGTCGCGCCGGTTTCCCGGCCCCTCCCACTGCCCCGGTGACCGGTGCGCCGGCCCGCGCCCCGCGTGGCGGTGCGGGCCGGTGCACCGGGACGCCTCAGGTGCCGGGCCGCGCACCGCCCGCCGG
>NZ_NCTE01001468.1 GCF_002114215.1 Streptomyces sp. 13-12-16 | reverse complement strand
CCACGGCACTGCTGGGCGGCCGCCGGGCCCGGACCGCCGGGGAGGGGCTCGCCGAGCGGATCGGCGCGCACGGCGCGCTGCGGCTGCGCGACCGGGGCGGACGGCTGCTCGTCGCCTATGTGGACCGCGTCATGCACACCGAACGCGAACGCCGGCTCGCCCCGCTCGACGCGCTCGAGGTGCACGCGGAGCCCCAGGCCGAACTCATCGCCGCGTTGTCCGTACTGCAGAAGGAGAGGTGACCGGTGACCGCCGTCACTGACCAGGACCACACCGAGCACCCCGAGCATCCCGAACACCCCGAGCACTCCGACCGCGACGCCGGAGGGCCACCCCGTACGGACACCGCGAGCCCCTGGGACGACGGGCTGATCGCGCGCCGGGTGAACGGGAGCGCCGACGAGGAGCAGTGCGGGGCGGCCACGGCCCGCACACCCGTGCCGCAGGCCGTGGCCCCGCTCGCGTACGACCCGTGGCTGCGGACGCGGCTCGGGGCGCTGCGCGAGCTGGTGGGGCTCTCCCGCGCCCGGCTCGACAACCGGACCCTCGCACAGGCGGGCCGGGTCATCGAGGAGTCCACCGCGCGGCGCCGGCTCTCCGGACAGCACACCGTCGTCGCCATCGCGGGCGCCACCGGCAGCGGCAAGTCGCAGCTGTTCAACGCGCTGGCCGGAGTGCCCGTCTCGGAGACCGGCGTACGGCGGCCGACCACCGCCGCACCCATCGCGTGCAGCTGGAGCGACGGCGCGGCGAGCCTCATCGAACGCCTCGGCATCCCGCCCAGGCTCAGGCGGCGCCCCCTCCAGGCGACCGCGGACGCCGACGAGCGGCTGCGCGGGCTGGTCCTGGTCGACCTGCCCGACCACGACTCGGCGGCCGTCCAGCACCGGGAGCAGGTGGACCGCGTCCTGGGCCTGGTCGACGCGGTCATCTGGGTCGTCGACCCCGAGAAGTACGCCGACGCCATGCTGCACGAGCGCTACCTGCGGCCCATGGCGGCCCACGCGGAGGTCATGTTCGTCGTCCTCAACCAGACCGACCGGCTGCCCGGGGAGGCCGCCGAGCAGGTCCTGGACGATCTGCGGCGGCTGCTCGACGAGGACGGCATCGTCCTGGGGGAGTACGGCGAACCCGGCACGACCGTGCTGGCGCTGTCCGCGCTCACCGGGGACGGGGTCGGCGAACTGCGGGAATCACTCGCCCGGTTCGTGGCCGAACGCGGGGCCCCGGCCCGACGGATCTCCGCGGACGTGGACATCGCGGCGGCCCGGCTGTGGCCGGTCTACGCCACCCGGCGGCGCACCGGGCTGAGCGAGGAGGCGCGCGAGGAGTTCGCGGACCTGCTCGCGGACGCAGTGGGGGCCACCGCCACGGGCGAGGCGGCCGAACGCGCCTGGCTGCGCAACGCGAACCGCGCGTGCGGCACGCCCTGGCTGCGGCTGTGGCGCTGGTGCCAGGAGCGGGGCGGG
>NZ_NCTE01001467.1:5225-13435 GCF_002114215.1 Streptomyces sp. 13-12-16 | reverse complement strand
GTGGGCGGGCGTCGTGCTGCTGCTCCTGGGGCAGGCGCTCACGGCGATCGGCGCGGGGTGGACCGCCGCGCGCACCGCCGGGTTGCTGGCCGCGCTGGTGGTGGCCGGGGCGCTGACCGCCGCGTCGTGGTTCCACCGGGCGCGCGGGGGTGCGCTGGCGCCGGTGATCGGGGAGGACAACCGGCTCTCCACGTCCCGTGCGGTGGCCGCGTGCTGGGTGCTGTTCCTGGCGTTCGCGGTGCTCGTTCTGGTGGGGCGGCTCGCGGCCGCCTCCGGGAACCGGGAGCGGGACGCGCTGATCGACGGGCTGGAACTCGCCCGCGGTGCCGGTGTGGTGACCGTGCTGGCCGTGGTGTGCGGGATCGCCGTGCTGGTGCGGCGGGTGGTCGGACTGCGGGTACTGGGACAGCGGCTGCAGAAGGTGCGCGCGTACCGGCCCAGGGCGGCGGACCTGCTGACCGACGACTCGGGGCGGGGGAGCTTCGCCGACATCCAGTACGTCGTGATCAGCGGCGTCGCCCTGGCGTTCGCGGCGGTGCGGCTGGCCCGGCGGCCGGACCAGTTGCCGGACCTGCCGTGGGGGCTCGCGGTGGTGGTGCTGGTGTCGGCGGCGACATATCTCGCGGGGAAATACGCGGAGGGTGGCCGTCCGGTGATCCTTTCGGTGGTGCGGGCGCGCGAGGCCGGTGATCTGGACGCGCCGATCCGGACCGGGGACGACATCGAGATCCGGGGGGCCGGGTTCGTGCCGGTGGGCGCCCAGGGGGCGGACCGGCTGTCCCGAATGGTGGTCCGGGTCGGGCCGGTCAACGTACACGTGCCGCTGGTCCCGGTCACCGGCGGCTTCGACAACCCGACGGACACGCTCCTGACCGTCCCGGTCCCGGTGGAGGTGGAACCGGGCCGAGTGGAGGTCCAGGTCGTCACAGCGGCAGGCGCGGAAACGAACCGCTACACGATCGACGTGACGGACTAGTGCCGCATCAAGCAACGTTCACCTTGTCCCGGGGGCAGCGTTGCGCCCGGGTGGCGATCTCCTACCGGCGCATGGGGGCGATTCATGAACCAGCAGGTGAATCTGGTGACACTGGGTGTCGAGGACTTGAAGGTCAGCCGCCGGTTCTACAGCCACGGCCTGGGCTGGACACCTCTGCTCGATATGAAGGAGATCGTCTTCTACCAGATCGGCAGTGGGCTCGCCTTGGCGCTCTTCCCTCTGGCCGACCTCGGCACCGACACCGGACATCCGGCAACAGCCGGCACGCCCTTCACCCTCGCCCAGAACCTGGACTCACCTGCCGAAGTCGACAAGGCCGTGCAGCGGGCCCGTGCGGCAGGAGCGACTGTCCTCAAAGAGCCGCAACGCGCGGCGTTCGGCGGCTATCACGGCTACTTCGCCGACCCCGACGGCCACCGCTGGGAGGTCTGCCACAACCCCGGCTGGTCGGTCGCAGACGATGGCACCGTGACACTGGCAGCTGTCGACGCTCCCGACGGGGAGGATTGACGTCGCTTCGGCACCCTTGATCGTCATGCTGTGTCGGTGGCAGGACGAGTACGCGTCCACGAGACCGATGACGACGAGGAACAGCGCCTGTCGCGGATCGTCCGCGGAGGCACGGGGTCGGTAGTGACGTGGCGGCGGGCCCAGACGGTGCTGCTGTCCGCGCAGGGCATGCCGGTGGCGGAGACCGTCGAGGTGACGTTCACCAGCGCGGACCGGGTCCGGGATGTGATCCACACCTTCAACGCCGACGGCTTCGAGGCGCTCTGTCCGAAGTACGAAGGTGGCCGGCCGAGGATGTTCACCCTGCCCGAGCGGCGCGAGATCAAGGCGATGGGGGTGCCCCCCCGCCCGAGCGCAACCAGGGTGGGGGAGGGTGGGCGCGGCGGCACCCCGTCGGCGCCGGGCTGCGCAGACACCCCCCGGCCCACACCAACGCGGGACACCCATGAGCACCGCCCCTCGAAGAAAAACCCCGCCCCCAGGATTGAGCCGCCCTCATTCGTCGTACGTATGGTCTGTCGAGGAGGGCCGGCACGGCGGTGAGAGGCGGCGGACAGCGATGACTCACGGTATGCGCACGGACACGCACTCCCCACACTCCGACGGCGACAGGGACTGGCGGGACACCGCCACCCGCTACGCCCTCGTCCCCCTGCGCCTCTTCCTCGGGATCACCTTCATCTACGCCGGCCTCGACAAACTCACGGACAGCGCGTTCATGAAGGACTCCGGCGCCGGCTCGATCGGCGACATGATGCGCGGCGTCCGCGACTCCTCCGCCATCCCCGCCCTGGTGGACACGGCGCTGGAGAGCCCGGTCGCCTTCGGTTACGCCATCGCCCTCGGAGAGCTGGCCGTCGGCATCGGCACCCTGCTCGGCCTGCTCACCCGTCTGGCCGCCCTGGGGGGTGCGCTGATCTCCCTCAGCCTGTGGCTGACCGTGAGCTGGGCCGCCGATCCGTACTACTACGGCAATGACCTCCCGTATCTGATGGCCTGGACCCCACTGGTGCTGGCGGGCGCCCCGCTGCTGTCCGTGGACGCCGCCCTTCGCGGGCGGCGGCAGCGGGCGGGGGAGTACCGGTAGCGCCCGCTCAGGGCGCCGTCTCCGCGTCGGCCTTCCGGGGAGCCGCCCGGCTCCGGCGCCGCCGTACGAGGCCGGTCAGGGAACCCACCGCGCCGGCCAGACAGAGCCCGCCGGTGACCACGGGGATCACCACGAACCACGGGGTGTCCCAGGCGCCGCCCGCGTCACCGGCGTAGATCGCCGCGGCGAGGACGAGGAAGGCGCCGGCCACCAGCCGGCCCGGCTGGAACTCATGACGCAGCACGGCTCACCTCCGCCTGTCCCGCGCCGACCTGGAGATCGAGGTCGAGCGTGCCCGCCTCCTCGACCCCGGCCGGCGGCTCCAGGGTCACCTCCTTGTGCTTGCCCGGTGCCACGTCCACGTCCTTCTGCCTGTCGCCCGGCAACTGGATGTCACCCACTCCCACATCGACGCTCAGCCTCACGGTCACGTCCCTGGGCACGATCACGTGGATCCGGCCCAGGCCGACGTCGGCCCGCGTCGAGACGGTGCGGTCCTCGGGGACACGTATGGCGGACAGGTCCAGTTCACCCTCGCCGGCGCCCAGGTCGTAGGCCGGGCGTATCTGCGCGACCGAGGTGGGCGCCCAGGTCGTCTGCTTCCAGTCGGTGCCGATGTCCTCGGGCAGGGCGGCCGAGCCGGCGAGCAGGCCCGCCGTGACGACCGCCAGGATGATCGACCCCGCCCCGGTGCGGCCGAGGAACGCGCTGACGGCCACGCCGATGCCGAAGACGGCGAGCGCGCAGGCGAGGCCGGTCTGCAGGCTGGTGCCGAGGGGGTGGTTCTCCCAGGTCAGCCCGGCACCGAGACCGCCCGCGAGCAGGGCGAGCAGGAAGACCCGGCCGCCGATCCCGCCACGGGGGACGCGCGGGATCGGGGGACGCAGGGGCGGTGCGTACGCCTTCCCCCGGGTGCCGGTGCGGGGGTCGAGCCCGCTGTCGACGGCGGCGGCGATGTCCATGTCGCGGGAGTCCTGGGGGCCCCACAGATAGCCCGTGCCCCCGACGTGGGTGCCGTCCTTGACGATGGGGTCACGCCACCACGACGGGAAGGCGGAGGGGGCCGGCGGGGCCTGGGGCTCCGGCGGGGCGTCGGCCGCGGCCTGGGCGGCGATGTGGTCGGGGCTGGGCGCACCGCGCCGCCGTGACCAGTACCCGGCGCCGGCGAGCAGCAGGGACAGTATGACGGCGAAGCTCAGCACTCCGTCGTTGCTCAGCATGGTGAGGAAGACGCCGCAGCCGACCAGCGCGAACAGCACGGCCGTCAGGGTGTGGCCGTTGACCCGGCCGGTCAGCAGCCGGCGGATCTCGTTCTCGTCCTCGTCCTCGTACGGGACGAAGAGCCAGGCGAAGCCGTAGAAGATGAGGCCGATGCCGCCGGTGGCGGACAGGACCGCGAGCGTGATCCGGAAGATCACCGGGTCCATGTCGCACTGCCGGCCGAGCCCCGCGCACACCCCGCCGAGCATCTGGTGCCGGCGGTCGCGCCGGAAGTGCCCGCTCTCGTCGGCCGGCTCCGGTGGCGGGGCGGTCGCTCCCTCCGGGCCCGAGACGGGTCCCGGACCCGTCGTGGCGTGCTGGTGATCGGTCATGGGTCCATGGTGACGGGCGAGCCGCCGCGGCGGCAGTCGGTACGACCCTGGCCGGACCCTGATATCGGTCCCCGAGTGGGACCGGGGGAGCGTTCGACGGACCCCGCCCGCGGAGATCAGGGGAGTCTCCGGGGCCGACCCTGATGCTCCGGTACTCCGGGCGTGTGACCATCATTGGCATGTCGGAAGCCGCAGCAGCGCCCGTAGTCGAGCCGCGGCCGCCGCGCAAGCTCTACCGCAGCAGTGACGGACGCTGGCTCGGTGGTGTGGCGCGGGGGCTCGCCGGACACCTCGGGCTGCCCGTGATCTGGGTACGCCTCGTCTTCGTCGGCCTGTTCATGGCCGACGGGCTCGGCGCGCTGCTGTACGCCGCGTTCTGGTTCTTCGTACCGCTGGGCGTCGGCGGTGTGGACGCGCAGAAGCCGCCCTCGCTGGTGACGACGGAGACCTCGCCGGACGGCCGGCGCAGACTCGTCACCCGGAAACCGGACAAGGGGCAGATCGTCGCCCTGCTCCTCATGGTCGTGGTGGCCATGATCTTCGTGGGCAACGTGAACCTGACCAACGGGGCCAGGGCCTACCTCTGGCCGACCGTACTGGTCGGCGCGGGTGTCGCCCTGGTCTGGCGGCAGGCGGACAACGCCCGCCGGGCCCGCTGGATGGAGGTCGGCCGCCGCCGGCGCACGGTCACGCTGCTGCGGGCAGGGGCCGGTGTGCTCCTGGTGACGGCGGGTGCCTCGGGCATCTTCGTCCTGCGGGGCTCCGGCAGCCACCTCGGCTCGGTGCTCCAGGCGGCCCTCGCGGTCCTCGTCGGCATCACCCTCCTCGCCGGCCCCTACCTCGTGCGCATGACCCAGGACCTCTCCGAGGAGCGCCTGATGCGCATCCGGGCGCAGGAACGCGCGGAGGTCGCCGCCCACGTCCACGACTCGGTGCTGCACACCCTCACCCTGATCCAGCGCAACGCGGACAACGCGGGCGAGGTGCGACGCCTGGCCCGGGCCCAGGAGCGCGACCTGCGCGCCTGGCTCTACAAGCCGGAGGGCAACGGCAAGGACGAGGACGACGAACCCACCACCCTCGCCGAGGCGGTGAAGCGCAATGCCGCCGAGGTGGAGGACAAGCACGGCGTCCCCATCGAGGTGGTGGTCGTCGGCGACTGCCCGCTCGACGAGAGAATCGGCGCACAGATGCAGGCCGCGCGCGAAGCGATGGTCAACGCCGCCAAGTACGGTGGCGAGGGAGGTGCGGTGCAGGTCTACGCCGAAGTCGAGGGAAGGACGGTCTTCGTGTCCGTCCGGGACCGCGGCCCCGGCTTCGACCTGGACTCGATACCCGCCGACCGCATGGGCGTCAGAGAATCGATCATCGGCCGCATGGAGCGCAACGGGGGCACGGCGCGGCTGCGCGCGGTGCCGGACGGCGGCACGGAGGTCGAGCTGGAGATGGAGAGGGCGGAGAAGACGTCATGAGCGAGCCGACCGAGGCGAACGGAACGACGGGACCGGCACAGGGCGCCGCGTCCGCGGAGTCGGCCGGCGGCAGCGCCGGGCGTCATGTGCGGGTGGTCCTCGTCGACGACCACCGCATGTTCCGCACGGGCGTCCAGGCGGAGATAGGGCAGACCGCGCAGACGGGTGTCGAGGTGGTCGGCGAGGCCGCCGACGTCGACCAGGCGGTCACGGTCATCACCGCGACCCGGCCCGAGGTGGTCCTGCTCGACGTGCACCTGCCCGGTGGCGGCGGCGTCGAGGTGCTGCGCCGCTGCACTCCGTTGATGGGTGACGCCGAGCAGCCGGTCCGTTTCCTCGCCCTGTCCGTGTCGGACGCGGCGGAGGACGTGATCGGGGTGATCCGGGGCGGTGCCCGCGGCTACGTGACCAAGACGATCACCGGGGCCGACCTGGTCGACTCGATCTTCCGGGTCCAGGAGGGGGACGCCGTCTTCTCCCCCCGCCTGGCCGGCTTCGTCCTGGACGCCTTCGCCTCGACCGACGCCCCGCCGGTCGACGAGGACCTCGACCGCCTCACCCAGCGCGAGCGGGAGGTGCTGCGGCTGATCGCCCGCGGCTACGCCTACAAGGAGATCGCCAAGCAGCTGTTCATCTCGGTGAAGACGGTCGAGTCCCACGTCTCGGCGGTCCTGCGCAAGCTCCAGCTCTCCAACCGCCACGAACTGACCCGCTGGGCGACGGCGCGGCGACTGGTCTGAGCGGGCCGCTCAGACCACGCGCGCGGCGCCCGCGAAGGGCATCTCGTCGACGGGGGCCACGCGGACCGGGGCCGAGGGGTTCGGGGCGTGGATCATGCGGCCGTCGCCGACGTAGATGCCGACGTGGCTGATGCCGGAGTAGAAGAAGACCAGGTCCCCGGGGCGGAGTCCGGAACGGGGGACGCGGCGGCCGGCGTCGATCTGGGCGTAGGTGGTGCGGGGCAGGGAGACGCCGGCGGAGCGGTACGCGGCCTGGACGAGGCCCGAGCAGTCGAAGGCGTCCGGGCCGGTCGCGCCCCAGACGTAGGGGCTGCCGAGCTTGGCGTAGGCGTAGGAGACGGCCTCCGCCGCGCGGGGACCGGGGGCCGCCAGGGCGGCGTCCCGGGCGTCCGTCGAGGAGTGCGGGGCGCGGTCGGTTCCGTCGGTGAGCCCCGCGCGTTGCTCGGGGGTCAGCCGGGACAGCAGTCGGCGGGCGGCGGTCAGCTTGGTGTCGATCGTCTTCCTGTGCCGCCCGAGTTCGGCGCGGCGGGACGTCAGCGATTTCACCTCGACCCGTGCGGCACCGCGCAGCTGCTCGATCTCCCGGAGCTGTGCGCGTACGCGCCCCACCGCCGCCTGCCGGCGGCTGCCGACCCGTTCGACGAGCGCGGCGCCGTCCAGATAGCCGTCGGGGTCCTCGGAGAGGAAGAGCTGCAGGGCGGGGTCGAGGCCGCCGCCGCGGTACTGTGCCGCGGCGGCCGTGCCCAGGGCGTCCTGTGCGGAGTTGAGCCGGTCCTTCCTGCGGGCCGCCTCGTCCTGCAGATCGCGCAGCCGCCGCTGGGCCGACTCGGCCTTCTCCTTGGCGCCGTTGT
Organism: Streptomyces sp. 13-12-16; assembly: GCF_002114215.1. Taxonomy (GTDB): domain Bacteria; phylum Actinomycetota; class Actinomycetes; order Streptomycetales; family Streptomycetaceae; genus Streptomyces. The sequence continues at coordinate 6,186 of NZ_NCTE01001467.1, read as the reverse complement.
ACTTCTCGGTGGCGGTCTCCGCCTCCCGGTAGAGCCTGTCGACCTCAGCCTCGACCTGGCCCGGTGTCAGCCGCGGTTCGGCGTGTCCCGTGCCGCCGAAGCCGGTCGCGGTGGCCGCGCCGGCGAGGGCGATGGCGGTGGCCGCGCGGGCCGTGGTGCCGCCCGCGACGCGCTGTCGGGTCCTGCGGTGCGCTGCCACCTGGATTCCCGTCCTTTCCGACGACCGCGCGGAGCGGACTGCCGTCCGGTGGTCCGGCGGCGGGGGTGCACAGGGGAGCCGTCCGCCGCCGGACCTTCTCGGCGGTGGTGTCCGGTCGCCGCCCCTGGACCGGGCGGCGGTGGAGAGCCGGTCACCTGGAGGAGGACGCTAGGCCCGGCCGCGCGGCCCCGGTAACGGGTTGTGCGGAAGTGGCGTGAGCGGACCGTCGGGTGACCGTAAGTGACCAGGATCCCGTTCGGGCTTCACCTTCTTCACTCAGGGTGATGACCGATGTGGCGGAGGAAGGACGGATGAGGGCGCCGGAGTGCTAAGAGGCGGCTGTGGCTAGGCTCCGGCCTCATGGACGTACTCATCCACCTCTTCGTCGGTCTGCACATCATCGGCATCGCGTCGCTCCTCGGCGGCTTCCTCACCCAGATGAAGGCGATGGGCGCGGGCACCGCCCGGTTCGTCCCCGCGATGCTGCACGGTGCGCTGACGATGCTGGTCACCGGTGTGGTCCTGGTCGGCCTCAACCAGGCCCAGGACTACTCCGTCGACAACATCAAGATCGGCGTGAAGCTGGCCCTGCTGATCGTGATCCTCGGCCTGGTGTACGTGAAGCGGGACGACGAGAAGGTGGACAAGGGCCTGTTCGGCCTGGTCGGACTGCTGACCGTGACGAACGTCTTCATCGCGGTGCTGTGGACCTGACCCCCTGCTCCACGGGCCCGGCGTGACCGCGGCCCGTGACAGGACGTG
>NZ_NCTE01001467.1:5065-5215 GCF_002114215.1 Streptomyces sp. 13-12-16 | reverse complement strand
GTGACGAACGTCTTCATCGCGGTGCTGTGGACCTGACCCCCTGCTCCACGGGCCCGGCGTGACCGCGGCCCGTGACAGGACGTGCCCCGGGCCCCCTGGCCGGGGACGCCGGCGGCGGTGGACGCGGACAGCGTCCACCGCCGCCGGCGT
>NZ_NCTE01001467.1:0-5055 GCF_002114215.1 Streptomyces sp. 13-12-16 | reverse complement strand
GCTGACCGTGACGAACGTCTTCATCGCGGTGCTGTGGACCTGACCCCCTGCTCCACGGGCCCGGCGTGACCGCGGCCCGTGACAGGACGTGCCCCGGGCCCCCTGGCCGGGGACGCGGCCGCCCGGCACGGGGAGGTAGCGGGGTGGGTCAGGCGGGGCGCACCACGCTGTGGATCGAGGACTCGCCGTCGTAGTAGATCGACTCCTCGCGGACGTACGTGCCGGGCTTCGGTGCGTGGATCATCATCCCGTTGCCGATGTAGATGCCCACGTGGGTGACGTCGTCGTAGAAGAAGACCAGGTCACCGGGTTGGGCCTGGGAGACGGGGACCGTCGTGCCCGCGTTCACCTGGTCGTAGGTGGTGCGCGGAACGGTGACGCCGGCGGCCTTCCAGGCGGCCTGGGTGAGGCCGGAGCAGTCGTAGGAGCCGGGACCGGTGGCGCCCCAGACGTACGGCTTGCCGATCTGCGCGCGGGCGAAGGCGAGGGCCTTCTCGGCCTTGGTGGCGTACGAGGAGTCCGTCGACGTCGACGGCGTGGTGGCCGAACCGGAGGACCCGGAGGCGCTGCCCGATGTGCCGCTGTCCTGCTGGGCGGCGGCCGCCTCCTGCTGGGCCTCCTGCTGGGCCTTCTGCTGCTCGGCGAGCTCGGCGGCCTTGCGGGCGGCCTCCTTCTGCTTCTTCTCCTCGATCGCCGCGAGCCGCGCCTTCTCCTCGGCGGTCAGCTTCGACATCAGCTCGCGCGCGTCGGCGAGCTTCTTCTGGACGGTGGCCTTGGCCGTCTTCAGGTCGCCCTGGGTCTCGGTGAGCGTCTCGAGGCTCTCGGTGGCCTCCTGGCGCTTCTTCATCGTCTCGGACTGCCGGGTGACGTAGTCGTCGACCGCTTCCTTCTGGCGGCCGGTCATCCGGTCCATCACCTGGCGCTGGTCGAAGATGTCCTGCGGCGTGTCCGCGAGCAGGAAGGTCGCGGTGTCGGGGACGCCGGCGCCGGTCCGGTACTGGGCGGCGGCGAAGGAACCCAGCTCCGCCCGCGCCTCGTTGAGCTTCTGGGTGCGCTCGGCCACGTCGTCGAGGAGCGTGTCCACCTGCTTGCGCTGCTTCGCGGTCTTCTCCTTGGCCGCGTTGTACTTCTCGGTCGCCGACTCCGCCTGGCGGTAGAGGTCGCCGACCTTCTTCTCGACCTCCTCCAGGCTCGGCCTGCCGTCGTCGGAGGGGGCGGCGGTGGCCGTCTGGGACAGCAGGGCCACGGAGGTCAGGGCGGCCGTGGCGAGGGCCGGGGTCCGTATGCCTGCCACGCGCGTGCCGGGGGTGCGCGACTTGCGGTGCGACGCCAAGGGAGGCGACTCCTTCCAAAGATCCGCCTACCGGGTTAGCTGTCGGGTTCGGGCGGGTGGTTCGGAAGGGTTGCCCTACGGCCGCTCCGCGGGGGAGTGGGCCGATTCACCCCATGGTCTCGGTGGGTCCCCGGCTCCGGCTGCCGCGGGGCAGTGACGGACTCGGCGGAGGCCGCGCGGCCCGGCGAGGTTCGCCGGTGGGGGTCGTGCGGCCCGCCCGCACCGTAGCCAACTGGTGTAGCCCCTGTGAAGGTTGATGGGTGATATGCCCGATACATTTTCGTGACCTTGCGTGTGGTGTCACCCAGGGTGAGGGGGTGGTTCTGGAGGGTGCGCGTCCCGTCCCGGCCGCCGGATTCCGGGGATGTTCCCGGGGTGGCCCCGGGTTGTCGGTGGGGCACCCTAGACTCGGAGAGCGATGAGCAGCCTCTTTGACGACAGCTTCCTGGCGGACCTCCAGGCCCAGCGGGGCCCCGAGGGCGAGCCCCCGCCACCGCCCGAGGACGAGCACGTACCGGAACGGATCCCGGACGACCTGTTCGGCGGGAAGTTCGACGTGCCGCCGGACAGGGACGCGTATTACCGCGACGGCGCCCCGCGCCCGGTGATCGACGCCGCCGCGCTGCTGGAGGGGCTGAACGACAACCAGCGCGCCGCCGTCGTGCACTCCGGTTCCCCGCTGCTCATCGTGGCCGGCGCCGGCTCCGGCAAGACCCGCGTGCTCACCCACCGCATCGCCCACCTGCTGGCCGAGCGGCACGTCCACCCGGGCCAGATCCTCGCGATCACCTTCACCAACAAGGCCGCGGGCGAGATGAAGGAGCGCGTCGAGCAGCTCGTCGGCCCGCGCGCGGGCGCCATGTGGGTCATGACGTTCCACAGCGCGTGCGTGCGCATCCTGCGCCGCGAGAGCAAGAAGCTCGGCTTCACCTCGTCGTTCTCGATCTACGACGCCGCCGACTCCAAGCGTCTGATGGCCCTGGTCTGCCGCGACCTGGAGCTCGACCCCAAGCGCTTCCCGCCGAAGTCCTTCAGCGCCAAGATCAGCAACCTGAAGAACGAGCTGATCGACGAGGAGGACTTCGCCGCCCGGGCCGCCGACGGCTTCGAGAAGACCCTCGCCCAGGCCTACGCGCTCTACCAGTCGCGACTGCGGGAGGCCAACGCCCTCGACTTCGACGACCTGATCATGACGACGGTCAATCTGCTCCGCGCCTTCCCGGACGTCGCCGAGCACTACCGCCGCCGCTTCCGGCACGTCATGGTCGACGAGTACCAGGACACCAACCACGCCCAGTACGCGCTGGTGCGCGAGCTCGTCGGCACCCCCGGACACCCCGCCGGCGCACCGTCCGAGACCGAGGTGCCGCCCGCCGAGCTGTGCGTGGTGGGCGACGCCGACCAGTCGATCTACGCCTTCCGCGGTGCGACGATCCGCAACATCCTCCAGTTCGAGGAGGACTACCCGGACGCGACCACGATCCTGCTGGAGCAGAACTACCGCTCCACGCAGACCATCCTGAGCGCCGCCAACGCCGTCATCGAGCGCAACGAGTCGCGCCGACCCAAGAACCTGTGGACCAACGCCGGCGCGGGCGCGCGGATCACCGGGTACGTCGCGGACACCGAGCACGACGAGGCCCAGTTCGTCGCCGAGGAGATAGACCGCCTCACCGACGCGGGCGAGGCCAAGGCGGGCGACGTCGCCGTCTTCTACCGCACCAACGCCCAGTCCCGTGTCTTCGAGGAGATCTTCATCCGCGTCGGCCTGCCCTACAAGGTCGTCGGCGGCGTCCGCTTCTACGAGCGCAAGGAGGTCCGGGACGTCCTGGCCTACCTGCGGGTGCTCGCCAACCCCGAGGACTCGGTGCCGCTGCGCCGCATCCTCAACGTCCCCAAGCGGGGCATCGGCGACCGCGCGGAGGCCATGATCGACGCCCTCGCGCAGCGCGAGAAGATCAGCTTCCCGCAGGCGCTGAGGCGCGTCGACGAGGCGTACGGCATGGCCGCGCGCTCGTCGAACGCCGTGAAGCGGTTCAACACGCTGATGGAGGACCTGCGTACGGTCGTCGAGTCCGGGGCGGGCCCGGCGACGGTCCTAGAGGCGATCCTCGAACGCACCGGATACCTGGCCGAGTTGCAGGCATCCACCGACCCGCAGGACGAGACCCGGATCGAGAACCTCCAGGAACTCGCGGCCGTCGCCCTGGAGTTCGAGCAGGAGCGCGGCGAGGGCGAGCCCGTGGTGTTGTCCGACTTCCTGGAGCGGGTCGCCCTGGTCGCCGACTCCGACCAGATCCCCGACGAGGACGAGGACGGCTCCGGCGTCATCACGCTGATGACCCTGCACACCGCCAAGGGCCTGGAGTTCCCGGTCGTCTTCCTCACCGGCATGGAGGACGGCGTCTTCCCGCACATGCGCGCCCTCGGCGAGACCAAGGAGCTGGAGGAGGAGCGGCGCCTGGCGTACGTCGGCATCACCCGCGCGCGTGAGCGGCTGTACCTGACCCGTTCGACCCTGCGCAGCGCGTGGGGCCAGCCGTCCTACAACCCGCCCTCGCGGTTCCTGGAGGAGATTCCGGCCGCCCACCTGGAGTGGAAGCGGACGGGAGCGAGCACGCCCGTGTCCTCCGGTCCGGTGTCGGGGGTGGCGGCCTCGCTGTCGTCGTCCCGCTCGCGCTCGTCGGCGTCGGGCGGTTCAGGGTTCGCCACCGGGCGGGCCGCGGACAAGTCCGTGGTGTCGCTGGCGGTCGGGGACCGGGTCACGCACGACCAGTTCGGCCTCGGCACCGTGGTCGCGGTGAAGGGCACCGGTGCCAACACGGAGGCGACGATCGACTTCGGGGACACCAAGCCCAAGCGGCTGCTGCTGCGGTACGCGCCGGTGGAGAAGCTGTAGTCGTGGGCTGAGGCCCGTCGTGGGGGACGGCCCTACGACGGGTCGAGGCCGTGGCTGCGGAACCAGGCGAGCGGATCGACCGCCGAGCCCCCGCCCGGGCGGACCTCGAAGTGCAGGTGTGGACCGGTCGAGTTGCCCGAGTCCCCGGAGAAGGCGATCGGGTCGCCGGCCTTCACGGTCGTACCGGAGGCGACCTGGTAGCTGGAGAGGTGGCAGTACCACGTCTCCGTGCCGTCCTTCGCCGTCACGATCATCATGTTGCCGTAGGCGGGGTTGAGCTGTGTGCGCACCGTGCCGTCGGTGGCGGCCATCACCGTCGCGCCGTACAGGACGGGGAAGTCGATGCCGGTGTGGACGGACATCCAGTTGATGCCGGACTGGCCGTAGTAGGCGCTGAGTCCGTGCTGCGCGACCGGGAGCGCGAACTTCGGCCGCAGCCGCTCCTTGCGGGCCGCCTCCTCGGCGGCCGCCCTGCGCTCGGCCGCCTGCTGCGCCTTGAGGTCGATGCGCTCCTGGGTGCGGCTGGCCCGGTCGGCGAAGTCGTCGGCGCCGGCGGCGAGGCTCTCCAACTGGGTGTCCAGCTTGATGTTGGCCGCGGACGGTTTCACCGGCTGGGCGTCCGCCGCGGTCGTCGCCGTCTCCTGGCCGCCGTCGTCGGCCAGGTTGCCGACCGAGGCCGCGGCGATACCGGCGACGCCCATCACGCACGCCGAGGGCACGGCCACCGTCAGCAGCGCGGAGCGCTTGGCGGGCGTACGGCGGCGGGAACGCGACCCGGCGCGCGAGGCCGCGCGCGGTGTCGGGGCGGGGGCGGGCTCCCCCC
>NZ_NCTE01001466.1:3070-3187 GCF_002114215.1 Streptomyces sp. 13-12-16 | reverse complement strand
CCGTACTTGACTCGCGGGTAACAAAGGACTCCGCGGGGCATCAGGACCCGGACAGCCGAAAGCCGTCGGTCTGTCCGGTCGGAACCTCGTGGAGGGGCGGCCGGCCCCCATTGGGGG
>NZ_NCTE01001466.1:0-3060 GCF_002114215.1 Streptomyces sp. 13-12-16 | reverse complement strand
CCCCGCACCGCACGCTCCCGGCGCCCCCGCCGGTCAGCCGGACGGTACGACGGGCAGCCGCTCGGCCGTGGACCACGGCACGCCGCGCCACGGTGACGCCTGCACCGTCACCGCGCATCACCGGCCGCCGCTCCGGCTCGTACCCGGCGCCGCCGAGTGCGCCGAGGCGACCGGTGCACGGGATCCGTACCGGGACGTTCCGGTCTCACCCGCCTAGGGCCGGCCCCTCCCTCGCCGCGGACGCGTGTGCGCGAGGGCGGCGCAGCGGCCTGCCCGTCCGGCACCCTCCGCGCCCCACCCGTACTTGACTCGCGGGTAACAAAGGACTCCGCGGGGCATCAGGACCCGGACAGCCGAAAGCCGTCGGTCTGTCCGGTCGGAACCTCGTGGAGGGGCGGCCGGCCCCCATTGGGGTGGGGGCCGGTCACCCCGCATCCCGGAGGAACAAGGCGTTCACCGCCCCTCCGGGCTGTTCGAAAGGGCCTCACCGGGCCAACCCCAGCCCGGTGAGGCCCCTCACGCCCGGCACGCCGTGCCAGAGATGGAGGCATCATGTGACAGGTATCACCGCTCACGTGTGACCCGCGATTTAGAGAGGTCCCCCAAGCGGCGATAACCTGCGAGACGGACATGCCGCGCGCTCGGACACCGTGTGCGCCTCCCTTGTGACACAGCGGACGTCACGTTGCCCTTCGCGGCACGCCCACGCATCCAACGAACCGCGAGATCACTGATAGGGACGGAAGCGCGTGGACCTGTTCGAGTACCAGGCGAGGGACCTCTTCGCCAAGCACGATGTACCGGTGCTGGCCGGTGAAGTCATCGACACGCCTGAGGCGGCCCGCGCAGCCACTGAGCGTCTCGGTGGCAAGTCCGTCGTCAAGGCCCAGGTGAAGGTCGGTGGCCGCGGCAAGGCCGGCGGCGTCAAGCTCGCCGCCACCCCCGACGAGGCGGTCGAGCACGCGACCAACATCCTCGGCATGGACATCAAGGGCCACACGGTCCACAAGGTGATGATCGCCGAGACCGCCCCGGAGATCGTCGAGGAGTACTACGTCTCCTTCCTCCTCGACCGTGCCAACCGCACCTTCCTCTCCATCGCCTCCGTCGAGGGCGGCATGGAGATCGAGGAGGTGGCGGCCACCCGCCCCGAGGCCGTCGCCAAGACGCCGATCGACGCCAACGAGGGCGTGACCCCCGCCAAGGCCCGCGAGATCGTCGAGGCCGCGAACTTCCCGGCCGAGGTCGCCGACAAGGTCGCCGACGTCCTGGTCACCCTGTGGAAGACCTTCGTCGCCGAGGACGCGCTCCTCGTCGAGGTCAACCCGCTGGCCAAGGTCGCCTCCGGTGACGTCATCGCCCTGGACGGCAAGGTCTCCCTGGACGAGAACGCCGAGTTCCGCCAGCCGGAGCACGAGGCCCTCCAGGACAAGGCCTCGGCCAACCCGCTCGAGGCGGCCGCCAAGGAGAAGAACCTCAACTACGTCAAGCTCGACGGTGAGGTCGGCATCATCGGCAACGGCGCGGGTCTCGTCATGAGCACCCTGGACGTCGTCGCCTACGCCGGTGAGGCGCACGGCGGCGTCAAGCCCGCCAACTTCCTCGACATCGGTGGTGGCGCCTCCGCCGCCGTCATGGCGAACGGCCTGGAGATCATCCTCGGCGACCCGGACGTCAAGTCCGTCTTCGTCAACGTCTTCGGCGGCATCACCGCGTGCGACGAGGTCGCCAACGGCATCGTGCAGGCGCTGCAGCTGCTGAAGGACAAGGGCGAGGAAGTCACCAAGCCCCTCGTCGTCCGCCTCGACGGCAACAACGCCGAGCTGGGTCGCAAGATCCTCTCCGACGCCAACCACCCGCTGGTGCAGCGCGTGGACACCATGGACGGCGCGGCCGACAAGGCCGCCGAGCTCGCGGCTGCGAAGTAAGGAAGAGGGACTAAGACAGCCATGGCTATCTTCCTCAACAAGGACAGCAAGGTCATCGTCCAGGGCATGACCGGTGCCACGGGCATGAAGCACACCAAGCTCATGCTGGCCGACGGCACGAACATCGTCGGTGGCGTGAACCCCCGCAAGGCCGGCACCTCCGTCGACATCGACGGCAACGAGATCCCGGTCTTCGGCACGGTCGCCGAGGCGATGGAGAAGACGGGCGCGAACGTGTCCGTCCTCTTCGTGCCGCCGGCCTTCGCCAAGGCCGCCGTCGTCGAGGCCATCGACGCCGAGATCCCGCTCGCGGTCGTCATCACCGAGGGCATCGCGGTGCACGACTCCGCCGCCTTCTACGCGTACGCCGTGGAGAAGGGCAACAAGACCCGGATCATCGGCCCGAACTGCCCGGGTCTGATCACCCCCGGCCAGTCGAACGCCGGCATCATCCCGGGCGACATCACCAAGCCGGGCCGCATCGGCCTGGTCTCGAAGTCCGGCACGCTGACGTACCAGATGATGTACGAGCTGCGTGACATCGGCTTCTCCTCCGCCGTGGGCATCGGCGGCGACCCGGTCATCGGCACCACGCACATCGACGCGCTCGCCGCGTTCGAGGCCGACCCCGACACCGACCTGATCGTGATGATCGGTGAGATCGGCGGCGACGCCGAGGAGCGGGCCGCGGCGTTCATCAAGGAGAACGTGAAGAAGCCGGTCGTCGGCTACGTCGCGGGCTTCACCGCGCCCGAGGGCAAGACCATGGGCCACGCCGGCGCCATCGTCTCCGGTTCCTCCGGCACGGCCGCCGCGAAGAAGGAGGCCCTCGAGGCCGCCGGCGTCAAGGTCGGCAAGACCCCGACCGAGACGGCGAAGCTGGCGCGCGCGATCCTCGCCGGCTGAACCACGGCCGAGCCGCAGCCGGGTCACCGGTGCGGAGCGACACCGTACGGGTGGGCCCGTTCCCCGCAGTGGGGACGGGCCCACCGTCGTCTCCGCCCCGGGTCACCGCACCTGCGGCGCCAGCCGTTCCGGTCCCCGCGGCAGCGCCTCCCGCAGCCGGTCGCGCAGCTCCCGCTCGTCCTCCGAGAGGGGGCCGGGCGCCACCCGCGGCGGAACGCCCCGCACC
>NZ_NCTE01000015.1 GCF_002114215.1 Streptomyces sp. 13-12-16 | reverse complement strand
GCTCGCCGCGCGGGTGCTGACCTTCGCGGAGGCGCTGGAGCGGCACGCCCCGGACTGGGCCCCGCCCGTGCTGGACCGGCCGGTCACCGGCCAGACCCACTGCCACCAGCACGCGGTGCTGGGCGACGCGCCCGACCGGGGGCTCCGCGCGGCGGCCGGCCTCACCGGCGAACTGGCCGGCGGCTGCTGCGGCCTGGCGGGCAACTTCGGCTTCGAGGAGGGCCACTACGAGGTCTCCAGGGCCTGTGCGGAGGACCGGCTCCTGCCGTCGGTACGGGAGGCGCCGGAGGACGCGGTCGTCCTGGCCGACGGCTTCTCCTGCCGGACGCAGCTGGAGCAACTGACGGGCGTACGGGGGCGGCACCTGGCGGAGGTGCTGGCGGCCGCTCTGGAGAAGTAGGTGGGTGGTCGCCGCCCCGGTGCCCTCGTCCCGCTCAGTCGGGCCGCCCCAGCCTCCGTCCCCGGCTCTCCGCCACCCGCAGCGCGTCGGCGAGGGCGTCGGTGAGGCACTCGGCGAGATGGCGGAGTTCACCGCGCGGTGCGCCCGGGAGGAGTTCCCGGGCGTGGCCGAGCAGTTCCCGGCCCATCCCGAGCTGCACGGCCTCGGTGGTGTCGGCCAGCCGGGAGACGGGCCCGCCGTGACCGTCGCTGATCAGATAGCAGGCCTTGCCTCCGTCCCCGGTCCAGGGCAGCAGACGCGGCTCACGCGGTTCCCTCATGCCGCCCGCCCCTCCTGGAACCAGGACGCGGTGACGTACGGGCGTACGGCGACGGTCCCGGCTCCGTCCAGCACGGAGGGCAGGCCGTAGGGGCTGCGGTGGGAGGGGAGGGACCGCCGGGTCGCCGCCGGAGGAGGCGGGGACGGCACGGGCGCGAAAACCGCGTGGGGGCCGGTACGGCGGTGCATCCCGCGTGGGCGGAGCAGCACGCTCACCCATGTGATGAGGCGGCCGACAGGGTCGGTCATGTCATCAGCTCCGATCAGTACTCACTGGTGGCCACGCCCCCGGACGGCGGCATCCGTCGCGGGGGCTTTCCATGCGGCATTCTAGGCATGCTAGGGGTTCCATGGATCGCCTATCGCGCTAAGTATGCTCATCCTGAATCGGTGATCGAGTTCGCTCCGGACATCCCCCGCTGGCGCCAGGTTGCCGAGGTGGTGCGTGGTCGCATCGCCGACGGCACCTACCCGCCGCGTACGCGCGTCCCCTCCGTCGTGCAGCTCACGGCGGAGTTCGGGATCGCCAACGCGACGGCGCACAAGGTGCTCCGGGCGTTGCGCGAGGAAGGGCTGACCTACACGGAACCCGGCCTCGGCTCCTTCGTCGCCGAGCGGCCCGAGGCGTAAGGCCCGCGCGTACGGGCCGACGCCCGTCAGGGAGCCGTCTCGCCCCGCACCAGCGGGTGGCACACCGGCTGGACGCCCTCCGGGAGGTCGTCCGGCCGGCACCAGCGGGCCTCCAGGATCTCGAAGGGGTCCAGGCGCAGCTCGCCGCCCAGCAGGCGGGCCTCGTAGGCCACCTCCATGCGCGTACGGAAGCCGCTGTTCAGCATGACCAGGCGGCCCACCTCCACGTCGAGGTCGGTCTCCTCCTTGACCTCGCGCACCACCGTCGCCCGGAAGTCCTCGCCCCTGCGGGCGAAACCGCTCGGCAGGCCCCACTGGCGGCCCGGCGGCCACATCCGGTGCCGGAGCAGCAGCACCCGCCCCTCGTCGTCGCGCACCACGCCGGTCACGCCCACCACGAACTTGGCGTGCAGCAGCCACATGATGCGGCTCTGCAGGGGGCGCAGGAGTCGCCAGAGACGGGCAATGAGTCGGCGCACGGGACCTCGGACGGTGTGGGAGCGGACGCGGGTGATCACCAGTGGGAACGGTACCCGCCGGGTCCATGGGGTGAACGGAGTTGACCTGAGCGGTGCGGGGCCGCATTGTCAGGTATGTAAGTGCTTCACGGTGCTGACTCCGTCCAATACTCTGGACTGAGGAGTTCACCAGGATGCACACTCGGTACAGGCAAGTGTCCGCTCCGACGTCCCTGGAAGGCCCCGTGACCACCCCCAGCGCAGCCACCCCGTCCACCACGGCAGGGACGGGGCAGCACGGCCGTGCGCCCGCCCCGGCCGGCACCCCGCGCGGACGGGGTTCCCTCGGGCCGGTCGGGCTGGTCCTCGCCGGTGGGATCTCCGTGCAGTTCGGCGGGGCGCTGGCCGTGACGCTGATGCCGCGGGCCGGCGCGCTCGGGGTCGTGACGCTGCGGTTGCTGGTGGCGGCGCTCGTGCTGATGGTGCTGTGCCGGCCGAAGCTGCGCGGACACTCGCGCGCCGACTGGGGCACGGTGATCGTCTTCGGCGTCGCCATGGCGGCGATGAACGGGCTGTTCTACCAGTCCGTCGCCCGCATCCCGCTCGGTCCGGCGGTCACGCTGGAGGTCCTCGGCCCGCTGGCCCTGTCCGTCCTGGCCTCACGCCGCGCGGTCAACCTCGTGTGGGCCGCCCTGGCCCTCGCCGGTGTCTTCCTCCTGGGCGGCGGTGGCTTCAGCGGTCTCGACCCGCTGGGTGTGGTCTTCGCACTGGGCGCCGGCGCCATGTGGGCGGCGTACATCGTCTTCAGCGCGCGTACGGGCCGCCGCTTCCCCCAGGCGGACGGTCTCGCCCTCGCCATGGCCGTGGCGGCGGTCCTCTTCCTGCCGCTGGGCGTCGTCGAGTCCGGTACGAAGCTCCTCGACCCGACGGTCCTCGGCCTGGGCGCGGCGGTCGCGGTGCTGTCCTCCGTCCTCCCGTACACCCTCGAACTCCTCGCCCTGCGCCGCCTGCCCGCCTCCACCTTCGCCATCCTGATGAGCCTGGAACCGGCCCTCGCCGCGGCCGCCGGCTTCCTCATCCTCGACCAGGCCCTCTCCACCGCCGAGGCCGCCGCCATCGCCCTGGTCATCGCGGCGAGCATGGGCGCGGTGCGGACGCAGGTGGGGCGGGGGAAGGCGGGTACCGGTAAGTGACCCGCGGCGCCTAGAGCCGAACCGAAAGGTTCCCCACGGTGGCCGTTATGGTCAGCTCGCCACCGATGGCGTGGAGGTACGCCGCCATGGTCGAGGTGTCCAGGCGGGCGGTGCCGCGCTCGATCTGACTGACCCGTCCCTGGGTGACGCCCATCGCCTTGGCGACCTGGGCCTGGGTGAAGCCTTGGGCCTTGCGCAGCGCGGCCAGTCCGTGCCCGCGCTCCGCGTCGACCGTCTCCGCCTTGATGGCGTCGATGCGCTCGCGCTTGTCGGGGGTGATGTCGGCCGTCAGGTCGTCCATGGAACCAAGGTTCATGTGCCCCGTCCTTCCTTCTTCTCCTGCTCCAGCGCCTCAACGTAGGCCGTGAACTTGTCGTCCGCCTCTTTGATTGCCCGGGGGTACCAGGCCGCCCATTGGCGTCCGGCGGCCTTGTTCCCCGCCACCAGGAAGATCGCCCACCGCTCGGGGTCGAAGACGAACAGCAGCCGGATGCTCACCGTTCCGCCGCTGCGAGGGCGTAACTCCCGCATATTCCGGTAGCGACTCTTCTCGATCGCGCCGACCGTGGGCCGACGCAGCGCCGGCCCCACCTCCTGGAGTCGTTCCAAGGCGGCTATCACGTGCAGATGGCTGTCGGGGCCTCCTTGGCGAGCGTTTTGATCCAGTCCAGCACATCTTCGAAGAAGCGCAGCTCATAAGGTTCGGCCACAGTGAAAAATTAGCACAAACTAATATTGCCGGGCAAGCGGGTCGCTTCCCGTCCGTCTGTGGGTATAAATCCAGCAAGCGTGCTTGCTTGTTTTCGGAACCGCTGCCATGCTCCACGCAACCGCGCCGCACACCGCCGTGTCCGTGTCCTGAGGGGAGCGCCTCGTGTCCGATCCGACGCCCGTGATCGACGATCTGCGTGAGGAGAGCGACGACCTCGACCGGCTGGTGGCCGGACTCGGCACCGGGCAGTGGGCGCTTCCGACGCCCGCCGCCGGCTGGACCGTCGCCCATCAGATCGCCCACCTCGCCTGGACCGACCGCTCCGCGCTGCTCGCCGTCACCGACCCGGACGGGTTCCGGGCGCTGGTGGAGAAGGCCCTCGCCGCCCCGCACACCTTCGTGGACGAGGGCGCCGATGAGTACGCCCGGTCCGCGCCCGCCGAGCTGCTCGCGCGGTGGCGGGAGGGGCGCGCGGCGCTGGAGAAGGCGCTGCGGGAGGCGCCGGCCGGGGCGCGGTTCCCCTGGTACGGGCCGCCCATGTCCGCCGCCTCCATGGCCACCGCCCGTCTCATGGAGACCTGGGCGCACGGACAGGACGTGGCGGACGCGATCGGTGTGACGCGGCCACCCGGCGACCGGCTCAGACATGTGGCCTGGCTCGGGGTGCGGACCCGGGACTTCGCCTACGTGACGCACGGGCTCACCCCGCCGGCCGACCCCTTCCGGGTCGAGCTCGTCGGGCCGGGGGGCGAGGTGTGGGCGTACGGTCCCGAGGACGCGCCCCAGCGGGTCACCGGCCCCGCGCTCGACTTCTGCCTCCTCGTCACCCGGCGCGCCCACCGCGCGGACCTCGCCCTCACCGCCGACGGCCCCGACGCCGACCGCTGGCTGGACATCGCCCAGGCCTTCGCCGGGCCCCCCGGCGGTGGACGCCCGCCGAAGGAGGGCACCCGGTGACCCTGCGCGTCGGGAACTTCTCCGGCTTCTACGGCGACCGCTTCGACGCCCCGCGCGAGATGCTCACCGGCGGCGAGGTCGACGTCCTCACCGGCGACTACCTCGCCGAGCTGACCATGCTCATCCTCGCCCGCGACCGGCTCAAGGACCCCTCCGCCGGGTACGCGCGCACCTTCCTGCGGCAACTGGAGGAGATCCTCGGGCTCGCCCACGAGCGGGGCGTCAGGATCGTCACCAACGCCGGCGGGCTGAACCCCGCCGGGCTCGCCGGCGCCGTACGCGCCCTCGCCGGCCGGCTCGGCATCCCCGTACGGGTCGCCCACGTCGAGGGCGACGACCTCACCGCGCGGTACCCCGGGGGCCTCGCCGCCCACGCCTACCTCGGCGGGTTCGGGATCGCGGAGTGCCTCCGCGCGGGCGCCGACGTGGTCGTCACCGGGCGGGTCACCGACGCGGCCCTCGTCACCGGGCCCGCAGCCGCCCACTTCGGCTGGGCGCCGACGGAGTACGACCGGCTCGCGGGGGCCGTCGTCGCCGGGCACGTGCTGGAGTGCGGGACGCAGGCGACCGGCGGGAACTACGCCTTCTTCGGCGAGCACCGCCCCGGTGACCTCCGGCGGCCCGGATTCCCGCTCGCCGAGATCCACGCCGACGGCTCCGGCGTCATCACCAAGCACCCCGGCACCGGCGGCTTCGTCGACGTGGGGACCGTCACCGCGCAGCTGCTCTACGAGACGGGCGGCGCCCGGTACGCCGGGCCGGACGTCACCGCGCGGCTCGACACCGTACGGCTGCGGCAGGACGGGACCGACCGGGTGCGCGTCGAAGGCGTCCGGGGGGAGGCCCCGCCGCCCACGCTCAAGGTCGGGCGCAACCGGCTCGGCGGCTTCCGCAACGAGGTCGTGTTCGTGCTCACCGGGCTCGACATCGAGGCCAAGGCCGCCCTGGTGAAGGAGCAGATGGGCGACGCGCTCGCCAAGTCGCCGCCCGCCGAGGTGCGCTGGGAGCTGGTGCGCACCGACCGGGCCGACGCCGGCACCGAGGAGACCGCGAGCGCGCTGCTGCGGCTCGTCGTACGGGACCCCGCGCAGGAGGCGGTCGGACGGGTGCTGAGCGGGGCCGCCATCGAGCTGGCGCTGGCCAGCTACCCCGGATTCCATGTGATGGCACCACCGGGCAAGGGCTCCCCCTATGGCGTCTTCGAGGATGTGTACGTCCCCCAGGGTGACGTCGACCATGTGGCCGTCCTCCACGACGGGCGCCGCATCGCCGTGGACGCACCTCACGACACCGCCGTACTCGCCGGCGTACCGGAGCCCGCGCTCCCCGAGCCGCTGCCCGCGGGACCCACCACGAGAGCCCCCCTCGGCCTCCTCGCCGGCGCCCGCAGCGGCGACAAGGGCGGGAACGCCAACGTCGGCGTCTGGGTCCGCTCCGACGACGCCTGGCGGTGGCTCGCGCACGAGCTGACCGTCGAGCGGTTCCGGGAGATGGTCCCGGAGGCCCGTGACCTGCCGGTCACCCGGCACGTCCTGCCCCGCCTGCGCGCCCTGAACTTCCTCGTCGAGGGCATCCTCGGCGAGGGCGTCGCCGCGCAGGCCCGCTTCGATCCGCAGGCCAAGGCGCTCGGCGAATGGCTGCGCTCCCGGCACCTCGACATCCCGGAGGTCCTCCTGTGACGGTCCTCGAATCCGCCCTGGACCCGGCCGACCCGGAGTACCGGGCGCACCGCGACGCCATGCTGGCCAAGCTGGCCGAACTCGACGCCGAGCACGCCAAGGCCCTCGCGGGCGGCGGCGACAAGTACGTCGAACGGCACCGGAAGCGCGGCAAGCTGCTCGCCCGCGAGCGCATCGAGCTGCTCCTCGACCCCGACACGCCCTTCCTGGAGCTCTCCCCGCTGGCCGCGTGGGGGAGCGAATACACCGTCGGCGCCTCGCTCGTCACCGGCATCGGCGTCGTCGAGGGCGTGGAGTGCCTGATCACCGCCAACGACCCGACCGTGCGCGGCGGCGCGAGCAACCCCTGGAGCCTGAAGAAGGCCCTGCGTGCCAACGACATCGCGCTCGCCAACCGGCTCCCCTGCATCAGCCTCGTCGAGTCCGGCGGCGCCGACCTGCCCTCCCAGAAGGAGATCTTCATCCCGGGCGGCGCGATCTTCCGGGACCTGACCCGGCTCTCGGCGGCCGGAATCCCCACCGTCGCCGTCGTCTTCGGCAACTCCACCGCCGGGGGCGCGTACGTCCCCGGCATGTCCGACCACGTGATCATGGTCAAGGAACGGGCGAAGGTGTTCCTCGGCGGGCCGCCGCTGGTGAAGATGGCCACCGGGGAGGAGAGCGACGACGAGTCCCTGGGCGGTGCCGAGATGCACGCGCGCGTGTCGGGCCTCGCCGACCACTTCGCCGTCGACGAACCGGACGCGCTCCGCCAGGCCCGCCGGGTCGTCGCCCGCCTCAACCACCGCAAGGCGTACGGCGACCCGGGACCGGCCGCACCGCCCAAGTACGACGAGGAGGAACTCCTCGGCATCGTCCCCGGCGATCTGAGGATCCCCTTCGACCCGCGCGAGGTCATCGCGCGGATCGTCGACTCCTCCGACTTCGACGAGTTCAAACCGCTCTACGGGACCAGCCTCACCACCGGCTGGGCGACTCTCCACGGCTACCCCGTCGGCATCCTCGCCAACGCCCGGGGGGTCCTCTTCAGCGAGGAGTCCCGGAAGGCCGCCCAGTTCATCCAGCTCGCCAACCAGCGCGACATCCCCCTGCTGTTCCTGCACAACACCACCGGCTACATGGTCGGCAAGGAGTACGAGCAGGGCGGCATCATCAAGCACGGCGCGATGATGATCAACGCGGTCTCCAACTCCCGCGTCCCCCACCTGTCCGTCCTCATGGGCGCCTCCTACGGCGCCGGCCACTACGGCATGTGCGGCCGCGCCTACGACCCCCGCTTCCTCTTCGCCTGGCCCAGCGCCAAGTCCGCCGTCATGGGCCCGCAGCAGCTCGCCGGAGTGCTGTCGATCGTCGCCCGCCAGTCGGCGGCGGCGAAGGGACGGCCGTACGACGACGAGGCGGACGCGGCGCTGCGCGCCATGGTGGAGCAGCAGATCGAGTCCGAGTCGCTGCCCGTGTTCCTGTCCGGGCGGCTCTACGACGACGGCGTCATCGACCCGCGCGACACCCGCACCGTCCTCGGCCTGTGCCTGTCGGCCGTCCACACCGCGCCCTACGAGGGCGCGCGCGGTGGCTTCGGCGTCTTCCGGATGTGAGGGACCGATGATCACTTCCCTGCTGATCGCGAACCGGGGCGAGATCGCCTGCCGCATCGCCCGCACCTGCACCGAGTTGGGAATCCGGACGGTCGCCGTGCACTCGGACGCCGACGAGAACGCCCTCCACGCGCGCGTGGCGGACACGGCGGTACGCCTGCCGGGGTCGGCACCCGCCGACACCTATCTGCGCGGCGACCTGATCGTGAAGGCCGCCCTCACGGCCGGCGCGGACGCCGTGCACCCCGGCTACGGCTTCCTCTCCGAGAACGCCGGCTTCGCGCGGGCCGTCCAGGACGCCGGCCTGGTGTGGATCGGGCCGCCCCCGGAGGCGATCGAGGCGATGGCGTCCAAGACGCGCGCCAAGGAGCTGATGGGCATCGAGCCCCTGCGGGACGTCACCGAGTCCGACCTGCCGGTGCTGGTCAAGGCGGCGGCGGGCGGCGGCGGACGCGGGATGCGCGTCGTACGGCGCCTCGCGGACCTGGACGGCGAACTGGCCGCCGCCCGCGCGGAGGCCGCGAGCGCCTTCGGTGACGGCGAGGTGTTCGTCGAGCCGTACGTGCAGGGCGGCCGGCACGTCGAGGTGCAGGTGCTCGCCGACACCCACGGCACCGTGTGGGCGCTGGGCACCCGCGACTGCTCCCTCCAGCGCCGCCACCAGAAGGTGATCGAGGAGGCCCCGGCACCCGGTCTCACCGGCCCGCTCACCGAGGAGCTCCACGCCCTCGCCGTACGCGCCGCGCGTGCCGTCTCCTACGTCGGCGCCGGGACCGTCGAGTTCCTCGTCGCCGACGGCCGGGCGCACTTCCTGGAGATGAACACCCGCCTCCAGGTGGAGCACCCGGTGACGGAGGCCGTGTTCGGCGTGGACCTCGTCGCCGAGCAGATCAGGGTCGCCGAGGGGCACGCCCTCCGGGGCGACCCGCCACGCGCGCGCGGACACGCCGTGGAGGCCCGCCTCTACGCCGAGGACCCGTCCAGGGAGTGGGCGCCGCAGACCGGCCGCCTGCACCGCCTCGCCGTGCCCGACGCCGTGCGCCTGGACACCGGCTACACGGACGGCGACGACATCGGCGTCCACTACGACCCCATGATCGCCAAGGTCGTCGCCCACGCCCCCACCCGCGCGGAGGCGCTCCGCAAGCTGGCCTCGGCGCTGGACCGCGCGGTGATCCACGGCCCCGTCACCAACCGGGACCTCCTCGTCCGCTCCCTGCGGCACGAGGAGTTCACCGGAGGGCGCACGGACACCGGGTTCTACGACCGCCACCTGCCCGGACTGACCGCCCCGGCCCCCGACCCGTACGCCCCGCTCGCCGCCGCCCTCGCCGACGCCCACGGCCGCTCCCGCTTCGGCGGCTGGCGCAACCTGGCCTCACAGCCGCAGGTCAAGCGGTACCTCATGGACGGGGAGGAGCACGAGGTCCGCTACCGGCACACGCGCGGCGGCCTCGCGGCCGACGGCGTCCAGGTCGTGCACGCCGACGCGGAACTGGTGGTCCTGGACGTGGACGGCGTACGACGCCGCTACGAGGTCAGCCGCTACGGCGACCGCGTCCACGTCGGCGCCACCGCCCTCACCGCCCTGCCCCGCTTCCCCGCCCCCACCACCCAGCACGCCCCCGGCTCCCTCCTGGCCCCCATGCCGGGCACGGTCGTCCGCGTCGCCGAGGGCCTCACCGAGGGCACGCCGGTGGAAGCCGGACAGCCCCTGTTGTGGCTGGAGGCGATGAAGATGCAACACGAGATCACCGCCCCGGTCACGGGGACGTTGAGCACCCTCCACGCGACACCGGGACGGCAAGTGGAGGTCGGTGCCCTTCTGGCGGTCGTGGAAGCAACCCCTTAGGGGCGCGGGGAACTGCGCGACCAGCCACACACAACCCGCAGCCGAAGGAGCCACATGACCACCCTCATCGAATCCGAAGAGCACAAGGCCCTCCGAGAAGCCGTCGCCGCGTTCGCGAACAAGCACCCCCGCGCCACCCACAGCGCCGACAACCGCGCCTTCTGGCAGGAAGCCGCCAAGCTCGGCTACATCGGCGTCAACCTGCCGGAGGCACACGGCGGCGGAGGCGGCGGCATCACCGAACTCTCCCTCGTCCTCGAAGAGATGGGCGCCGCCGGAAACCCCCTGCTGATGATGATCGTCTCCCCGGCGATCTGCGGCACCGTCATCTCCCGCTTCGGCACCGAGGCCCAGAAACGGGAGTGGCTGCC
This sequence comes from Streptomyces sp. 13-12-16, assembly GCF_002114215.1. Lineage (GTDB taxonomy): Bacteria > Actinomycetota > Actinomycetes > Streptomycetales > Streptomycetaceae > Streptomyces. Next base: position 7,956 of record NZ_NCTE01000015.1, on the reverse strand, counting down.
CGCCCTGGCCGACGGCAGCCGCCTGATGGCCTTCGGCATCACCGAACCCGACGCCGGCTCCAACAGCCACCGCATCACCACGACGGCACGCCGCGACGGCACCGACTGGCTCCTCACCGGCCGCAAGGTGTTCGTCTCCGGGGTCGACATCGCCGACGCCACCCTCGTCGTGGGCCGCACCGAGGACGCCCGCACCGGGAAGCTCAAGCCCTGCCTGTTCATCGTCCCGCGCGACGCCGAGGGCTTCCAGCGGCGCCCCATCGACATGGAACTCAACGCTGTCGAGAAGCAGTTCGAGCTGGTCCTCGACGACGTTCGGCTGCCCGCCGACGCGCTCGTCGGCGACGAGGACGCCGGCCTGCTCCAGCTCTTCGCCGGCCTCAACCCCGAACGCATCATGACGGCCGCCTTCGCGATCGGCATGGGCCGCCACGCGCTGGCCCGCGCCGTCGAGTACGCGCGGGAGCGCACCGTCTGGAACGCCCCCATCGGCTCCCACCAGGCGATCGCCCACCCCCTCGCCCAGGCGCACATCGACCTCGAACTGGCCCGCCTGATGATGCAGAAGGCCGCCCACCTCTACGACGCCGGTGACGACATGGGCGCGGGCGAGGCCGCCAACATGGCCAAGTACGCGGCGGCCGAGGCCTGTGTGAAGGCCGTCGACCAGGCCGTGCACACCCTCGGCGGGAACGGCCTCACGCGCGAGTACGGGCTCGCCTCGCTGGTGACCGCCGCGCGCGTGTCCCGTATCGCCCCGGTGAGCCGGGAGATGATCCTCAACTACGTCTCCCACCAGACCCTGGGCCTTCCCAAGTCGTACTAGGCCCTCATGGCCCCCTCGGCCGTCCTGGAGGAACCATGTACCGAAGCGAGTACGCAGACGTCTCCCCCGTAGAACTCCCCATCCACGACGCGGTGCTCGCGCGGGCCGCCGAGTTCGGGAGCACCCCGGCACTGATCGACGGCACCGACGGCACCACCCTCACGTACGAGCAGGTGGACCGGTTCCACCGGCGGGTCGCCGCCGGCCTCGCCGAGGCGGGCGTGCGCAAGGGGGACGTGCTCGCCCTGCACAGCCCCAACACGGTCGCCTTCCCCACCGCGTTCTACGCGGCCACCCGCGCGGGCGCCTCCGTCACCACCGTGCACCCCCTGGCGACCGCCGAGGAGTTCGGCAAGCAGCTGAAGGACTGCGCGGCCCGCTGGATCGTCACCGTCTCACCGCTGCTGGAGACCGCGCGGAGGGCCGCCGAGCTGGCCGGCGGGATCGAGGAGATCTTCGTCTGCGACAGCGCGCCCGGACACCGTTCCCTGATCGACATGCTGGCCTCCACCGCGCCCGAGCCGGTGGTCGGCATCGACCCGGCCGAGGACGTCGCCGCCCTGCCGTACTCCTCCGGCACCACCGGCGTCCCCAAGGGCGTGATGCTCACCCACCGGCAGATCGCCACCAACCTCGCGCAGCTCCAGCCGCTGATCACGGCGGGCCCCGGCGACCGCGTCCTCGCCGTCCTGCCGTTCTTCCACATCTACGGTCTGACGGCCCTGATGAACGCCCCCCTCCGGCAGGGCGCCACCGTCGTCGTCCTGCCGCGCTTCGACCTGGAGACGTTCCTCGCGGCCATCCAGAACCACCGCATCACCGGCCTGTACGTGGCCCCGCCGATCGTGCTGGCCCTCGCCAAGCACCCGCTGGTCGCCCGGTACGACCTCTCCTCCCTGAAGTACGTCGTCAGCGCCGCCGCGCCCCTGGACGCGAGCCTCGCCGCCGCCTGCTCGCGGCGGCTCGGACTGCCGCCCGTCGGGCAGGCGTACGGCATGACGGAGCTGTCGCCCGGCACCCACGTCGTCCCCCTGGACGCCATGGACGACGCGCCTCCCGGCACCGTCGGCAAGCTCGTCGCCGGCACCGAGATGCGGATCGTCTCCCTCGACGACCCCGGCAAGGACCTCGGCCCCGGCGAGTCCGGCGAGATCCTCATCCGCGGGCCGCAGATCATGAAGGGCTACCTCGGCCGCCCCGACGCCACCGCCGCGATGATCGACGAGGACGGCTGGCTGCACACCGGCGACGTCGGCCACGTCGACGAGGGAGGCTGGCTCTTCGTCGTGGACCGGGTGAAGGAGCTGATCAAGTACAAGGGCTTCCAGGTCGCCCCCGCCGAACTGGAGGCGCTGCTCCTCACCCACCCCGGTATCGCGGACGCCGCCGTCATCGGCGTCTACGACGAGGACGGCAACGAGGTCCCGCACGCCCACGTCGTCCGCCAGCCGTCCGCCCCGGAGCTCTCCGCGGGCGAGGTCATGATGTACGTCGCCGAGCACGTCGCCCCGTACAAGCGCGTCCGGCGCGTCACCTTCATCGACGGCGTCCCGCGCGCCGCCTCCGGAAAGATCCTGCGCCGTGAACTCCGCGCGGCGCACGAGGAGCCCTCGTGACCCTGATCGGCCGCACCCGCGCGCGGGGCGTCGAAACGCTCTCCCTCGACGCCCCGGAGCGCCGCAACGCCCTGTCCGCCGCCCTCGTCGGCGAACTGGCCGACGCGCTCACCGACGCCGGCGAGGACACCGGCGTCCGCGCGGTGGTCCTCACCCACACCGGCAACACCTTCAGCGCGGGCGCCGACCTGCGCGACCCGCCCGCCCCCGAGGCGCTGGTGAGCCTGTTGCGGAGGATCGTCGAGCTGCCCAAACCGGTTCTCGCGCGGGTCACCGGGCACGTCCGCGCGGGCGGCCTCGGCCTGCTCGCGGCCTGTGACGTCGCCGTCGCCTCCCGCGCGGCGACGTTCGCCTTCACCGAGGTCCGGATCGGGGTCGCGCCCGCCGTGATCTCACTGCCGCTGCTGCCCCGTACCGACCCGCGCGCCCTGGCCCGCTACTACCTCACCGGCGAGCGCCTCGACACCGCCGAGGCCGCCCGCATCGGCCTGCTCACCGCCGCAGGCGACGACGTGGACGAGGTCCTCGCACCGATCCTCGACGGCCTGCGCAGATCCGCCCCCGAAGCCCTGGCCGAGACGAAACGGCTGCTCACGGCTAGGGTGCTGGAGACCTTCGACCGGGACGCGGCCGACCTGACCGCGCTCTCGGCGCGCCTCTTCGCCTCCGCCCACGCGCGCGAGGGAATGACGGCCTTCCTCGAACGACGGGATCCGGAATGGGTGGTGTGAGCACGGCCGACCGTGCGGAACGAGTCCCCAAGCAGGACCGCAGCCGGGCCACCCGGCAGCGGCTCCTGGAGGCCGCCGTGGCCTGCCTCGCCGAGCACGGCTGGGCGGGCTCCACGGTCTCCGTCGTCGCCGAACGCGCGGGCGTCTCCCGGGGGGCCGCCCAGCACCACTTCCCGACCCGTGAGGACCTCTTCACGGCCGCCGTCGAGTACGTCGCCGAGGAGCGCTCCACCGCCCTGCGCGCCCTCTTCCCGGAGGGCGCCGCGGCCGGCGACCGCCGCGCGGTGATCGCGGCGCTGGTCGACCTCTACACCGGCCCCGTCTTCCGCGCGGCGCTCCACCTCTGGGTCGCCGCCTCCAACGAGGAACAGCTGCGCCCGCGCGTGACCGAGCTGGAGCTGCGCGTCGGCCGCGAGACCCACCGCATCGCCGTCGAACTCCTCGGCGCCGACGAGTCCCGCCCCGGCGTCCGAGAAACCGTCCAGGGCCTGCTGGACATGGCCCGCGGCCTGGGCCTCGCCAACCTCCTCACCGACGACGGGGCCCGCCGCGAGCGGGTGGTGGCGCAGTGGGCGGTGCTGCTGGACGAGGCGCTGGGCTGAGGGCGTTGTCGGTGGCGGGGCCTGCGGTGCGGGCTCATGGGTGACACCTTCCAGACGATCGCCGCCCCTGGCCACCGCACGACGTGTCCGCAGGGCAAGGTGGGAGCCCCCGGGGGTCACACCCCCTCGCGCACTGCGCGGAGGACGTCGACGACGTCGTCCGCCGTGACCTCATCGCGCGCGGCGACGGCACGGGCCTCCATCGCCGCCTCCCCGTCCCCCGCACGGGACTCCCGCTCGTTCACGGGCTCAGCCTCTCCACCCGCCAGCCCCCGCCCGCCTCCGCCACGTACCGCAGGCGGTCGTGCAGGCGGTTCTCCCTGCCCTGCCAGAACTCCACCGCCTCCGGGACCACGCGGAAGCCGCCCCAGTGGGGTGGCACCGGGACCTGTTCGTGCTCCGGGTAGCGGGCCGCCAGGTCGGCGTAGGTCGCGTCGAGCTCCGCGCGGTCGGCGATCACCGAGGACTGGCCGCTGGCCCACGCGCCGAGCTGGGAGCCGTGCGGGCGGGTGCGGAAGTAGGCGGCCGTCTCGTCGCGGCCGGTGCGTCGCGCGGTGCCGGTGACGATGACCTGCCGCGCCATGGGGTGCCAGGGGAAGAGGAGCGAGACGTGGGGGTTCTCCGCCAGGTCGCGGCCCTTGCGGGAGTCGTAGTTCGTGTAGAAGACGAACCCGTCGTCGTCGAAGTGCTTCAGCAGCACCGTGCGCGAACCGGGCCGGCCCTGCGCGTCCGCCGTCGAGACGATCATGGCGTTCGGTTCGAACAGCCCGCCGTCCGTCGCGGCCTGTTTGAACCAGCGCGCGAACTGTTGGACGGGGGTGGCGGCCAGGTCGGTCTCGGAGAGCCCCTCGGTCCGGTACTGCTTGCGCATCGAGGCGAGATCGAAGGGGACGGCGTCTCGGTCGGTCACGCCGTCATCCTGCCGTATGCGCGGAGCCCCCGGGAGCGCGGTGGCCTTCGTCACGTGGTGGCACTGAGTGCCGCGAACCCTCCCCAAAGATGGCACTCGGGGATATCGTGCTGCCACTGATCCGGTTGGGTGACCGCCAGCCGGGCATCACAGGGGTGACGTCCCGGACCGCGAGCCCGTTCGACACGGACCGTGGATCCACCGGACGCGCGCCCGCGCTTCTGCCGACCGCCGACACATGGTCGTCCCACCCCACAACACCATCTGTCACCCACCTCACAAGGAGCCGCCAGATGTCCGACTTCGTACCCGGGCTCGAAGGAGTCGTCGCGTTCGAAACGGAGATCGCCGAACCCGACAAGGAGGGCGGCGCCCTGCGGTACCGGGGCGTCGACATCGAGGATCTGGTCGGGCACGTCTCCTTCGGCAACGTGTGGGGGCTGCTCGTCGACGGGGCGTTCAACCCCGGACTGCCGCCCGCCGAGCCGTTCCCGATCCCCGTGCACTCCGGCGACATCCGCGTCGACGTGCAGTCCGCGCTGGCCATGCTGGCGCCCGTGTGGGGCCTGAAACCGCTCCTCGACATCGATGCCGAGCAGGCCCGCGACGACCTCGCCCGCGCCGCCGTCATGGCCCTGTCCTACGTCGCCCAGTCCGCGCGCGGCCAGGGCCTGCCCATGGTGCCGCAGCGCGAGATAGACAGGGCCGAGTCCATCGTCGAACGCTTCATGATCCGCTGGCGCGGTGAGCCCGACCCCAAGCACGTCGCGGCCGTCGACGCGTACTGGACGTCGGCCGCCGAGCACGGCATGAACGCCTCCACGTTCACCGCGCGGGTCATCGCCTCGACCGGCGCGGACGTCGCGGCGGCCCTCTCGGGAGCCGTCGGCGCCATGTCGGGACCGCTGCACGGCGGCGCCCCCTCGCGCGTGCTGGGCATGATCGAGGAGATCGAGCGCACCGGGGACGCCGAGGCGTACGTCAGGCAGGCCCTCGACAAGGGCGAGCGCCTCATGGGCTTCGGCCACCGCGTCTACCGCGCGGAGGACCCCCGCGCCCGCGTCCTGCGCCGCACCGCCCGTGAACTCGGCGCCCCGCGCTTCGAGGTCGCCGAGGCCCTGGAGAAGGCCGCCCTGGCCGAGCTGCACGCCCGCCGCCCCGACCGGGTGCTCGCCACCAACGTGGAGTTCTGGGCGGCCATCGTGCTGGACTTCGCCGAGGTCCCGGCGCACATGTTCACCTCGATGTTCACCTGCGCCCGTACGGCGGGCTGGTCGGCGCACATCCTGGAGCAGAAGCGCACGGGCCGCCTGGTCCGGCCCTCGGCCCGCTACGTCGGGCCGGGCACGCGCGACCCGCGCGAGATCGAGGGGTACGCGGACATCGCCCACTGAGGAAAGGCCCCGAAACGCAGGCGACCCGCGAGTCTGGTTCCTCCCCTGGGGGAGGAGCCGGCCGGACGTTACCGGCGACTCGCGGGTCGGGTGACTGCGTTGGGTTAGGCCGGCTGCGTGTATCTCGCACACGCTGGCCCGGCGCCGAACCGAGTACGACGGCGGGCCACTAGCCCGCAGCCACCTCTTCCGTCCGGTTTGCATACATCTGCCGAACCACCTCCTTTCCGAAGTACTGCCACCCTAAGAAGCGATCGGCGCCGTATCAACCACTTTTTTCGTTGACCCCCGCGCGGGGGCGCGATTGGCTTGCCGGATGAGTGATCTTCGTATCGACGTCGTGGACGGCGACGCCATGCTGGAGCAGTGGCGGCACGTCCACAACGTGATCGTGCCGCCCGCCGCGATGACGCCCGACGAGGCGCGGGAGCGGCTCGGGCGCGGGTACCGGCTGGAGAACGCGTACGACGGCGACGTACTCGTCGGCTGCTCGACGGTGCGGCCCCCGCGGGGCGAGGAGGCCGTGGCGACCGTCATCGCGCGGGTGCTGCCCGAGCACCGGGGCAGGGGGATCGGCGCGGCGCTCTACGAGAAGGGGCTGGCGCACGCGCGCGGGCTCGGGGCCGGAGCGGTCGAGACCGTGGTGCTGGCGGCCAACACGGAGGGGCTGCGGTTCGCCGCGGCGAAGGGCTTCGTCGAGCGGGAGCGGTACGTACTGGACGGCGAGAGCGACGAGTGGGTCGACCTGCGGCTGGTGCCCTCCTCCGCGTAGGGAGGGCGACCGCTTCGCGGGAAGGCGGCCGCGCACAACGATTCTCTCAATCTTGCGGGAACTCGATGTGCGCTGAGTCACGTTCAAGTTGAATGATTGCAAGTGAGTGAACCGTCGTGCCGTACGTGCGGACGCAGCCTGCAGGGGGTCCAGGTGAGTGCTTCCCGGCGTAGTGGGACCACCGACGAGCTGGGGCCGGACGAGCCCGGGCCCGCGCGGGAGGGGTCGGGCGGCTCCGACCTCCTCGCCGCGCTGCTCGACGGCATGGACGCCGCCCTGTGCGCCTTCGACGCGGACGGGACGGTCACGCACTGGAACCGTGAGGCGGAGCGGATCCTCGGCTGGAGCGCGGACGAGGCGGTGGGCCGGGCCGGGTTCGCCGGGTGGGCCGTGCGCAGCGCGGACGCCGAGGAGGTCGAGGCGCGGCTGATGTCGGCCATGGACGCGCCGGGCCGGCAGGTCAACGAGTTCGCGCTGCTGACGAAGGACGGCGGCCGGGTGCTGGTGCGGACGCAGTCCGCGGCGGTGCGCGGGTCGGACGGGAAGCCGGCGGGGGTGTACTGCGCGTTCAGCGAGGTGCACGCGCAGATCGACCTGGAGCGGTCGATCGCGCTGAGCGAGGCGCTGCTGGAGGACGCGAGCTGGGGTGTCGTCCTGGTCGACGCGGACCTGCGGCCCGCGGTGGTGAACGCGCACGCCGCGCGGGCGCTGGGGACGGGACGGACGTCCGTGCTGGGCCGGCCGCTGGGGGAGTTGTTGGCGCAGGGCGTGGAGGAGCTGGAGAGCGCGCTCACCCATGTCCTCGCGGAGGGCGCGCCGCCCGCGCCGGCCGAGCTGTGGGTGAGCGTGCGCACGCCGGAGGGCGAGCGGCGGCGGTGCTGGCGGAGCGGGTTCGTGCGGCTGGCGTCACCGCTGGCGGAGGAGCCGGTGCCGCTCGGGGTCGGCTGGATGTTCCAGGACGTGACCGAGTCCCGGCAGGGCGAGCAGGAGGCGTCGCTGCTGCGGTTCCGCGCGCAGCAGCTGCACCGCGCGGCGCGCGCGGCGGCGGAGTGCGAGGACCCGGCGGAGGCGGCGACGGTCCACCTGGACTTCGCGCTGGCCGGGT
>NZ_NCTE01000154.1 GCF_002114215.1 Streptomyces sp. 13-12-16 | reverse complement strand
GCGGGCGGAGCGGGTGGCGAAGCGCGAACGCATGGTGGTCTCCATGGTGTGACGTGGTGGATCGGCCGGCGGGCTGCCGGGATGACCGCAGCTTGTGCCGTGATCCGTCCCACCCGCCACACCGAACGCCCAGCACGGGACGCCGGAACGCTGGAACGGCCTCTGACCTGCACGGATACCAGTCGCCTGGAACGGTCCACTGGGACGCGGACAGCCGTCAGGACCGTGCGTCGTGGAGGGGAGGAGGACGTCCGGAGCCGGCTCAGGGGCGCGGGACCCGGACCACGCCCTCCTGGATGACCGAGACCGCGAGGCGGCCGTCCTGGGTGTAGATGCGGCCCTGGCCGAGGCCCCGGCCGCCGTGCGCGGACGGGGACTGCTGGTCGTACAGCAGCCACTCGTCGGCGCGGAACGGGCGGTGGAACCACATCGCGTGGTCCAGGGAGGCGCCGACGACGTCGCCGACGGCCCAGCCGCCGCGCCCGTGGGCGAGGAGGACGGAGTCCAGGAGCGTCATGTCGGAGACGTACGTGGCGAGGACGACGTGCAGCAGGGGGTCGTCGGCGAGCTTGCCGTTGGCGCGGAACCAGACCTGGGAGTGGGGTTCGCGCGGCTCGCCGAAGCGGCCGTAGGGCGGCTCGTCGACGTAGCGCAGGTCGACGGCGGCACGGGCCTCCAGGAAACGCTCCACGACCTCGGGGTCGAGGTGGTCGTACCCGCGCAGGCGTTCCTGCGACGTGGGCAGCGTGGCCGGGTCGGGGGACGGCGGCATCGGGTCCTGGTGGTCCAGGCCCTCCTCGTACGTCTGGAAGGACGCCGAGAGGTGGAAGATCGGCTTTCCGTGCTGGACCGCGACCACCCGCCGCGTGGTGAAGGAACGGCCGTCGCGGATCCGGTCGACGGTGTAGACGATCGGGGCGCCGGGGTCGCCGGGGCGCAGGAAGTACGCGTGCAGGGAGTGGGCGGGCCGGTCCGCGGGGACGGTCCGCCCGGCGGCGACCAGCGCCTGCGCCGCGACCTGCCCGCCGAAGACGCGAGGGACGACGGCGCTGCGGGAGTGGCCGCGGAAGATGTTCTCCTCGATCTGCTCGAGGTCGAGCAGATCGAGGAGATCCTGTAGTGCCTGACTCATGGAATCAGTTGTATACGGCAGGGATTTCCGGGACCTTACAGGCCCATGTCCTTGGCGATGATCGTCTTCATGATCTCGCTGGTGCCGCCGTAGATGCGGTTGACGCGGTTGTCCGCGTACAGGCGGGCGATCGGGTACTCGTTCATGTAGCCGTAGCCGCCGTGGAGCTGGAGGCAGCGGTCGATGACGCGGTGCGCGACCTCGGTGCAGAACAGCTTGGCGGAGGCGGCCTCGGCGGGGGTCAGCTCGCCGGCGTCCAGGGCCTCGGTGGCGCGGTCGGCGACGGCCTCGGCGGCGTCGACCTCGGCCTGGCAGGCGGCCAGCTCGAACTTGGTGTTCTGGAAGTGGGCGACCGGCTTGCCGAAGACGGTGCGCTCCTGCACGTACTGCTTGGCGAACCGGACGGCGGCCTTGGCCTGCGCGTAGGCGCCGAAGGCGATGCCCCAGCGCTCGGAGGCCAGGTTGTGGCCGAGGTAGTAGAAGCCCTTGTTCTCCTCGCCGAGCAGGTCCTCGACGGGGACCTTGACGTCGACGAAGGCCAGCTCGGCGGTGTCGGAGGTCTTCAGACCGAGCTTGTCGAGCTTGCGGCCCACCGAGTAGCCCTCGGCCTTGGTGTCGACGGCGAAGAGGGAGATGCCGTGGCGGCGGTCCTCGGCCGTCGGGGCGGCGGTGCGGGCGCAGACGATCACCTTGTCGGCGTGGACACCGCCGGTGATGAAGGTCTTGGCGCCGTTGAGGACGTAGTGGGAGCCGTCCTCGCTGAGCTTGGCGGTGGTCTTCATGCCCGCGAGGTCGGAGCCGGTGCCCGGCTCGGTCATCGCGATGGCCCACATCTCCTCGCCGGTGACGAACTTCGGCAGGTAGCGCTTCTTCTGCTCGTCGGTGGCGAGCATCTTGAGGTAGGGCAGGGCGAGCAGCACGTGCACGCCGGAGCCGCCGAACTGGACGCCCGCGCGGGCGGTCTCCTCGTAGAGGACGGCCTCGAACTTGTGGGTGTCCATGCCCGCGCCGCCGAACTCCTCGGGCACGCTGATGCCGAAGATGCCCAGCTCACCGAGCTTGTAGTAGAAGTCGCGGGGCGCCTGGCCCGCCGCGAACCACTCGTCGTAGACGGGGACGACCTCGGCCTCGATGAAGGCGCGGATGGTCTCCCGGAACGCCTCGTGATCCTCGTTGAAAACCGTACGGCGCACTGTCCGCCACCTCCAGAACCTGGGCATGTCTAAGCGCTTGCTCAGATCAAAGGTACCGGCGAGTATCCACAGCCGTCCAGAGCGGGAGCCCCGTAACGCTCGTCACTCCACCGGGGTCATCGCGCGCCCGCCGCCGCGAACGCGCCCCGGGCCATCCGGTGCAGCAGCTCGGCGGTGCCCGCGCGACCGGGCAGGGAGCCGGGGCGGGTCAGGTGGGGGGTGGAGTTGAGCAGGCCGAACACCGAGTGGACCGCCGAGCGGGCGGCCGGTTCGGCCAGCTCCGGGTACACCTCGCGCACCACCCCGACCCACAGCTCGACGTACTGCCGCTGCAACTGGCGCACCAGCTTGCGGTCGGTGTCCCGGAGGCGGTCCAGCTCACGGTCGTGCAGGGTGATGAGGGGGCGGTCGTCGAGCGCGAAGTCGATGTGCCCCTCGATCAGCGAGTCGAGGACCGCCTCGGGGGCCGTCGTCCCGCCGGCCTCCGCCAGGCGCCGCTTCGCGCCGGTCAGCAGCGAGCCGCTGATCCCCACCAGCAGCTCCGCGAGCATCGCGTCCTTGCCCGCGAAGTGCCGGTAGAGCCCGGGGCCGCTGATGCCGACCGCGGCACCTATCTCGTCGACCCCGACGCCGTGGAAGCCGCGCTCGGCGAAGAGCCGGGCGGCCTCCTTGAGGATCTGCTCGCGGCGGGTGGGGGCGTCGGTTCTGGTGGCCATGGAGACGATTCTAGACAGCAGGGTTAGCGGTCGTTAACCTGAGGGAAATGCGTTAACGCTCATTAACAAGGTGAGGGGACCCGCAGGATGCATGAGGCACCGGAGCTTCACAGCGCGGCCGATCCCGCGTCGGAGGCCTTTCGGGCCAACGAGGAGGCGCACCGCGTCCTCGTCGAGGAGCTGCGCGGCAAACTGGCCGCGGCGGCGCTCGGCGGGGGCGAGCGGGCGCGGGCACGGCACACCGCGCGCGGGAAGCTGCTCCCGCGCGAGCGCGTGGACACCCTCCTCGACCCAGGCTCACCCTTCCTGGAGCTGGCCCCGCTGGCGGCCGACGGGATGTACGAGGGACAGGCCCCGGCGGCCGGTGTGATCGCCGGGATCGGGCGGGTCGCCGGCCGGGAGTGCGTGGTCGTCGCCAACGACGCCACCGTCAAGGGCGGCACGTACTACCCGATGACGGTGAAGAAGCACCTGCGCGCGCAGGAGGTGGCCCTCGACAACCGGCTCCCCTGCGTCTACCTGGTGGACTCCGGCGGTGCCTTCCTGCCGATGCAGGACGAGGTGTTCCCGGACCGGGACCACTTCGGGCGGATCTTCTACAACCAGGCCCGGATGTCCGGTGCCGGCATCCCGCAGATCGCGGCGGTGCTCGGCTCCTGCACGGCGGGCGGGGCGTACGTCCCGGCGATGAGCGACGAGGCGGTGATCGTCCGGGGCCAGGGCACGATCTTCCTGGGCGGCCCGCCGCTGGTGAAGGCGGCCACCGGTGAGGTGGTCACGGCGGAGGAGCTGGGCGGCGGCGAGGTCCACTCGCGGGTGTCGGGCGTGACCGACCACCTCGCGGAGGACGACGCGCACGCGCTGCGGATCGTGCGGAACATCGTCTCCACGCTCCCCGCACGGGGGGTCCTGCCCTGGGGGGTGGAGCAGGCCGTCGAGCCCAAGGTGGACCCGGCGGGACTGTACGGCGCGGTGCCGGTCGACTCCCGCACGCCCTACGACGTGCGCGAGATCATCGCCCGCGTCACCGACGGCTCCCGTTTCGCGGAGTTCAAGTCGGAGTTCGGGCAGACCCTGGTCACCGGTTTCGCCCGGATCCACGGCCACCCGGTGGGGATCGTCGCCAACAACGGCATCCTGTTCTCCGAGTCCGCGCAGAAGGGCGCCCACTTCATCGAGCTGTGCGACCAGCGCGGCATCCCGCTGGTGTTCCTGCAGAACATCTCGGGCTTCATGGTGGGCCGGGACTACGAGGCGGGCGGCATCGCCAAGCACGGCGCCAAGATGGTCACGGCGGTCGCCTGCACGCGCGTGCCGAAGCTGACGGTGGTGGTCGGCGGGTCGTACGGCGCGGGCAACTACTCGATGTGCGGGCGGGCGTACTCCCCCCGGTTCCTGTGGATGTGGCCCAACGCCAAGATCTCGGTGATGGGCGGCGAGCAGGCCGCCTCCGTCCTCGCGACCGTGAAGCGGGACCAGCTGGAGGGCCGCGGCGAGGAGTGGCCGGCGGAGGACGAGGACGCCTTCAAGGCCCCGATCCGCGCGCAGTACGAGCGTCAGGGGAACGCCTACTACGCGACGGCCCGCCTCTGGGACGACGGCGTGATCGACCCGCTGGACACCCGGCAGGTCCTGGGCCTGGCCCTGACCGCGTGCGCCAACGCGCCACTGAGTGACCCTCAGTTCGGCGTCTTCCGGATGTGAGGGGACGGACAACGATGTTCGAGACAGTGCTTGTGGCCAACCGGGGCGAGATCGCGGTGCGCGTCATCCGCACACTGCGGTCGATGGGCGTGCGCTCGGTGGCGGTGTACTCCGACGCGGACGCCGACGCCCGGCACGTGCGGGAGGCCGACACGGCGGTACGGATCGGGCCCGCGCCGGCCGCGGAGAGCTATCTGTCGGTGGAGCGGCTGCTGGAGGCCGCCGCCCGCACCGGCGCGCAGGCGGTGCACCCGGGGTACGGCTTCCTGGCCGAGAACGCCGGCTTCGCGCGGGCGTGCGAGGAGGCGGGGCTGGTGTTCATCGGGCCCCCGGCGGACGCGATCGCCCTGATGGGCGACAAGATCCGTGCGAAGGAGACGGTGAAGGCGGCGGGCGTGCCGGTGGTCCCCGGCTCCAGCGGCAGCGGCCTCACCGACGGGCAGCTCGCCGACGCGGCCCGCGACATCGGTGTGCCGGTGCTGCTGAAGCCGTCGGCGGGCGGTGGCGGCAAGGGCATGCGCCTGGTGCGGGACGCGTCGGCGCTGGCCGACGAGATCGCCGCCGCGCGGCGCGAGGCCCGCGCCTCCTTCGGTGACGACACGCTGCTGGTCGAGCGGTGGATCGACCGCCCCCGGCACATCGAGATCCAGGTGCTGGCCGACGGCCACGGGGGCGTCGTCCACCTGGGCGAGCGCGAGTGCTCCCTGCAGCGCCGCCACCAGAAGATCATCGAGGAGGCGCCCAGTGTGCTCCTCGACGAGGAGACCCGGGCTGCGATGGGTGAGGCGGCCGTCCAGGCGGCCCGCTCCTGCGGCTACCGGGGCGCGGGCACCGTGGAGTTCATCGTCCCGGGCAACGACCCGTCGTCGTACTACTTCATGGAGATGAACACCCGCCTCCAGGTGGAGCACCCGGTCACCGAGCTGATCACGGGTCTTGACCTGGTGGAGTGGCAGCTGCGGGTGGCGGCGGGCGAGCCGCTGGCGTTCGGGCAGGACGACATCCGGCTCACCGGGCACGCGGTCGAGGCCCGTGTCTGCGCGGAGGACCCCGCGCGCGGCTTCCTCCCCTCCGGCGGCACGGTACTGAGGCTTCGCGAGCCGCAGGGCGACGGCGTGCGCACCGACTCCGGGCTGAGCGAGGGCACGGAGGTCGGCAGCCTCTACGACCCGATGCTGTCCAAGGTGATCGCGTACGGCCCCGACCGGGCGACCGCGCTGCGCAGGCTCCGGGCGGCGCTGGCGGAGACGGTGACACTGGGCGTGCGGACCAACGCCGGGTTCCTGCGGCGGCTGCTGGCGCATCCGGCGGTCGTGTCGGGGGAGCTGGACACGGGACTGGTCGAGCGCGAGGTGACCGGGCTCGTGGCGGACGAGGTGCCGGCGGAGGCGTACGCGGCGGCGGCGCTGCTGCGCCAGGCCTCCCTCCGGCGGCCCGCCGACGGACCCGGCTGGGCCGACCCGTTCGCCGCCGCCGACGGCTGGCGGATGGGCG
>NZ_NCTE01001465.1:15410-15804 GCF_002114215.1 Streptomyces sp. 13-12-16 | reverse complement strand
CGCGACCGCGGCGGGCGAGCCGCACCCCCGATGCGGCCGTCCGCGCCCCCGCCGCACCCCCGGCCCCACGACACGACCGCACGCGCCCCCGCCGCACCCCCACTCGGCCCCGCTCGACCGGCGACATCCAGCCACCACTCCTACGCTCGAAGAATGTCAGAGGTCTACGCGGTCCGCCGTACCCGGCTACGGGAATGCTGCAACGCGGGCGGCAGCGCGGCGGCGCTGGTGTCCCGGCCCGCAAACGTGCGCTACCTCGCCGGCGCCGCCCCCGAAGGCGCCGTGCTGCTGCTGGGCAGGACCGAGGACCTGCTGGTGTACGCCGGCCCGCCCGACGACCGCTCACCCCAGAGCCACCCCGACGAATCCCTGCGCGTACACGTCGTCCCCGGCA
>NZ_NCTE01001465.1:0-15303 GCF_002114215.1 Streptomyces sp. 13-12-16 | reverse complement strand
TGACGCCGCCGTCGCAGCCGCCGACCTCGCCGTCGGCCAGGGCGTCGACTCCCTCGCCGTCGAGGAACACCACCTCACCGTGACCCGCCACCACGCGATCCGAGACGCCGCCCCCCGCCTCCGCCTCGCCGGCATCGGCTGCGCCGTCGAACAGCTCCGCATCGTCAAGGACGAGGAAGAGATCTCCTGCCTCCGCATCGGCGCGGAGATCACCGACCAGGCCCTCGGCGAACTCCTGGAGTCCATCCTCGTAGGCCGCACCGAACGCCACCTCGCCCTCGAACTCGAGCGCCGCCTGGTCGACCACGGCGCCGACGGCCCCGCCTTCCCCACCTCCGTCGCCACCGGCCCGAACGCCGGCCGCCCCGGGCACCGTCCCACCGACCGCCGTGTCGAGGAGGGCGACTTCCTCTCCGTCTGCCTCGGCGCCACCTACCGCGGCTACCGCTGCGAGATCGGCCGTACGTTCGTCATCGGCACGGCCCCCGCGGACTGGCAGATCGAGCTCTACGACCTCGTCTTCTCCGCGCAGAGGGCCGGACGCGAGTCCCTCGTCCCCGGCGCGGCCTGCCGCGACGTGGACCGGGCCGCCCGCCAGGTGCTGGACTCCGCCGGGTACGCCGAGGCCCTCCCCGTACTCACCGGCCACGGCGTCGGACTCGAAATCGACGAGGACCCTCAATTGACCCCCGCGGCCATGGGTAAACTGGACGCTTGTGTGCCGGTCACCGTCGAACCGGGGGTCCACCTCCCGGGCCGGGGCGGGGTCCGGATCGATGACACGCTCGTCGTGCGCCCCGAGGCGGACGGCGGACCCGAGCTACTCACCATCACGACCAAGGAGCTGCTCGCGCTCTAGCCCCGCGCTGGGCGCAGGCGCAGGCCCCGGCCGTCGTCCACGTCAGTCCAGTCCAGGAGATTCCGCAACCGTGGCTTCCACGAACGACCTCAAGAACGGCATGGTGCTCAAGCTCGAAGGCGGCCAGCTCTGGTCCGTCGTCGAGTTCCAGCACGTCAAGCCCGGCAAGGGCCCGGCCTTCGTGCGCACCAAGCTCAAGAACGTGCTCTCCGGCAAGGTCGTCGACAAGACCTTCAACGCCGGCGTCAAGGTCGAAACGGCCACCGTCGACAAGCGCGACATGCAGTTCTCCTACATGGACGGCGACTACTTCGTCTTCATGGACATGGAGACCTACGACCAGCTCATGGTCGACCGCAAGGCCGTCGGCGACGCCGCCAACTTCCTCGTCGAGGGCTTCACCGCCACCGTCGCGCAGCACGAGGGCGAGGTGCTCTTCGTCGAGCTCCCGGCCGCCGTCGAGCTGACGATCCAGGAGACCGAGCCGGGCGTCCAGGGCGACCGCTCCACCGGCGGCACCAAGCCGGCCACGCTGGAGACCGGTCACCAGATCCAGGTCCCGCTCTTCATCACCACCGGTGAGAAGATCAAGGTCGACACCCGCACCAGCGACTACCTCGGCCGGGTGAACAGCTAACCGTGGCTGCCCGCAACACGGCCCGCAAACGCGCCTTCCAGATCATCTTCGAGGGAGACCAGCGCGGCGCCGAGGTCCTGACCGTCCTCGCCGACTGGGTCCGGCACGCCCGGTCCGACACCCGGCAGCCGCCGGTGAGCGAGTACACGATGCAGCTCGTCGAGGGCTACGCGGAGCACGCGAAGCGCATCGACGAGCTGATCTCCCAGTACTCGGTCGGCTGGACGATCGACCGGATGCCGGTCGTCGACCGCAGCATTCTCCGTCTCGGCGCGTACGAGCTGATCTGGGTCGACGAGACGCCGGACGCGGTCGTGCTCGACGAGATGGTGCAGTTGGCGAAGGAGTTCTCGACGGACGAGTCGCCTTCGTTCGTGAACGGGCTCCTGGGCCGGCTCAAGGAGCTGAAGCCGTCGCTTCGCCGCGAGGCGTAGGTGGTCCGGCGCTCTCGCGCCGGTGCGCCGTAGGGGCGCGGCAACGCGGCGGCTGCGCGTCGTCTTCGGCTGATCGCGCGGTTCCCCGCGCCCCTTCGGGGGCGCTGCCCCACGCGCGTACGACAAAGCCGCCGGGGTGGCCCGAACCCATGAGGTTCGGGCCACCCCGGCGGTACGTTTCTGCGTGCCCGCGGAGCGGTTACGCCTCCTCGTGGGAGGCCACCGCGCGACGCGCGTCCGCGTCCAGGACGCCCCAGCTGATCAGCTGCTCGGTGAGGACCGAGGGCGACTGGTCGTAGATGACGGCGAGGGTGCGCAGGTCGTCCTGGCGGATCGAGAGCACCTTGCCGTTGTAGTCACCGCGCTGCGACTGGATCGTCGCCGCGTAGCGCTGCAGCGGGCCCGCCTTCTCGGCCGGCACCGTGGCCAGCCGCTCCAGGTCCAGGACCAGCTTCGGCGGCGGCTCGGCGGCGCCGCCCGGGGTCGTACCCGGCAGCAGCTCCTGTACCGGGACGCCGTAGAAGTCCGCCAGCTCCGCGAGGCGCTGCACGGTCACGGCGCGGTCGCCGCGCTCGTACGAACCGACCACGACCGCCTTCCAGCGGCCCTGGGACTTCTCCTCGACACCGTGGAGGGAAAGGCCCTGCTGGGTGCGGATCGCCCGGAGCTTGGCCCCGAGCTGTTTGGCGTATTCGCTGGACATATAGCTCCCCGGCACTGTGTCGACGCGGCTCTGGCTGGTTTCCATGCCGCGCGGCTGGTAACTCACTGTGAGGTTACGCAGCGTTACTCTCGTGCGTCAAGCCGAATGGTCCACACCGACTCTTCCGTGGTAGCGAAGATCGGTTACGCCATTGGGGTGATCCGGGGTGTCGTTCCGCACGGATCCCGACCTGATAGCCTGAGCGACGCAATCCGACGTCCTTTAAAGTCCGTCCCGTGAGGCGGAGAAGGAGGTCCGTTTCACATGGACAAGCAGAACACGCAGGACACGCAGTCCGATGCGCGGCCCGTTCTCGAAGGCCCCGACATCGCCCGGGTGCTGACCCGCATCGCCCACGAGATCGTCGAACGCGCCAAGGGCGCCGACGACGTGGTGCTCCTCGGCATCCCGACCCGAGGCGTCTTCCTCGCCCAGCGGCTCGCCGCCAAGCTCGAGCAGATCACCGAGCGCAAGGTCCCGGTCGGCTCGCTGGACATCACCATGTACCGCGACGACCTGCGCATGCACCCGCCGCGTGCGCTGGCCCGCACCGAGATCCCCGGTGACGGCATCGACGGCCGGCTGGTCGTCCTCGTCGACGACGTGCTCTTCTCCGGCCGCACCATCCGCGCCGCCCTCGACGCGCTGAACGACATCGGGCGCCCCCGCGCGGTGCAGCTCGCCGTCCTCGTCGACCGCGGCCACCGCGAACTGCCCATCCGCGCCGACTACGTCGGCAAGAACCTCCCCACGTCGCTGCGGGAGACGGTCAAGGTGCTGCTCGCCGAGGAGGACGGTCGCGACACCGTGCTGCTCGGCGCCAAGCAGACCGCCCAGTAGCACCGCGGAGCGCACGCCGACCGCGTGCGCCGGCCCGGCACGCCCACGCGCGTACCCGTCTGCCCGATTTCGCCTCATCGAACTGCCTTACGGAGCCTGACAGATGCAGCGTCATCTCATCTCGGCCGCCGACCTCACCCGCGACGACGCCGTCCTGATCCTCGACACCGCCGAGGAGATGGCCCGGGTCGCCGACCGGCCGATCAAGAAACTCCCGACCCTGCGCGGCCGGACCGTGGTCAACCTCTTCTTCGAGGACTCCACCCGCACCCGGATCTCCTTCGAGGCCGCCGAGAAGCGGCTCTCCGCGGACGTCATCAACTTCACCGCCAAGGGCTCCAGCGTCTCCAAGGGCGAGTCCCTGAAGGACACCGCCCAGACCCTGGAGGCCATGGGCGTCGACGCCGTGGTCATCCGGCACGGCGCCTCCGGGGCCCCGTACCGCCTGGCCACCTCCGGCTGGATCGACGCGCACGTCATCAACGCGGGCGACGGCACCCACCAGCACCCCACCCAGGCCCTGCTGGACGCCTTCACCATGCGGCGCCGGCTGGTCGGCCGGGACGCCGGACTCGGACAGGACCTCTCCGGCCGGCGCATCACGATCGTCGGCGACGTCCTGCACAGCAGGGTCGCCCGCTCCAACGTCGACCTGCTGCACACGCTCGGCGCCGAGGTCACCCTCGTCGCCCCGCCGACCCTGCTGCCGGTCGGCGTCGACACCTGGCCCTGCGAGGTGTCGTACGACCTCGACTCGACGCTGACCAAGTCCGACGCGGTCATGATGCTGCGCGTCCAGCGGGAGCGGATGAACGCCGCGTTCTTCCCCACCGAACGGGAGTACTCGCGCCGCTACGGCCTCGACGGCGACCGCATGGCGCGGATGCCCGAGCACGCCATCGTGATGCACCCCGGCCCGATGGTCCGCGGCATGGAGATCACCGCCGACGTCGCCGACTCCGACCGCTGCACCGTGATCGAACAGGTCACCAACGGCGTCTCCATCCGGATGGCCGTCCTCTACCTGCTCCTGGGCGGCAACGAACCCGCCGTCGCCCACCCGTCGCCCACCACCGCCCTTACAACGAGGCGCTTCGCGCCCACCGCCGAACTCCGCACCACCGAGGAGAAGTAAGAACCATGAGCAAGACCCTGATCCGTGGTGCGAAGGTGCTCGGCGGCGAGCCGCAGGACGTCCTGATCGACGGTGAAACGATCACCCAGGTCGGCACCGGGCTCTCCGCCGAGGGCGCGGAGGTCGTCGAGGCCGCCGGCAAGATCCTCCTGCCCGGCCTGGTCGACCTGCACACCCACCTCCGCGAGCCCGGCCGCGAGGACTCCGAGACCGTCCTGACCGGCACCCGCGCGGCGGCGAGCGGCGGCTACACCAGCGTCTTCGCCATGGCCAACACCTTCCCCGTGGCCGACACCGCCGGCGTCGTCGAGCAGGTCTGGCGGCTCGGCCAGGAGTCCGGCTACTGCGACGTGCAGCCCATCGGCGCCGTCACCGTCGGCCTGGAGGGGCAGAAGCTCGCCGAGCTGGGCGCCATGCACGAGTCCGCGGCCGGCGTCACCGTCTTCTCCGACGACGGCAAGTGCGTCCACGACGCCGTGATCATGCGCCGCGCCCTGGAGTACGTGAAGGCCTTCGGCGGCGTCGTCGCCCAGCACGCGCAGGAGCCCCGCCTCACCGAGGGCGCCGAGATGAACGAGGGCGTCGTCTCCGCCGAGCTCGGCCTCGGGGGCTGGCCGGCCGTCGCCGAGGAGTCGATCATCGCGCGGGACGTGCTGCTCGCCGAGCACGTCGGCTCCCGCGTCCACATCTGCCACCTGTCGACGGCGGGCAGCGTCGAGATCGTCCGCTGGGCCAAGTCCCGCGGCATCCGCGTCACCGCCGAGGTCACCCCGCACCACCTCCTCCTCACCGACGAGCTGGTCCGGTCGTACAACCCGGTCTACAAGGTCAACCCGCCGCTGCGCACCGAGCGCGACGTCATGGCCCTGCGCGAGGCGCTCGCCGACGGCACGATCGACATCGTCGCCACCGACCACGCCCCGCACCCGCACGAGGACAAGGACTGCGAGTGGGCCGCCGCCGCCATGGGCATGGTCGGCCTGGAGACCGCGTTGTCGGTGGTGCAGGAGACCATGGTCGACACGGGTCTGCTGGACTGGGCCGGCGTCGCAGACCGCATGTCCTTCACGCCCGCGCGCATCGGACGGGCCGAGGGCCACGGCCGTCCCGTCTCGGCAGGTGAGCCCGCCAACCTCACCCTCGTCGACTCGGCATACCGTGGCCCTGTGGACCCCGCGGGCTTCGCCTCGCGCAGCCGCAACACCCCGTACGAGGGCCGCGAGCTGCCGGGCCGTGTCACGCACACCTGGCTCCGGGGCAAGGCCACGCTCGTCGACGGGAAGCTCACGTGACACCTGTACTCCTGCTGGCCGCCGAGAAGGAATCGGCGGAAGTGACCGACTGGGCCGCCCGGATCGGCTGGGTCGTCGGACTCGCCCTCTTCGTGGCGCTCGTCTACTGGCTGATGCGCGAGGGCTGGAAGTGGCGGGGCACGCTCCAGGGCGACCTGCCGGAGCTGCACAGCGCGCCGGACGACCCCGGCCCGGCGAAACTGACGATGAGCGGCCGCTACCACGGCTCCACCACCGCCGGTCAGTGGCTCGACCGCATCGTGGCGCACGGCCTGGGCACCCGCAGCCGGGCCGAGCTCACGCTGACGGACGCCGGACTGGACGTCGTACGCCCCGGGGCGAACGACTTCTTCGTCCCGGCCCAGGCGCTGCGCGGGGCCCGGCTCGACAAGGGCATCGCCGGCAAGGTCCTCACCGAGGGCGGCCTGCTGATCGTGACCTGGGCGCACGGCGAGCGGCAGATCGACTCCGGCTTCCGCTCCGACCACGCGGCCGAGCACAACGAATGGGCCGAGGCCCTGAACCAGATGATCAACAAGACGGAAGGCGCACGATGACAACCTCCACCAGGGGAACCACCAAGGTTCCCGCCGTGCTCGTCCTGGAGGACGGCCGGATCTTCCGCGGCCGTGCCTACGGGGCGGTGGGGGAGACCTTCGGCGAAGCGGTGTTCTCCACCGGCATGACCGGCTACCAGGAGACCCTCACCGACCCGTCGTACCACCGCCAGGTCGTGGTGATGACCGCCCCGCACGTCGGCAACACCGGCGTCAACGACGAGGACGCCGAGTCGAAGCGGATCTGGGTCTCCGGCTACGTCGTGCGCGACCCCGCGCGTACGCCCTCCAACTGGCGCTCCCGGCGCTCGCTGGACGAGGAGCTCGCCGCGCAGGGCGTCGTCGGCGTCAGCGGCATCGACACCCGCGCGCTCACCCGCCACCTGCGCGAGCGCGGCGCCATGCGCGTCGGCATCTTCAGCGGCGACGCCGTCCGCGACGACGCGACGCTGCTGGCCCGCGTCCAGGAGGCGCCCCAGATGAAGGGCGCCGACCTGTCCGCCGAGGTCGCCACCACCGAGCCGTACGTCGTCCCCGCGATCGGCGACAAGAAGTTCACGGTCGCCGCCGTCGACCTCGGCATCAAGGGCATGACCCCGCAGCGCATGGCCGAGCGCGGCATCGAGGTGCACGTCCTGCCGGCCACCGCGACCGTGGACGACGTCTACGCCGTGAACCCGGACGGCGTGTTCTTCTCCAACGGCCCCGGCGACCCGGCCACCGCCGACCACCCCGTCTCCGTGATGCGGGGCGTCCTGGAGCGCGGCACCCCGCTCTTCGGCATCTGCTTCGGCAACCAGATCCTGGGCCGCGCGCTCGGCTTCGGCACCTTCAAGCTGAAGTACGGCCACCGCGGCATCAACCAGCCGGTGCAGGACCGTACGACCGGCAAGGTCGAGGTCACCGCGCACAACCACGGCTTCGCCGTCGACGCTCCGCTGGACGAGGTCTCCGAGACCCCGTTCGGCCGTGCCGAGGTGTCCCACGTCTGCCTGAACGACAACGTGGTGGAGGGCCTCCAGCTGCTCGACCGCCCGGCCTTCAGCGTCCAGTACCACCCCGAAGCGGCAGCGGGCCCGCACGACGCCGCCTACCTGTTCGACCGCTTCGTTTCCCTGATGGAGGGCCAGCGTGCCTAAGCGCACCGATATCCAGTCCGTCCTGGTCATCGGCTCCGGCCCGATCGTCATCGGTCAGGCCGCCGAGTTCGACTACTCCGGCACCCAGGCGTGCCGCGTCCTCAAGGCCGAGGGCCTGCGGGTCATTCTCGTCAACTCCAACCCGGCGACGATCATGACCGACCCGGAGATCGCCGACGCCACCTACGTCGAGCCGATCACCCCCGAGTTCGTCGAGAAGATCATCGCCAAGGAGCGGCCCGACGCGCTGCTGCCCACCCTGGGCGGCCAGACGGCCCTCAACACCGCCATCTCGCTGCACGACAACGGCGTCCTGGAGAAGTACGGCGTCGAGCTGATCGGCGCCAATGTCGAGGCCATCAACAAGGGCGAGGACCGCGACCTGTTCAAGGAGGTCGTCGAAGAGGTCCGCAAGAAGATCGGGCACGGCGAGTCCGCCCGCTCGGTCATCTGCCACTCCATGGACGACGTCCTCGCCGGTGTCGACACGCTCGGCGGCTACCCGGTCGTCGTCCGCCCGTCCTTCACCATGGGCGGCGCCGGCTCCGGCTTCGCCCACGACGAGGAGGAGCTGCGCCGCATCGCCGGCCAGGGCCTCACCCTCTCGCCGACCACCGAGGTGCTCCTGGAGGAGTCCATCCTCGGCTGGAAGGAGTACGAGCTGGAGCTGATGCGCGACAAGAACGACAACGTCGTGGTCGTCTGCTCCATCGAGAACTTCGACCCCATGGGCGTGCACACCGGCGACTCGATCACCGTCGCGCCCGCGATGACGCTGACCGACCGCGAGTACCAGGTGCTGCGCGACGTCGGCATCGCGATCATCCGCGAGGTCGGCGTCGACACCGGCGGCTGCAACATCCAGTTCGCGGTGAACCCGGTCGACGGCCGCGTCATCGTCATCGAGATGAACCCGCGCGTGTCGCGTTCGTCCGCGCTGGCCTCCAAGGCGACCGGCTTCCCCATCGCCAAGATCGCCGCCAAGCTCGCCGTCGGCTACACCCTCGACGAGATCCCGAACGACATCACCCAGGAGACCCCGGCCTCCTTCGAGCCGACGCTCGACTACGTGGTCGTGAAGGCCCCCCGGTTCGCCTTCGAGAAGTTCCCGAGCGCCGACTCCACCCTCACCACCACCATGAAGTCGGTCGGCGAGGCCATGGCCATCGGCCGCAACTTCACCGAGGCCTTCCAGAAGGCGCTGCGCTCGCTGGAGAAGAAGGGCAGCCAGTTCACCTTCGTCGGCGAGCCCGGCGACAAGGAGGAGCTGCTG
This sequence comes from Streptomyces sp. 13-12-16, assembly GCF_002114215.1. Lineage (GTDB taxonomy): Bacteria > Actinomycetota > Actinomycetes > Streptomycetales > Streptomycetaceae > Streptomyces. The sequence continues at coordinate 6,434 of NZ_NCTE01001465.1, read as the reverse complement.
CGCGAGGCGGTCCGCCCGACGGACGGCCGGATCAACGCGGTCATGGGAGCCATCCGCGCGGGCGCCACCCCCGAGGAGGTCTTCGACGCCACGAAGATCGACCCCTGGTTCGTCGACCAGCTCTTCCTCATCAAGGAGACCGCCGACGAGCTGGCCGCCGCCCCCGAGCTGACCGCCGACCTGCTCGCCGAGGCCAAGCGGCACGGCTTCTCCGACCAGCAGATCGCCGAGATCCGGGGCCTGCGCGAGGACGTCGTCCGCGAGGTGCGGCACGCGCTCGGCGTCCGTCCGGTCTACAAGACCGTCGACACCTGCGCCGCCGAGTTCGCCGCGAAGACGCCGTACTTCTACTCCTCCTACGACGAGGAGACCGAGGTCGCGCCCCGCGAGAAGCCCGCGGTGATCATCCTGGGCTCCGGCCCGAACCGCATCGGCCAGGGCATCGAGTTCGACTACTCCTGCGTCCACGCCTCCTTCGCGCTGTCGGACGCCGGGTACGAGACCGTGATGGTCAACTGCAACCCGGAGACCGTCTCCACCGACTACGACACCTCCGACCGGCTCTACTTCGAGCCGCTCACCCTGGAGGACGTCCTGGAGATCGTCCACGCCGAGCAGCAGGCCGGACCGGTCGCGGGCGTCGTCGTCCAGCTCGGCGGCCAGACCCCGCTCGGCCTGTCGCAGGCGCTGAAGGACAACGGCGTGCCGATCGTCGGCACCTCCCCGGAGGCCATCCACGCCGCCGAGGACCGCGGCGCCTTCGGCCGGGTCCTCAAGGAGGCCGGGCTGCCGGCCCCCAAGCACGGCACCGCCACCACCTTCGCCGAGGCCAAGGCCATCGCCGACGAGATCGGCTACCCGGTCCTCGTCCGCCCGTCCTACGTGCTCGGCGGACGCGGCATGGAGATCGTCTACGACGAGACCCGGCTGGAGTCCTACATCGCCGAGTCGACCGAGATCAGCCCCTCCCGGCCGGTGCTCGTCGACCGCTTCCTCGACGACGCCATAGAGATCGACGTGGACGCCCTGTACGACGGCGAGGAGCTGTACCTCGGCGGCGTCATGGAGCACATCGAGGAGGCCGGCATCCACTCCGGCGACTCGGCGTGCGCCCTGCCCCCGATCACGCTCGGCGGCTTCGACATCAAGCGGCTGCGCGCCTCCACCGAGGCCATCGCGCGCGGTGTCGGCGTGCGCGGTCTGATCAACATCCAGTTCGCGCTGGCCGGGGACATCCTCTACGTCCTGGAGGCCAACCCGCGCGCCTCGCGCACCGTCCCCTTCACCTCGAAGGCGACCGCGGTGCCGCTGGCGAAGGCCGCCGCGCGGATCTCGCTGGGCGCGACCGTCGCCGAGCTGCGCGCCGAGGGCCTGCTCCCGGCGAACGGCGACGGCGGCGAACTGCCGCTGGACGCGCCGATCTCCGTCAAGGAGGCCGTGATGCCGTGGTCCCGCTTCCGGGACATCCACGGCCGCGGCGTCGACACCGTCCTCGGCCCGGAGATGCGCTCCACCGGCGAGGTCATGGGCATCGACTCCGTCTTCGGCACGGCGTACGCCAAGTCGCAGGCGGGCGCGTACGGCCCGCTGCCGACCAAGGGACGCGCGTTCATCTCGGTCGCCAACCGCGACAAGCGCTCGATGATCTTCCCGGCCCGCGAGCTGGTCGCCCACGGCTTCGAGCTGATGGCCACCTCCGGCACCGCCGAGGTCCTCAGGCGCAACGGCATCAACGCCACGGTCGTGCGCAAGCAGTCCGAGGGCACCGGCCCGAACGGCGAGAAGACCATCGTCCAGCTCATCCACGACGGCGAGGTCGACCTCATCGTCAACACCCCGTACGGCACCGGCGGCCGCCTCGACGGCTACGACATCCGCACGGCGGCGGTGGCCCGGTCCGTGCCGTGCCTGACGACGGTCCAGGCGCTCGCCGCCGCGGTCCAGGGCATCGACGCGCTCAACCGCGGTGACGTGGGCGTCCGCTCGCTCCAGGAACACGCGGCACATCTGACCGCGGCCCGCGACTAGCAGCCCCCAGGGGGACACCGGAAACGGTGTCCCCCTCTTCATGAGGACACCATGTACAAGATTCTCTTCGCTCTGCTCTTCCAACGGATGGACCCTGAGCAGGCCCACCACCTGGCCTTCCGCTGGATCCGTCTCGTCGCGCGCGTCCCCGGCCTGCGCACCTTCGTCGCCGCCGTGCTCGCCCCCCGCCACAAGGAACTGCGCACCGAGGCCCTCGGGCTGCGTCTGCACAGCCCCTTCGGCCTCGCCGCCGGCTTCGACAAGAACGCCGTCGGGATCGACGGCATGGCGATGCTCGGCTTCGACCACGTCGAGATCGGCACGGTGACCGGGGAACCGCAGCCCGGCAACCCCAGGAAGAGGCTGTTCCGCCTCGTCGCCGACCGGGCCCTGATCAACCGCATGGGCTTCAACAACGAGGGCTCGCTCGCCGTCGCCGCGCGCCTGGCCTCCCGTACGCCCGTCTTCAGGACGGTCGTCGGCGTCAACATCGGCAAGACCAAGGTCGTACCGGAGGACGAGGCCGTCGCCGACTACGTGAAGTCCGCCGAGCGGCTCGCGCCGTACGCCGACTACCTGGTCGTCAACGTCTCCTCCCCGAACACGCCGGGACTGCGCGACCTGCAGGCCGTGGACCACCTGCGCCCGTTGCTCGCCGCCGTCCGGGAGGCCGCCGACCGCACGGTGCCCGCCCGCCGGGTGCCGCTGCTGGTGAAGATCGCCCCCGACCTCGCCGACGAGGACATCGACGCGGTCGCCGACCTCGCCGTGGAGCTCGGCCTGGACGGCATCATCGCCACCAACACCACCATCGCCCGCGAGGGACTCGGCCTGACCTCCTCGCCCGCCCTCGTCCAGGAGACCGGCGGCCTCTCCGGCGCCCCCCTCAAGGCACGCTCCCTGGAGGTGCTGCGCCGCCTCTACGCGCGCGTGGGCGACCGGATCACCCTGGTCGGCGTCGGCGGCATCGAGAACGCCGAGGACGCCTGGCAGCGCATCCTGGCCGGTGCCACGCTGGTCCAGGGGTACAGCGCGTTCATCTACGAAGGCCCCTTCTGGGGCCGCGCCATGCACAAGGGGCTCGCCGCGCGGCTGCGCACCAGCCCGTACGCCACGCTCGCCGACGCGGTGGGCGCCGACGTGAGGACGACGGTATGACCGGCCCGGAACCCTTCGGCGCGCGGCTGCGCCGCGCGATGGACGAGCGCGGCCCGCTGTGCGTGGGCATCGACCCGCACGCCTCCCTGCTCGCCGAGTGGGGCCTGGACGACGACGTGACGGGCCTGGAGCGGTTCAGCCGCACCGTCGTCGAGGCGGTCGCCGACCGGGTGGCCGTGCTGAAGCCGCAGAGCGCCTTCTTCGAGCGCTTCGGCTCGCGCGGTGTCGCAGTCCTGGAGCGGACGGTCCAGGAGGCGCGGGCGGCCGGCGCGCTGGTCGTCATGGACGCCAAGCGCGGCGACATCGGCTCCACCATGGCCGCCTACGCCGAGTCCTTCCTGCACAAGGACGCGCCCCTGTTCTCCGACGCGCTCACGGTCTCGCCGTACCTCGGCTACGGCTCGCTCAGCCCGGCCGTCGCGCTGGCCCGGGAGACCGGCACCGGGCTGTTCGTGCTGGCGCTGACGTCCAACCCGGAGGGCGGCGAGGTCCAGCACGCGGTCCGTGCCGACGGGCGCACCGTCGGGGCGACCGTGCTCGGGCACCTGGCCGTCGAGAACGCCGGCGAGGAACCGCTCGGGTCCTTCGGCGCGGTGGTCGGCGCGACGCTCGGCGACCTCTCCTCGTACGACCTGGACATGGGCGGTCCGATCCTCGCGCCCGGTATCGGCGCGCAGGGGGCCACGGCGGCCGATCTCCCGGCGGTCTTCGGCGGCGCGGTGCGCAACGTGGTGCCGAACGTCAGCCGGGGAGTGTTGCGCCACGGTCCCGACGCGGTCGCTCTGCGTGACGCCGCGGAGCGGTTCGCGGAGGAGATCAGGGCCGCCGTGGCGCCGGCCTGAACCGGCCGACGAGGGAATCCGTGGTCGCCGGACTCTGGATACATCCTCAAATCCAGGGGATTATGTCTTAAATGTCCGGCCTGGCGGAGGCTGACCAGGACTTTTCCGCAGTTCTCGCTGACTCCGGCGGAGTTGGCCGCTAGTCTCCGACGGAGAGTGAACGGGCGACGGTGTCGCTCGTGACTCCCCAGGTGTGGGGCGACTAGGTTCCTCACCGGTCCGTATCCGACAGTTCGACATCCGAGGTGACGTAGGCGTGGCTCTTCCGCCCCTTACCCCTGAACAGCGCGCAGCCGCGCTCGAAAAGGCCGCCGCGGCTCGCCGGGAGCGGGCCGAGGTCAAGAATCGACTCAAGCACTCCGGCGCCTCCCTTCACGAGGTCATCAAGCAGGGTCAGGAGAACGACGTCATCGGCAAGATGAAGGTCTCCGCCCTGCTGGAGTCCCTGCCGGGCGTGGGCAAGGTCCGCGCCAAGCAGATCATGGAGCGACTGGGCATCTCCGAGAGCCGCCGCGTGCGGGGTCTCGGGTCCAACCAGATCGCCTCCCTGGAGCGCGAGTTCGGCAGCACCGGTTCCTGAGTACGGGGCGGTCCGGGACCGGCGTCCCGTACATCCCGTGATTGCTGGAATAATCGCTGCATGACTGAACGTCCGCGGCTGACCGTGCTCTCCGGCCCCTCCGGGGTCGGCAAGAGCACGGTCGTCGCCCATATGCGCAAGGAACACCCCGAGGTCTGGCTCTCGGTGTCGGCGACGACCCGCAAGCCCCGCCCCGGGGAGCAGCACGGAGTCCACTACTTCTTCGTCACCGACGAGGAGATGGACAAGCTGATCGCCAACGGCGAGCTGCTGGAGTGGGCCGAGTTCGCGGGCAACCGCTACGGCACTCCCCGCGTGGCGGTGCTGGAGCACCTGGAGGCGGGTGTGCCCGTGCTGCTGGAGATCGACCTCCAGGGCGCGCGGCAGGTCCGCGAGTCCATGGCCGAGGGCCGGCTGGTGTTCCTGGCTCCTCCCTCCTGGGAGGAGCTCGTGCGCAGGCTCACGGGCCGGGGCACCGAGTCGCCCGAGGTCATCGAGCGCCGGCTGGAGGCCGCGAAGACCGAACTGGCCGCCGAGCCGGAGTTCGACATCACCCTGGTCAACACCTCCGTCGAGGACGTGGCCCGCGAGCTGCTAGCCTTGATGAACGTCGTGTGATCGTGAGCAGTCGTTCACCGGTCGCGCCGACTGAATCTTTCCCATCCATCGGAAGGTAGAGCGTGTCCTCTTCCATCTCCGCGCCCGAGGGCATCATCAACCCGCCGATCGACGAGCTCCTCGAGGCCACGGACTCGAAGTACAGCCTCGTGATCTACGCGGCCAAGCGGGCCCGCCAGATCAACGCGTACTACTCGCAGCTCGGTGAGGGCCTGCTCGAGTACGTCGGTCCCCTCGTCGACACCCACGTCCACGAGAAGCCGCTCTCGATCGCCCTGCGCGAGATCAACGCGGGGCTGCTGACCTCCGAGGCCGTCGAAGGCCCCGGTCAGTAATCGGTTGGTAAGTCGTATCAGCTGATTGCAGCTGACTTTTCCACAGGCCCGGCAGCACGTTGCCGGGCCTGTGGTGTCTCATGGGGGTGGTCGCACATTTCCGAGGTCCGGGGAGAGACGGTGGACAAGCCGAAGGTCGTTCTGGGGGTCAGCGGCGGCATCGCCGCGTACAAGGCCTGTGAGCTGCTCAGGCGGCTGACGGAGTCGGGACACGACGTCCGGGTCGTCCCCACCGCCTCCGCGCTGCACTTCGTCGGCGCCGCCACGTGGTCCGCGCTCTCCGGCAACCCGGTCTCCACCGAGGTCTGGGACGACGTCCACGAGGTGCCCCACGTCCGCATCGGGCAACACGCCGACCTGGTGGTCGTCGCCCCCGCCACCGCGGACATGCTGGCCAAGGCGGCCCACGGCCTGGCCGACGACCTCCTCACCAACACCCTGCTCACCGCCCGCTGCCCGGTGGTCTTCGCCCCCGCCATGCACACCGAGATGTGGGAGCACCCGGCCACCCAGGAGAACGTGGCCACCCTGCGCCGCCGCGGCGCCGTCGTCGTCGAACCGGCCGTCGGCCGTCTCACCGGCGCCGACACCGGCAAGGGCCGGCTGCCCGACCCGGGCGAGATCTTCGAGGTCTGCCGCCGGGTGCTGGCCCGCGGCGTCACCGAGCCCGACCTCGAGGGCCGGCACGTCGTCGTCAGCGCCGGAGGCACCCGCGAGCCCCTCGACCCCGTCCGCTTCCTCGGCAACCGCTCCTCCGGCAAGCAGGGCTACGCCCTCGCCCGCACCGCCGCAGCCCGCGGCGCCCGCGTCACACTGATCGCGGCCAACACCGCCCTGCCCGACCCGGCGGGCGTGGACCTCGTCCGGGTCGGG
>NZ_NCTE01001464.1:593-1031 GCF_002114215.1 Streptomyces sp. 13-12-16 | reverse complement strand
CACGCTCGGCGCCGACGGGGCACGCGCGCGTGTCGCCGAGCAGAGCTTCGGCTGGCGCCAGCCGGTCGCCGCGCTGATCGCCCTCGCCTGCGCGATCGGCCCGCTGGTCGCCGTCGCCGGCTGGGTGATCCGCGGTGCCGACGGACCGGTCGAGCGGCGCGACCCCGTCCAGGTGCCCGCGTTCGTCGCCGAGGAGAGCGGCACCCGCGACCAGGCCCGCACCCTCGTCATCGACAGCGACTCCACCGACCGGGTCGGCTACGTCCTGGTCCGCGGCTCCGGCGCCCGCATGGGTGACGCGGAGATCACCGCGGTGGACGGCGGGAACACCGGGCTCGACAAGGTCGTCGCCAACCTCGTCGCCGGCTCCGGCGCCGACCAGGCCGACCAGCTCGGCGGCTTCGCCGTCCGCTACGTCCTCGTCCACCCGGGCGCACC
>NZ_NCTE01001464.1:0-406 GCF_002114215.1 Streptomyces sp. 13-12-16 | reverse complement strand
CCGGCAGGTCGCCCGCGCGAGCATCGTCCCCGCCGAGGACGACGACGAGCCCGTGCCCGTGGCGGCGGGCCCGGTCGAGATCCACACCGAGATCCCGGACGGGGCCGAGGGCCGCGTCCTGCGCCTCGCCGACACCGCCGCCGAGGGCTGGACCGCCACCCTGGACGGCAAGCCGCTGACCCGCACCACGGTCGACGGCTGGGCCCAGGGCTTCGAACTCCCCGCCTCCGGCGGCACGCTGGACGTCACCTACGACGACCCGGTCGCCCACACCGCCTGGCTGTGGGCCCAGGGCCTGCTCGCCGTCGTACTCGTCGTCATGGCCCTGCCCGGCCGCCGCCGCGACATCGACGACGACCTGCCCGAGGAACCGGCCGTCCCCGCCGAGGCCGTGGCCGGCGAGGGC
>NZ_NCTE01001463.1:2264-3554 GCF_002114215.1 Streptomyces sp. 13-12-16 | reverse complement strand
CGGCCCGCGTCCGCCTCCGCGGGCCGGGCCCGGTCCGCCGGGCCGTCCGCGTCGGTCGCGGATGTCGCGCCGGCGACCGGGCAGGCGCCCAGGACCGCCGCCAGGTGCAGGCAGCGTGGGGCCAGGAGGCAGGTGCAGTGGGTCTGACCGGGGGCGGTGACGGTGCCGGACGGGCCGGGGGTCAGGGTCACCCGGGCGTCCTCGCCGCAGCGGACGCGGACGGTGCCGTCCTCGGTGGTGACCGGTGTGGCGGCCAGGGCCTCGACGGCCGCGTCCAGTCTGCCGCGGAGCCTCGTGGTGAGGCTCTCCACCGCGGAGGCGAACACCTCCGGTGCGACGGGTGGGAGGGAAGGACGGCTCATCGGGTCGCTCCGCGGAGGCGCTCGCCCACCCAGCGGGCGAGCGAGAGGGGGCTGAGGGCGGCCACCGGCATTCCGGCCGCGACGAGTCGCCGCGCGACCGGGACCGAGTAGCGGGGGGTTCCGTCGCCGTTCAGGGCGGCGCAGCCCAGCAGGTGGACACCGGAGGAGACCAGGGACCCGACCTCGGTCAGCAGACCGTCGACCGCGCCGCCCTCCTCGAAGTCGCTGACGACCACCATCAGGGTGCGGTTCGGCACCGTCACCAGGGTGCGGGCGTGCGCGAGACCGGCCGCGATGCGGGTACCGCCGCCGACCTTCACCTCCAGCAGCAGGGAGAGCGGGTCGTCGATCCGGTCGGTGAGGTCGACGACCCGCGTGCTGAAGGTGAGGAAGTGGGCGGAGAGCATGGGCGCACCGCCGAGTACGGCGGCGGTCAGCGCCGACCAGATGACCGAGGACTCCATGGACGCGGACACGTCGACGACGAGGATCAGCCGCCAGTCGCTCTGCTCGGCGGCGCGGGTCCTGAAGACCGGCCGCTCGGGGACGATCCGGACGGTGCCGTCCTCCAGGCGGCGGCTGTGGGCGAGGTTGGCCCGCAGGGTGCGGGGCAGGTCGAGCCGGCCGCCGGGGCGCCGGGAGGGGCGCGGGGTGGTGAGGCCGGTCAGCGCGGGGCGCAGCCGGGCGGCGAGCTCCCGGGCGAGTTCCTCGATCAGCCGTTTGACCAGCGGCCGGAGGCGGGCGATCCGCTGTTCGGGCATTCCCCTGGCGAGCGACAGCACGGCGGACAGCAGCTCCACGGAAGGGCGTACCGAGTCCGGGTCGAGATGGTCGATCACATCCGTACGGCCCCTGGCCGCGGCGCGTCCCAGGACCTCCTCCCGGATGTCCGCGCCGAAGAGCGCTTCGAGGTCCTCGGACCAGTGCC
>NZ_NCTE01001463.1:747-2113 GCF_002114215.1 Streptomyces sp. 13-12-16 | reverse complement strand
GGGCTCGTCCGTGTCCCCGCCGCGGCCCGGGACCGCCTCCCCCGCTTCCTCCTCCGCCTCCTCCGCGCCGCCGTCCGTGCCCTCGTCCCCGGTCGGCTCCTCCGCTCCGAACAGCTCGTCCAGGGCCCGGGCGTACGGCACCAGCTCCGGGGGGAGTCTCGCCGTGTCGCGGCCGAGCAGCAGCCGCCAGCGGTCGGCGGGGCCGAGGCGTCGTGGCTCGTGCTCCGTGCCCCGGACGGGCCGCCGGCCGCTCGCCGCGGACGTCCGCCCGTCCGGGACGGGGACATCCGGGACGGGGACGTCCGTGGCAGGACCGTCCGAGGTCGGACCGTCCGGGGCCGGAGCGTCCGGGGCCGGAGCGTCCGTGGGCGGAGGGCTCACCAGATCCGCCAGGCCCAGTTCGTTCAGCAGGGCGAGCCCCTCGTCGTCCGCCCCGGCCCACCGGACGGCCGTCTCGGCCGGCACGGTGAGCCGGAGGTCGGGCCGGGCGCCGAGCCGGTCGGTCACGGCCGTCAGCAGTCGCCCGCGTCCGTCCGGGGCGAGTGCCTGGAAACCGCCGCGCAGCGCGGGAAGCCGGTCGAGGAAGCCCCGGTCGTCCAGGGACTCGACGCGCTCCAGCAGCGGGTCGAGGGAGGCGGGCAGGGACGCGATCAGCGGTCCGGCGGCGACGAGCAGGCCGGCGAGCCGGCGCTCCAGCCGGTGCCGGGTGTCCGGTGCCGTCGCCGAGTCGATCCAGGCGGCGAGCCTCCTGCCCAGCAGCTCCGAGCCGTCGAGGTCGAGCAGTACCCGGGCGGCCAGGGCCGCTCCCTGGACGAGCGGGGAACCGGTGCGCGCGAGCGCGTACAACTCGCCGTCCAGGCGCAGCCCGAGCCGTTCCTCACCGCTGCGGACGGCCAGGGTCACGAGGGCGACGGCGTCCTCCGTCTCGTCGCTGCCGGCCAGTCCGGGCAGGGTACGGACGGCGGCTTCCAGCAGGATGTCGCGGAGCGCCGCCGCCCGCAGGCGTGTCCGCCCGGTGGTGCCGGGCAGGTGCTCCCGGCGTATCGCCTCCAGCAGGTCCATGCACCGCAGCAGTTCGGGAAGCGTGGCCGCCGCGGGCAGGACCCGCGCGGCCTGCGTGAGGCAGTCGCCGACCATGTCCGGCAGGGCACACCGGGCCGCGGCCCCCAGCAGGTCGACGACCCGGGCCGGGGTGACTCCGCCGGACTCCGCCGCCCGGCGGTGGTTCGCGCGCAGGGTGCCCTCGGCCGCCTGGGCGGCGGTGACCCCTCTGACACCCACCAGGTCGAGCCGGGCCGCGACCGACGGGGTCCAGGCCGCCCGCCAGCGTGTGGTGAGGGCGCTCCCCTCCCCCGCGGCGGACACC
>NZ_NCTE01001463.1:0-551 GCF_002114215.1 Streptomyces sp. 13-12-16 | reverse complement strand
GCACTCCTTGAGCCGCTGGAGCAGGATCTCGCGGCGGGCGTCGAGGGCGGAGCGCAGCGGCGAGAGCCGGACCTCCCGGTGGCCGGCGCTGCCCGGCCCCGGCAGCCGGAGCGAGGCGAGTTCCGCCTCCACCCGGGGGCCGAGACCGGACCGGGGTGTGCCGGGGGCGAGCCGGCCGCGGTCCGTGCCGACCAGTACCGTCTCCAGGACCCGGCCGGGTGGTGGTCCGCCCTGGCCCAGTACGGACGTCACCGCCTCCAGCAGTTCGCCCCGGCCGGGTGCCGCCAGGCCGCGCAGGGTGGCGAGGTCGCAGGCCAGTCGCAGGGTCTCGATCGCCTCGCCGGTGCCCGCGGTGTGGCCGGCCGCGCGGATCTCCCGGCACAGTTCGGTGAGGAGGCGGGCGGCGGCGTCGCGTATCCGGCCGGGATCGCCGCCGGCGTCGAGCACCGCCTGCTGCCAGCGCGGGTCGCGGATGCCGGCCGGGTATCCGGAGCGGGGGTCCAGCAGGGCGAAGGCGTACGGCACGAGGGAGGTGACGACCGGGGAGCCCG
>NZ_NCTE01001462.1:2636-6585 GCF_002114215.1 Streptomyces sp. 13-12-16 | reverse complement strand
CCCGTCGGACACCCCCGGCCCGCCGCCCGCGCACACCCCCGCGCCGCCCCCGCCGTACGACCCCGGCACCCCTCCGCCGCCGTACGACCCCGGGCCGCCCCCTCCCTACGAGCTCCACGACCCGCACCCCGGCGCGGGCGGCCCGCACGCCGGGCAGTCCTTCGATCCGCGTGCCCTGACCGACGGGCAGCTCGACGAGCTGACCCACCGTCTGGTCGGCCCGCTGACCCGTCTCCTCCGTGCCGAGCTGCGGATGGACCGGGAACGCATCGGCAGACTCCGCGACCCCCGCGCCTGACCCGCACCCGCCCGACCGCCGTCCCGCCCGCCTCCGAAAGGCCTTCCGATGTCCAGCGATCTCGACCCGGGATCCACCATCTTCTTCACCCTCACCATCGACGGGCAGAGCCTCGGCGCGTTCAACGGCTGTGAGGGGCTGGCGTCGACGGTGGAGGTCGAGCAGTACCGGGAGGGCGGCAACAACGGGTTCGTGTGGCAGTTGCCGACCCGGGTCACCTTCTCCACCATCCGGCTGACCCGTCCGCTGACCCCGGAGACCTCGAAGGTCGCCGCCTGGATCTCCTCCGTGACGACCGGCGTCACCCGTCCCACCGCCCAGATCTCGGCTCTGCGCGCGGACGGCTCCCAGGTGGCGCGCTGGGGGCTGATCGACGTACTGCCGGTGAGCTGGCAGGGCCCCTCCCTGGACCCCGCGAACCCGGGCGTGGCCACGGAGGTCCTGGAGATCGCGCACCACGGATTCACGGACTGAGCGCGACCGGCGCGCACCACCCCACACCGAACACCGAGGACGGAGACGAAGGACCATGGCAGCCAAGGGAGGCAAGGGCTCCAAGGGCGGAGCGGGCAAGAGCCTGGTGCGGGCCACGCTGGCCATCCACGAGCCCCCCATCGGTGACAGCACCACACCGGGCGGTCTGATCAAGACCTTCGACTTCGACTTCAACCCGGCGCAGCTCACCCTCACCCGCCGCGCCCAGTGGAAGAGCACCCCGTCCGCCGCCCTGCGCGACGGCCCGCTGCCCGAGTTCATGGGGGCCGAGGGCCGGAGCCTGTCGATGGAGATCTTCCTCGACTCCTCCGGCGACCCCGGTGACAACAGCGTGCTGAAGAAGGTCGAGGCGCTGTTCTCCTGCTGCGAGGTGACCGCCAAGAGCATCGCGGCGGACCAGCCGTCCACACCGTGGGTGGTGTTCGAATGGGGGTCGTTCTCCACGGCGCGGTTCACCGCGTACATCGGCAGTGTGGGGGCGAACTACACGCTGTTCGGCACCACGGGCGTACCGATCAGGGCGGCCTGCCAGGTGGAGCTGAACGAGATCCCCAGTCAGACCAAGGGCCAGAACCCGACCTCGGGCGCGCTCACCGCGCGGCGCGTGCACCGGGTCGTGGCGGGCGACACCCTGCAGTCACTGGCCTGGCGGGAGTACGGGGACGCCGCGGCCTGGCGCTCGATCGCCGAGGCCAACGACATCGACGACCCGTCCCGGCTGCCCAACGGCACCGAACTGATCCTTCCGGCGGCCGGGGAGGTCGCGTTCTGATGGTCAAGCCCTCCTTCTCCAACATCGTCGACGTCACGTTCGACGGCAAGCCCGTGCCGCCCTACTTCGCCCCGCTGCTCGTCGGCGGCTGGGTCGACCTGGGCGCCGGGGTGCCCGGCGCCTTCCGGGTGACGTTCCGGGACGCGCACGGGCTGGTGCTCGGCAAACTGGGCATCAAGTTCGGCACCGAGGTGGTGATCTCCCCCGTCGCCCACGGCAAGGGCGCCGGTGACCCGCTGCTGACCGGCGAGGTCACCGGCATGGAGACCGACTACGACGGCACCGGCACCTTCACCGTGATCCGCGGCTACGACCGCGGCCACCGCATGATGCGCCGCCGCCGGGTCGCCGCCTACCGCAACCAGACGGCGTCGGACATCGCCCGCACCCTGGCCGGCCAGGACGGTGTCGCCGTCGGCGAGGTGCAGTCGACCAGGACGGTCTACGAGTTCATCAGCCAGGCCAACGTCACCGACTGGGACTTCCTGTCCCGGCTCGCCGACGAGAACGACAGGGTGATGTCCCTCGACGCCAAGGGGAAGTTCCGGTTCGTCAGCCCCGATCCGGCCTCCGGCGCGCCCCCCACCAGCACGCCGGGCGAGAAGAGCCCGTTCGTCCTCCAGGCCGGCACCGACGTGCTGCGCTGCCGGGCCGCGGTGACCTCCGCCGACCAGTACGGGCGGGTCGAGGCGCGCGGCTGGGACGTCGTCGCGAAGAAGGAGCTGACCGCGACCGCGCCCACCACCGCCAACCCCGGCATCTCCATCGGCACCACCCCGCAGAAGGCCGCCTCGGCGTTCGGGATCGTCACCCTCGTGGAGACGGAGAAGCCCTACGACCGGCAGAACGAGGTCAAGTTCGCCGCGGACTCCCTCGCCGACGACGTGACCTCGTCCTTCGCCGAGCTGGAGGTCGTCGTGCGCGGCAACCCCAAGCTGCGCCCCGGCGTCCCCGTCACCCTCACCGACGTCGGCGCCCCCTTCGAGGGCAAGTACACGGTGACGTCCGCCCGGCACGTGTTCGGCGACGGCAAGCACTACGAGACCTGGATCACCGTCAGCGGCCGCCAGTGGCGCTCGCTGTTCGGGCTCACCTCCGGTGGCGGAGGCACCGGGGCGGCTGCCGCGCCCCGTCTGCCCGGTGTCGCCAACGCCCTGGTCACCGACGTGCAGGACCCGCTCAAGCAGGGCAGGGTGAAGCTGCGGTTCCCGTGGCTGGACGACACGTACGTCTCCGACTGGACCCGTACCGTGCAGCTCGGCGGCAAGCGCGGCGGCGGGATCTTCCCGCTCGACGTGGGCGACGAGGTGCTGGTGGCGTTCGACCGGGGCGCCCTCGACCACCCGTTCGTCGTCGGCGGGCTCTACAACGGCGTGGACAAGCCGTCCCCCGTCCGGGACGTGCCGCTGCACGACGGCGTGAAGCGGCGGGCGATCCGGCACACCCTGTCCGACCGCGACGCCAACCGCGTCGACCTGCTCAGCCAGACCACCGGCGCCCGCAAGCAGGGCGTCCGCGTCGCCTCCGGCGACGACAAGCTGATCATCAACCTGGACCGTACGAAGACGGAGATCACCGTCGACAGCAAGGGCACCGTCGTCATCAAGGGAAGCCGCTCGGTATCCGTCGAGGCGGGCACCGACCTGACCCTGAACGGCAAGCGGTCCGTGACCATCAGGAGCGGTGGCCCGCTCACCCTCCAGGGCCGCGGCGCGGTCAGCCTCAGCTCGGCCGTCGGCGCCGTCAGCGTCGACGCCAAGGGCGCCCTGTCCCTGAAGGCCGCGGGCCTGGCCACCCTCTCCGCGCTGGGCAGCGTCCAGATCAACGCGGCGGCCGCCGTGGGCATCCGGGCCGCCACCGTCCCGATCATGGGTCTGCTCACCGCCAACGGAAAGCCGGTGATCTGATGGCCGAGCAGTTCGTCGGATCCGGCTGGGCGTTCCCCCTGCGCATCGGACCCACCGGGGGCATCGCCCTGGTCAGCGGCGAGAAGGAGATCGAGGAGGCCATCCGGCTGGTCCTGGCCACCGCGCCGGGCGAGCGGCCGATGCGCCCGGAGTTCGGCTGCGCCATCCACGACCTGGTGTTCGCCCCCGTCAACGAGGCCACCGCCGGCCGCATCCAGCACGAGGTGTACGCCAGCCTCGACCGCTGGGAGCCGCGCATCGAGGTCGAGGAGGTGGAGGTCACCGCCGGTCCCGGCGAGGGCGTCCTGCACATCGACGTCCGCTACTCCGTCCGCGGGACCAACAACCCGCGCAGCCTCGTCTTCCCCTTCTACGTCATCCCCTCCCACGACGAGCCCGGCACGAGCGGCACGGCCGGTGCGGGCGAGTCGGGCCCCCTCCCCGAAAGCGACCGCTGATGGCCCTGCCCTCTCCCCA
>NZ_NCTE01001462.1:1438-2626 GCF_002114215.1 Streptomyces sp. 13-12-16 | reverse complement strand
TCTTCCCCTTCTACGTCATCCCCTCCCACGACGAGCCCGGCACGAGCGGCACGGCCGGTGCGGGCGAGTCGGGCCCCCTCCCCGAAAGCGACCGCTGATGGCCCTGCCCTCTCCCCCCCTCGACGACCGCCGCTTCCAGCAGTTCGTCGACGACGCCAAGCGCTACATCCAGCAGCGCGCCCCGGAGTGGACCGACCACAACGTCTCCGACCCCGGGGTCACCCTGGTCGAGGCGGTCGCGCACATGGCGGACCAGATCGTGTACCGCCTCAACCGGGTGCCCGAGAAGAACCACCTGGCCTTCCTCGACCTCGTCGGCATCACCCTGTTCCCGCCCACCGCCGCCCGTACCGACGTCACGTTCTGGCTGTCCGCGCCGCAGGACGAGCCGGTGGTGCTGCCCGAGGGCACCGAGGTGGCCACCACCCGCACCGAGCGCGACGAGGCCGTGGTCTTCGCCACCGAGCGCGAACTCGCCGTCGTCCCCTGTTCGCTCGGCCGGCTGGCCGTGCAGAACCGGGGCGAGCCGGTCGCCGACCGCACCGACGACCTGGCCGAGGGCAAGGACGTCCTCTGCTTCGCCGAGGCCCCCCGCCCCGGCGACTGCATGCTGTTCGGCCTGAGCGCCGCCGTCCCGCACTGCGCCGTCGCCCTGGAACTCGACAGCCGCGTCGACGGCGTCGGCGTCGACCCGCGCCAGCCCCCGCTGGTGTGGGAGGCGTGGACCGAGGACGGCTGGACGGAGTGCGAGGTCGACCGCGACGCCACCGGTGGCCTCAACCGGCCCGGCGAGGTCGTCCTGCACGTCCCCGGCGGACACGTGCTCTCCCGCAACGGCGGCCACGAGGGCGGCTGGCTGCGCTGCCGGGTCACCGACCCCCTCGCCGGCCAGCCCTTCTACACCACCTCCCCGTCCGTGCGGGCCGCCGAGGCGTACACCCTCGGCGGCACCACCGGCGCCGTGCACGCCGAGACCGTGCGCGACGAGCCGCTCGGCGAGTCCACCGGCCTGCCCGGCCAGCGGCTGCGCCTGGCCCACGCGCCCGTCGTGGGCGACACCCCGCCCGTCCTGCTGCAGACCGCCGAACACGACGGCTGGACCGACTGGGACGTCGTCCCCCACTTCGCCGCCTCCCGCCCGCAGGACCGGCACATCACCCTGGACGCCACCACCGGCGAGATCGCCTT
>NZ_NCTE01001462.1:0-1242 GCF_002114215.1 Streptomyces sp. 13-12-16 | reverse complement strand
CCGCCCCCCGCCCCCGCCGCTACCGCACCGGCGGGGGCAGGTCCGGCAACGTCGCCCGCGGCGCCGTCCGCGTCCTGCGCCGCTCCGTGCCGTACGTCTCCGAGGTCGTCAACCGGGAGGCCGCGCGCGGCGGCGTCGACGGCGAGACCGTCGAGGAGGCGAAGACCCGGGCGCCCATCACCCTGCGCGCCCAGGAACGCGCGGTCACCCTGCGCGACTACGAGGAACTCGCCCGCCGCGCCGCCCCCGACACCGCCCGCATCACCTGCCTGGAGGGCGAGGAGAGCGAGCACGGCGCGTACGCGGTCCGGGTCCTGGTCGTCCCCCAGGCCGTGCCGGACCCCGGCGGACGACTGCGCTTCGAGCAGCTCGTCCCCGGCGACGCGCTGCTCTCCCGCATCACCCGCTACCTCGACGAGCGCCGGCTGATCGGCACCCGCCTCGCCGTCGGCCCGCCGTTCTACCAGGGCGTCACCGTCGTCGCCACCGTGCACGCCTTCCGCGGCACCGACACCGACCGGGTCCGCCGCCAGGCCCACGACGCCCTCTACCGCCACCTCGACCCGCTCACCGGAGGCGCCGACGGCACCGGCTGGCCCTTCGGCCGGCCCGTACAGGCCGGGGAGATCTTCGCCGTGCTCCAGCGCGTGCCCGGCGTCGAACTCGTCGACCAGGTCCTCCTGCACCCCGCCGACCCGATCACCGGCAAGCGCGGCGAGGCCACCGACCGGATCGACCTGTCCGCCCCGTCCCTGGTGTTCTCCTTCGACCACCGGGTCCGCGTGATCGGGGACGGCGCGTGAGGGGCTCGATCGACGGGCTGGGCACCTCGGCGCCGATCGGCGCGACGCTGCCCGCGATCTTCGCCGACGACGACCTGGCGCAGCGCTTCGTCGCCGGGCTCGACGAGGTCCTCGCACCCTTCCTGGTCGTCCTCGACAACCTGGACTCCTACTTCGACCCCGCGCTCGCCCCGCTCGACTTCACCCGCTGGCTGGCCGACTGGGTCGGCGCCGAGACCGACGGCATCGAGACCGACGGCATCGGGGCCGGCGGCGCACCGGCGGACGGCCTCACGGGGGAGCAGCGGCTGCGGGCCGCCGTCGCCGCCGCCACCTATCTGCACCGGGTACGGGGCACCCGGCGCGGCCTGTCCGAAGCGGTGCGCCTGGTGTTCGGCGCGACGCCGCGGATCACCGAGAGCGGCGCCGCCGAGTGGCACGCCCGCCCGCTCGGCCCGGT
>NZ_NCTE01001461.1:540-2391 GCF_002114215.1 Streptomyces sp. 13-12-16 | reverse complement strand
TCCGGCAGGTCATGCCCGCGCGGCTGCGCCACCGCGTCGACACCCTCCGGGTGACCGCCGTGGAGCCCGCGGCCCGCCCGCACCCACCCGTCGACGGCGCGCTGCTCATGACGCTGAGCGCCGCCGTCCACGCCGGGGAGGTGCTGCGCTTCGACTACGCCTCCGCCGCCCCGCCGCGCCGGGTGGAGCCGCACCGTCTCGTCAGCCGGGACGGACGCTGGTACCTGGTCGCCTTCGACCTCGACCGCGCCGACTGGCGCGTCTTCCGCGCCGACCGGATCACCCCGCGCAGCCCGACGGGGCCCCGCTTCGCACCGCGCGAGGTGCCCGGAGGCGACGTGGCCGCGTTCGTCACCGGGAGGTTCCGCGGAGCGGACGGCCCCGGCGAGTGGCCCTGCCGGGGCGAGGTGATCCTGGACCTGCCCGCCACCACCGTGTCCCGCCACGCCCACGACGCCGTCGTCGAGGAGCTCGGCCCCGGCCGCTGCCGGCTCGTCCTGGGCTCCTGGTCGTGGACCGCCCTGGCCGCCGGCATCGGACGGTTCGACGCCGCCGTCGAGGTCGTCGGCCCGCAGGAACTCAAGGACGCCTTCGCGCTCCTGGCCCACCGTTACGCCCGCGCGGCGGCCGGCGCGCCCGGTGCCTGACCCACGGTCCCCGAAAAGCCGTTGCGCCCCGGGCCCGGTCACCGGATTCTTGGGCCTCATGTCCTACGCACAGCGTCCCGCGGCGCTCACCGACGCGCCCGCCATCACCGAACTGCTCAACAAGGTCGACGAGATCGAGATCGGCCGGCCCGAGACCGACCTGCACATCGTCGAGGCCGAACTCAAGCATCCCGGTACCGATCTGGAGCGGGACTCCTGGCTCACCTGGGACGGGGACCGCCTGGTGGCGTACGGGCTGCTGTGGGACGAGTCCGGCGGCGAGCGCGTCGACATCGACCAGTACGTCCTGCCCGAGCACCAGGGGGCCGCCGCCCGGATGCTGGAGGCGATGGAGGCCAGGGCGCTGGAGAAGGCCCGGGAGAACGGGGCGGAACGGGCGGTGGTGCATCTGCGCCTCAATGTGACGCCCACCCTCGACACCGGACTGCTCCGGGCGCGCGACTGGCGGGTCGTACGCCGGTACCACGTACTGCGCCGCCCCCTGGACCCCGCACGGGACACGTTCCCCGAGGTGCCCGCCGGCGTCCGGGTGCGGGACTGCGCCGCCGAGGCGGACCGGGCGCGCGTCCACGAGCTGTACCAGGCGTCCTTCGCCCACCACTTCGACTTCCAGCCGCGCAGCTACGAGACGTGGCTGCACGACATCGACGCCGGGGGACTGGACTGGTCCCTGGTGTGGATCGTCGGCACCGAGGAACTGGGGGACGCCGGTTTCCTGCTCGCGCGGGACGACCGCGAGGCCATGGGGTGGATCCGCGGCCTCGGCGTGCTCCCCGCGGCCCGCGGCCGCGGACTGGGCGGACTCCTGCTGCGGCACGCGTTCGCGGCCTTCGCGGCGCGCGGCCGGGACACCGTCGGACTCGGCGTGGACACCGGGAACGCCACGGGAGCACCCCGGCTGTACGACCGCCACGGCATGACGGTCCACTACGCCGTCGACACGTGGGAGGTGACGGTCGGCCGGCGCCGGCCCACCGGCTAGAGCAGGCTGCTCCAGTACGTCCAGAAACGGGTCAGGACCAGCAGCACGACCACGCCGTACCAGCCGGCCAGCAGCAGCCAGTGGCTCTCCAGGACCAGGTCCAGGGCGGCGCGACCGCGCCGGGGCACGGGAATGACGCCGTGCGCGCAGTTGCGCAGGGTCACGTACCAGAACAGGGCGATGGTCACCACCCAGACGACG
>NZ_NCTE01001461.1:0-360 GCF_002114215.1 Streptomyces sp. 13-12-16 | reverse complement strand
CCCCCCGCCGTTCAGCGCCAGCCACAGCGCCCGGTGGAGCCGCGCCCCCGTCAGCACGGCCACGCCGAGGACGGCCACCGCGGCGAAGGCGCCCAGACCGATCAGCATGTTGGGAAAGCCCAGCAGGTTCCCCTGCGGGCTCGCCATGGCGCTGCCGCAGCCCACCACCGGGCTGACGTCGCACGACGGCACGTAGTCGGGGTCCTTGAGCAGCCGCCAGTCGTCGATCGCGAGGCGCAGGGAGGCGAGCCAGCCGACGACCCCGGTCAGTGTCATCAGCCACCCGACGCGTCCGCCCGGCGCCGTCGCCGTGCCGGCGGCCCCGCTCATGCGGCCCGCCGCCCGCCCGGCGCGGTGGTG
>NZ_NCTE01001460.1 GCF_002114215.1 Streptomyces sp. 13-12-16 | reverse complement strand
GCGACGGCGGCGGCTGCCTGCTCGCGGTCAGCGAGCGCGCCGGCGGCTTCGACGCCGACGACCGCTTCTGCCTCGGCCTCGTCGCCGACGCCCTCGCCCTCCCCGTGCCGCCCGCCACCGCCGAGGGCGCCGACCTGCGGCCCGGCGGTTTCAGCCTCGCCATGGACACCGGGCGGGTCCGGGTCGGCGAGGACATCCTGGAGCTGTTCGGCCTCGACCCGGACGACTTCGACGGGCGGGTGGAGACCCTGCTGGGCCTGACGGTGCCGGAGGACCTGCCCTCACTGATGTCCGTCGTCGAGGCCGACCACATGACGATCGGCGACCGAGAACTGGAGTTCCGGGTGCTCCAGCCCACCGGCCCGCCCAAGTGGCTGCGGCTGCGCGGCCGGCTGGTGCACGGCGGGGAGGGGCGCCCCGCCCGGCTGGTGGGCTCCGTCGCCGACGCCTCCACGCTGCGCTCCGACATCACGGACGTGGCCCGGATCCAGCGCCTCGCCGCCGCGCTCGCCACCGCGGTCACCGTCCGCGACGTCGGCAAGGCCGTGGTCGCCGCGCTGCG
>NZ_NCTE01000153.1 GCF_002114215.1 Streptomyces sp. 13-12-16 | reverse complement strand
GGGCGATGTCCTCGGGGTGCATGGCGGAGCCGCCGAGCACCGTGTGGGGGCGGGCGTCGAGACGGGGCACGCTCCAGCTGGTCACCGTCTCCTCGGAGCCGTCCCGGCCGATCACCACCAGACGGCAGGTGCGGGGCCCCGCACCGTCCTTGACCTCGATCTCCACATTGCTGCCCCAGGCCTCGTCCTGAGCTGTCACCTGCGCCCACACCCCGGACCGCTCGTCGGTCGCCGCGATGCTCACGGCGCCCCCGCCGTCGTCGCGCGCCAGCACCGCGACCGCCGGCGCGGACACCGCGACCACCACCGAGGCGGCCAGGGCCAGCAGCAGTCGACGGCGCCCCGCCCGGTTGCGGGCCGCCACCTGTGACAGCAGCCGGTCCAGCATCCTCGGGCCGGGCTTGGCCAGCGGGTGCACCAACCGCGGGGTGGAACTCCGGTACAGCATCAACTGGCGTGCCGCGGGACCGAATTCGGTCACCTGGACAGCGCACTGGGGGCACTCCATGAGGTGGTCCTCGAAACGGAACGCGTCCGCTTCGTCCAGCACGCCGAGCGCGTAGGCGCCGACGTCGCGATGCCTCTCCAGGGACCTCATGCCGAATCCTCGTGCCGTTGGGTGCGGGTGGGGTTACTCCTTGCTCCCACCGGTACGCACCAGGCAGCCGAATCACTCAAGCCACGTGCCGAATCGTAACCAAGGGATTCGGAGCGGACCGGCCCCCGGATTGGTCGGATCGGCGAGAAACCTAGAAAAGATGGATGGCGAGGTGACCGAGCGGCAGTCCGAGCTGCCACGCCGGTGTCCACACCTTGGGTCCCTCGTCCTCACCGGTCACTGCGCCGCCGCCCGGCACCGCGTTCAGATCGGGCGCGAGCAGCTCCGTCTCCCGCAGCCAGCGCCAGGCCTCCCGGGCCAGCTCCAGGTCCGGATCCGGCGCGTCCCGGCCGGCCGCGGCGGCGTCCGCGGTCAGGTCCCGCAGGCGCCCCTGCACCCACTCCTGCCACGGCTGGTCGTACGCGGTCAGCGACAGCCAGGTCTCCAGCTGGGTGACCACCCGGATGCCGGACAGCTCGCCGTCGGTGTCGGACAGGAACACGGTCAGCGCCAGCGCGTCCCGGCCCGCGCGGAACTCGAAGGACGTCGGCGGCATCAGATCGCCGCTGCGCAGCAGTTCGTCGGCGATGTACTCGGCGTACAGCCAGGCCATGGGGACGGTCAGTTCACCGTCGCCGGTGCCGTCCGTGCTCTCTCGACCTCTGTGCAGCATCCCTTCCTGCCTTCCTCCGGTGCGTGCGCGTCGCCCGAACCCGGGCCCCCGGTCCGGAACACGGATGAGGACAGCCGATTACCCAACCGGGGTGGTCGGCAAGGCGCTTTGCGAAGGTTTGACTCTGCCTTCGGTTTCATCGCATGTCGGAGGCGTATCCGGGGAGCACCCGGCGCAGGGCGCGCAGGGCGTAGTACGCGCGGGACTTCACGGTACCGGGCGGAATCCCGAGGGCCGTCGCCGCTTCCGCCACACTCGCCCCCTGGAAGTACACGAGCACCAGGACTTCACGGTGCTCCGGAGTGAGTGTCTTCACAGCCTCGCGGACGTCGAGCGCGGCCGCGGCCCGCTCGGCGTGGTCGGAGATCACCCGGGCGTTCTCCAGTACGGCGTCCCCGACCTCGGCCGGCCGGGCCTGCCGGGCCCGTCGCGCGTCGATGGCGAGCCGCCGTCCCACGGTGAGCAGCCAGGGCCGTACGGAGTCGAAGTTCTCGGCGCGCAGGGCCTCGGGGTGCTGCCAGGCGCGCACCAGGGTCTCCTGGACCAGGTCCTCCGCGCGCTGCCGGTCCCCGTCGCAGAGCCGGAGGAGCAGCGCGAAGAGGGGCCGGCCGTGCTCGCGCTGCAGTGCGGCGAGCTCGTGCTCGGCGGTCGTCCCGTTCATGAGTGTGGTTCCGGCCGTCATGGCCGTATGGCAGCGCACGGCGCGACGCGGGGACAGGGCGCGCGCAGGGGCGTCCGGCGGACGGTCGATCGCGTCGACGAACGGTTCGACGAACGGTCGGGGCGGCCGTTCGCGCACGCCGGACGGCCTAAAGGGCGTGTCGGAACGGCGACGGACGTGATGCGGCTTCTTACCTGTTTATCCACAAATACGACTACAGCGGGGTGGAGTGGTGATCACACGCAGTCGACAGGTGGCCCTGGTCCTGACCGTCGTCCTCGCCGCGGGCGCCGCCTGCCAGGCCCGCGACCACCGGCCACCGGAACCGGGGCGTCCGGCTCCTTCCGCCACGGGGCCCCGCGGCTTCACCCTGGTCGCCTCGGGGGACGTACTGCCCCACGACTCGATCATCGAACGCGCCCGCTACGACGCGGGCGGCACCGGGTACGACTTCCGGCCGATGCTCTCCGGCATCCGCTCCGTCGTCGACTCCGCCGATGTGGCGCTGTGCCACATGGAGACCGTGTACGGCGCGGGCGGCGACTACACCGGCTACCCCCTCTTCAAGTCCCCGCCCGAGGTGGCCGACGGCCTCGCCGCCACCGGCTACGACGGCTGCTCCACCGCCTCCAACCACTCCCTGGACGACGGCGCCGAGGGCATCCGCCGCACCCTGGACGCCCTCGACCGGGCCGGTGTGCGCCACGCCGGCTCGGCGCGCACCGAGCAGGAGGCCCGCACGGCGACCGTGCTGCGCGCGGGCTCGGCGCGGGTCGCCCACCTCGCCTACACCTACGACACCAACGGCCTCCCGCTGCCGCCGGGCGAGCCCTGGGCCGTCGGCCTCGTCGACGAGGCGCGGATCGTCGCCGACGCGCGGGCCGCCCGGAAGGCCGGAGCCGATGTCGTCGTGGTCTCCCTGCACTGGGGCACCGAATGGCAGGAGACCCCCGACGAGCGGCAGACCGCCCTCGCCCGCTCGCTCACCGCCTCGGCCACCGGGGGCCGCCCCGACATCGACCTGATCCTCGGCACCCACGCCCATGTCCCGCAGGCATACGAGAAGGTCAACGGCACCTGGGTGGTCTACGGCATGGGCGACCAGATCGCCGGCGGGATGACCAACCACGAGGGCGTCCAGGACCCGCGCGGCAACCAGTCCACCCTGGGCCGCTTCACCTTCGCCCCGCCGGAGCGCCCCGGCGGACGCTGGGAGGTGACCCGGGCCGAGTTCGTCCCGCAGTTCTTCGACGTGGACGCCGGCCGGGTCGTCAACCTCAACAGGGCGCTCGCCCGGGGCGCCGAGGTGCGGTCCGTGCGCGACCGGATCCGGAACGTGGTGCTGAGCCGGGGCGCCGCGCAGGACGGGCTCGTGATGGGGGAGTGAGGGCCGTCAGTCGAGGTCGACGTGGTCGAGCGCCGTCAGCAGCTCGCCCAGCACCCGCAGACAGGCCGTCACGTCGGCGTCCGTGAGGTCACCGCCGACCTCCCGCAGGAGCAGGTGTTCGCGCTCCAGGACGGCGGAGATCACCGCGGAGCCCCGCTCGGTCGGGCGGATGAGCGACGACCGCCGGTGGGCGGGGTTCGGGACGGCCTCCACCAGGCCCTGCGCTGCGGCGTCGTTCACCATGCGCTGCACGAACTGCCGGCTGATCGCCTGCGCCCTGCCCATCTGCGGCACGGTCATCGGCCCGTTGCGGTGCAGCAGGGTCAGCACGGCGCGCACGCCCACGGACAGGTCGTCGGTGGTCAGCCCCTGCTCCACGCTGCGCTGGGCGCGCCGGTAGAGGGGGCCGACCAGGTCGTACACCTCGGTGAGGCGACGGCCGAGCTCGTCCGGGGGGAGGGGGGCGTCGATGTCTGTCACCACCCCATCATGACACCTGAGTTGCCAAATCCGGCTCAGGATGACACCTTGGTTGTCATGAACGGTGCTTCGGATCTGCGCTTCTTCCCCTCCGCCGACGGCGACCTCGCCTACCTCGACACCGGCTCCGGCGAACCGGTGGTCCTGCTGCACTCCGGCTTCGTCGACCACCGGGTCTTCGACGCCCAGATCCCGGCCCTGGCCGCCGGGTACCGGGTGATCGCACCGGACGTCCGCGGCCACGGCGCCTCGGCCAACGCCACCACGCCGTTCCGCTGGGCCGACGACCTCGCCGCGTTGCTGCGTCACCTGGACACCGGTCCGGCCGTGCTCGTCGGTGTGTCGATGGGCGGCGCCATCGCCACCGACACGGTGCTGGAGTACCCGGAGCTGGTGCGCGCCGTGGTGGCCTGTGGCGCGGCCACCAGCGACTTCCAGTACACCGACCCCTGGGTCCGCCAGGTGCTGGCCGAGCAGGCCGCGGCCCTGGGCGCGGGCGACGTGGAGGGCTGGCTCACCGCGTTCCTGCGCTACGTGCCCGGCGAGCACCGCACCGCCGCCGACATCGACCCGGACATCATGGACCGGCTGCGCGGGATGGTCCTGGGCACCCTCGCCAAGCACACCCCGGCCGAGGAGGACCACCACGTGCCCATGACCGACATCTGGGCCCGCGTCCCGAAGATCGACGTCCCGGTCCTCACCGTCAACGGGGCCCTCGACGCCCCCGACCTGATCGCCGAGGCGGAACGGTTCGCCAGGACCGTCCGCGACGGCCGCTCCGTGATCATCGACGGCACCGCGCACTACCCCAACCTGGAGCGGCCCGAGGAACTGAACGGGATCCTGCTGGACTTCCTCGGTTCCCTCCGCTCCCGCTGACGGCGGACCGCACCCTGGCCCGCCCGTACGGGACTACGGCACCACCGTCACCGGCCACCGCCCGGCCTTCACCAGCCGCACCGCGACCGACCCGACGATCCGGTGGCCGGCCTGCTCGGAGGCGCCCACGACCACCGCGTCCGCCTTCAGGTCGTCGGCCGCCTTCACCAGTCCGTTGTAGGGGTCGCCGCGGAAGGTGTGGAACTCCCAGCGGACGTCGAAGGCGCCCTTGAACCGCTCCATCGCCTCCCGGACCTGCGCCACCAGGTCCTCGGCCACCTCCTCGGTCGCGTCGGCCACCGGCGCGCCGAGCGCCGCTCCCGCGGCCAGCACCGGCTGCACGTACACGAGGGCGAGCAGCGCCCCCTGACGGCGTGCCAGGCCGGAGGCGTACGCCGCGGCACGCAGCGAGGAGTCGGAGCCGTCCACGCCGGCCACGATCACCTTCGGGCCGTCCGTGCCCCGTTCGAACCCATGGGACCGCTGTTCCGTCACGACGGCGAGGTTATCGGAGCTCGGTCCACCGGCCTTCACGCACCCTCCGGGGTCCGTCGCCCCACACTGCGCCGATCGGGTGGAATCGTGCCGCCGCACCGGTGTCGCCGAGGTGCGTCGGCCCTCCGTGGGGCGACTGATGAGTCATGCAGAAGGATCACTTGCTCACCCGGCGCCGGGCGCTGCTCGCCGGCGCCGTCTCCCTGAGCGCCGCCGCCGTGGCCGCGGCGTTCGCGCCGGGCGCCGGGAACCGTGCCGCACCCGCG
>NZ_NCTE01001459.1:491-1082 GCF_002114215.1 Streptomyces sp. 13-12-16 | reverse complement strand
GGTCGGCTCCCGCCGCGGACGCGTCCTGGAGCACCACCCGCAGCCGCGGCGGGTCCGCGAGCCCGGCGAGCGCCTCCGGAAGCCCGCGCAGGACGGCGACCAGGACGGGCAGCAGATAGGCGTCGGGGTCGGTGCGCACCACGTACCCGTCGGGCCGGACCCGCACCTCGTACTGCTGGGGGCGGAGGGCGCCCCGGGAGAGGATCTCGTGGACGGTGTACTCGAGGGTGATGCGCGCCTCCGGATGACCGGACAGGTCTTCGGCCCGGAAGGTGATCACGGCGTGGGCCCGCGGTGGCGCGCCGGAGCCGGACCGGCCCGCGCCGGCCGCCGGGGACGGCTCGACGGACCCGGACAGCCGGCGTGCGATCCGGGGGCGGACCGTCGCGAACGCCTCCCCGGCGGCGGGCACGGTGAGCGTTCCGGAACGGGACGGCGTGGACGCGAGGAAGTCGCCGGGCGCGCGGCCCGCGCGCTCGTCGATCAGACCGCCCACCCGTTCCAGCAGCTCGGCGGTGCGGTTGCGGGCGGTGCGGGGCAGACCGCGCAGCAGCAGGTCCCGCACTCCGGGGCGGAAGGCGTAGGAGCCGG
>NZ_NCTE01001459.1:0-356 GCF_002114215.1 Streptomyces sp. 13-12-16 | reverse complement strand
CCGGGGACGGTGGCGAGCATGCCGCTGAGGATCACCTCGGCGAGGTGCTGGGGGCGGGGATCCGGGTCGGTGGCGGCCTGCACCAGACGCATGACCGGCAGATCCGGGCGGCTCAGGGCCAGGTGACCGGCCAGCCGGAACGCCTCCGGGGAGGCGGTCGCCCGGAACCGCAGCACGAGTTCCTCGGGGGAGAGCCCGCCCACGTCCGTACGGTCGTCGAGGTCCGCCGGGAGCGGTCCGTCCAGCTCCGCGACCGCGGCCGGGGCCTCGCCGCCGCCCGGTGCGGCGAGCAGGGCCGCCCAGTTGGCCAGCCACCGCGGGCCCGGCTCCAGTACGGGCAGCGGGACGGCGCGCCG
>NZ_NCTE01001458.1 GCF_002114215.1 Streptomyces sp. 13-12-16 | reverse complement strand
GGCCGTCCTCGGCGTCGGCGCCGACGCCCGTGTCGAGGGGACGCGGCCGCTGCCGTCGGGGCTCGCCGAGCGGGTCCGGCGCGCGCCCGGCGTCCGGGACGTCACCGCCGTGAGCGTCTCCTACGACGGCATGCCCCCGGGCGGCCGGCTGACCGTGCCGGTGGCCGGGGTCGACCCCGCCGGTTACGCGGCCCTCAGCCGGCACACGGACATCGGCTCCTTCGACCCGGACGTGCTGAAGGCGTCCGGTACCGGGGCGCTGCCCGCCCTGGCCTCCCCCGAGATCGCCGACCGCTACGGCACCGGGCCGTTCCGGGTGCGCCTGGAGGACGGCAACGACATCACCGTACGGATCGTGGAGGTGCGTGAGCGGACCCCGGTGCTGGCCGGGCTGGACTTCCTGGTCGTGGACCGCTCCGGGCTGCCCGACGGCCCCGACCGCCCGACCACGCTGCTGGTGACCGGGGACCGGCCGGACGCGGGGGCGCTGCGCGAGGCGGTGGGGGGTGCCGCGCAGGTGCGGCTCCGGGCGGAACAGTTCGCGCGGTACGTCGACTCGCCCCTGCAGTCCGGCGCCGAGCGCGTCTACACGGCGGCGGTGGCGGCGGGCGCCGGGTACGCCGTGCTCGCCCTGCTGCTGACCCTGCTGCGCGCCGCTCCCGAACGCGCCGCGCTGCTGGCCCGGCTGCGCACCATG
>NZ_NCTE01001457.1 GCF_002114215.1 Streptomyces sp. 13-12-16 | reverse complement strand
GCGTGCACCTGGTGGTGGCCACCGGGCCCTGCGCCCGTACGGCGCAGAGCGAGCCGGTGCGACAGGCGTCCCTGCGGGTCGCGCTCGACGCGGTGGTGCCGGGGGGCGGGCCGGAGGCGCCGGCGCCGGGGCGGGGACGGGTGGTCCGGCCGGACGGGCGTGAGACGGCGTTCCAGGGGGGCCGGGTGACCGGTCGTATTCCGCGGACGGCGACTCTGCGGCCGACGGTCGTGCCTCTCGAATGGCATCGGATGGGGGATCCGCCGGCTCGGCGGCAGGTTCGTGAGCTCGGTAACGGGCCCACCGATCTGGCGCTGCTCGCCAGTGCGTTGGAGCGGGCCGCGCGGCAGGTCGCCGCGGCGGAGGTGCCGTCGCTCCTCTGATGGGGGGCGGCTGGTTGTGCGGGACACGGTGTCGGGGCTGGTTGTGCGGGGGCGCGGTGTCGGGGTCGGGTGCCCGGTGTCGCGGCTGGGCGGGGGGTGTTCGCGCCGCCCGGCGCCTGCGGGGTGCCTCCCCCGGAGGGGGTACCCCCAGCGCCCACCCGTGCCGCCCCAGCGGCACGGCTGCCCGCGGCCGACTGGGCAGGCG
>NZ_NCTE01001456.1:996-1272 GCF_002114215.1 Streptomyces sp. 13-12-16 | reverse complement strand
CCCGGCGTCCGCGCCGGCCGGTCCACCGGACGAGCCCGGGGCCCCGTCCACGCCCGCCCCCTCCCCCTCCCCGTCGGACGGCGCGGGCGGCCTCCCGCCCGGCTACCGCACCCACCACGCTCCGGAGGGCTTCTCCGTCGCGCTGCCCGAGGGCTGGGAGCGGCTGGACACCTCCCGCGGCTCCGGTCCGGCCTACCGCGTCGTCTTCGGCGCCGACGGGGATCCGCGCACGCTCGCCGTCACGTACAGCGAGCGGGTGGGGTCGGACGCGGTGGC
>NZ_NCTE01001456.1:531-861 GCF_002114215.1 Streptomyces sp. 13-12-16 | reverse complement strand
CGTGGAGCCGCGCCTGGAGCGGTCCGGCGACGGCTACGAGCGGATCGGCGGGATCCGGGCGACGACGTACCAGGGGCGCGAGGCCGCCGACATGGAGTGGTACGCCGCGGCCGGCGACGCCCGGGTGCGCACCTTCGGCCGCGGGTTCCTGCTGGGCGGCGGGCGCGGCTTCTCGCTGCGCTGGACGACCCCTGCCGCCGGCTGGGAGGAACCCGCGAGCCGGGTGGCCCTGCGGACCTTCCTACGGACGTTCCGGCCCGCCGCGGACTGAGCCGCGCGGGGCGCGCAGCTTGCGCAGGGGCCACTCGTGCAGCGGGCGGGTGAGCCAGC
>NZ_NCTE01001456.1:0-391 GCF_002114215.1 Streptomyces sp. 13-12-16 | reverse complement strand
GAAGGTCCGGCCGGTGAGGGAGCAGGTGACCCGGAGGCGGTGCGGCGTCTCCAGGAACACCAGGTCCACGGTGAGGGTGTCGCCGTCGTTCCAGCCGCCGCTCGCGGCGGCCGGGACGGGCTCCTCCGCGGTCGTCCACCCCTGCCCGGCGAAGAACCGTGCGCCGAACCGTTCGCCGTCCTCGGTGAGGGTCAGCGTCCAGCCGCCGTCGGCGTCCGCCGTGACCTCGGCCGCGGTCAGCTTCGGCTGGTCGTCGCAGCCCCCGCCCTCCGGGGTGAACGCGGCACCGGACCAGTCCCCGGCCCGTTCCGGCACCGCGGGGCCGCCGTCGGCCGGGGGCAGGGCGAGCCGTTCGAGGCGCTCGCGCAGGGCGGTGTCCGCGGCCCGGCGG
>NZ_NCTE01001455.1 GCF_002114215.1 Streptomyces sp. 13-12-16 | reverse complement strand
CCAGGAGGCGCGCGGCGTGTTCGCGTGCGCGGTCGGCCGTGCTGAGCGCCCGCTGCACGCGGTCGCCCGCCCGCCGGTTGGTGACGGCCACGGCGGCGGCGAAGCCGACCAGGGCGCCGACGAGGGTGTCCACCGCGCGCTCGGTGATCAGGTCGCCGGGCGGCTGGTAGCCGGCGAACTCGGTGACGAGCAGCGCGAGCGGGGTCACGCAGACGGTGCCGAGCCAGTAGTTGCGGCCGATGAGCGCCTCGGCGCCGAAGTTGAACAGCAGGCAGCAGAGCACGAGGGCGAGCGGGCCGAGGTGGGCGACGGGGACGACGGCGGCGAAGAGCAGCACGCCGGCGAGGTTGCCGACGACGCGCTGGACGGCCCGGTTCCAGGTGAGGGTGACGTTGGCCTGGTAGAGCGAGGCCGCGGTGACCAGGGCCCAGTAGGGACGGCCGATGCCGAGGGCGAGGGAGGCGTACCCGGCGAGGGCGCAGCCGAGGGCGGTGCGGACGGCGATCGGGGTGAGCGGGCCGAGCCTGGTCCACAGGGGGCGTGGCGGGGTGGCGCGCTCGGCGGCCACGCCGAGGAGTTCGGCGGCGTCCGCGCGGGGGTCGTCGGTGCGCGGGACGGCGCCGGTGCCGCGCAG
>NZ_NCTE01001454.1 GCF_002114215.1 Streptomyces sp. 13-12-16 | reverse complement strand
CCGGCTGCCGGCCGCGGCCGGCATGGCGGCGATGGCCTGGATGCCGCGCGCGCCCCACGGCCGGACGGTCCCGGCGCCCGCCACCGTCGCCACCGCACTGCTGGCGGCGTACCTCCTGGTGTGCGCCGTACGGTCGCTGACCCGTCCCATGCCGTCGCTGAGGTCCGCCACGGTCACCGCGCACCGCGCCGCCGCGGCGGACCCGTACGGTCACTCGCGCGACGGGGCGATGGCGCTGGGCACGGCCGTGATGCTGCTCGTGCCGCACTGAGCGTGTGTCACACGGGACCGGCGAGGGCCTTGCCGCGCATCAGGAAGTCCGACAGGTAGCCGTCGTGGGGCACCCCGGGCGCCATCCAGTGGGTCGGCGTGTCACCGACGTACACGTTGGCGATGGTGGGCTCCGCCAGCAGCGCGTCCACCAGGGCGCGGTCGCGGGTGAGCGCCGAGAGCACGAGCGTGTCCCGCAGCGCGGCGGTGCCGTCCGCACGGCTCCAGGGCGCCACCCACACGTTGGGGAAGGGGAGCTCGACCCGTAGCTGCGCCGCCCCCGCGTCGCCGACCTGGTGGACGGCGGGACGCAGGACGGCGCTTCCGTCACCGAGGTCGTCGACCACACCGTCCGCGCCGAGCCAGGGCCGCGTCCCCGCCGCCACCGACGCCAGGTGGGCGGCGAGTGCCCGGGCCCGGTCCAGCGGGCGGACCGGGAGCACCGCCCGCGCGTCCTGGGGCGGCAG
>NZ_NCTE01000152.1 GCF_002114215.1 Streptomyces sp. 13-12-16 | reverse complement strand
ACCTGCCGTACCGCCTCCGCGACGGTCGTACCGGAGCCGTCGGGCACCGCCAGCCCGGCGCCGACCAGCCGTTCGGCGATCCCGCGCACGGCGTCCGCGGTCGCCGCGGCGGCCCGCACCGGCGCGAGGGGCGACTGCCCCTGGGGTCCTATCGCCCCTATCACCGACCGCTCCATCTCGTCCCGCCCGCGCGGATCGACCACCGTGGCCCAGCCGGTGTGCGCGAGGAGCAGCCTCCGCTGACGGGCCATCGCGACGAGTGTGACGTCGGCGACCCGCCCGGGGCCGCCGGACAGGAACGCGGCCTCGTACAGCGTCAGATCGCGCCCCGCCCCCGCGTCGGAGCCGGCCACGGCGGCACCGCGCACGGCGGCCAGACACAGCCGCAGGCACGCCACGCCGGCGACGGCCCAGGCCAGGAGCAGAAGAGGGACCCAGAACATGAGTTGTTTGTAAGCGCGCGGTCGCGACAACACCATGCCTTGTTCACGATCCGGGACGGAGTGTTGTCGGTATGTGACGTTCCGCTTGGATTGTCGGGCGCCGGCGGTCAACGCCGCAGCAACACCCGCCGGGTGGCCCGCGCCAGCCGCACCGCCGGCCTGCGCGAACGCGGCTTCGACCCCGACCGCTCCAGCCACCACTCCCGCAACGCGCGCCGCGCCGACGTGTCCTCGGGCCGT
>NZ_NCTE01001453.1:1063-1451 GCF_002114215.1 Streptomyces sp. 13-12-16 | reverse complement strand
GCCTGCGCGCTCGGCTGGGCCGCCGGAACCGCCGAGTTCGCCCGCGCCCGCATCGTGCCCGGTCCGCGCACCCGCGACGAGGTGACGACCGTGCTGGCCACCAGCGTCGTCATCCCGCCCGCCGCGACCTGGCACCGGCTGGCCGGGGCCTGGCGCCACCGCAACGCCCCGGCCTGGCAGGAGGTGACCCGATGAGCCCGGTGAAGGCGGTGCTGTTCGACCGCGACGGCACGCTGGTCCACGACGTCCCCTACAACGCCGACCCCGCCCTGGTACGGCCCGTCGACGGCGCCCGTGCCGCGCTCGACGCGCTGCGCGCGCACGGCCTGCGCACCGGCGTCGTCACCAACCAGTCCGGCATCGCGCGCGGACTGCTCACCGAGGCCGA
>NZ_NCTE01001453.1:0-822 GCF_002114215.1 Streptomyces sp. 13-12-16 | reverse complement strand
GGACCCGGCCGACTGCGTCGTCATCGGCGACATCGGCGCCGACGTGGAGGCCGCGCACCGCGCCGGTGCCCACGCCCTCCTCGTCCCCCCCCCGCAGACCCGCCCCGAGGAGATCTCCGCGGCCCCCCACGTGGCCCCGGACCTCCCGACGGCGGTACACGTGCTCCTCACCGGCCCGCCCTGGGACCGGCCGGACGCGGGCACCCGCGGGACCGGGCGCCCGCTGCAGGGGAGGCCCGTGTGAAAGCCCTCGTCACCCGGCTCGACAGCTTCGGCGACGTACTGCTCGCCGGGCCCGCGGTGCGGGCCGTCGCCGCCCGTGCCGACAGCGTGACCCTGCTGTGCGGGCCGCACGGGGCGCCCGCCGCGCGGCTGCTGCCCGGCGTGGACGAGGTGCTCGTCTGGGACTCGCCGTGGACAGGGTTCCAGCCGCCCGAGGTCAGCCGGGAGGAGATCGACGGCATCGTCGCCGCCGTCGACGCCGACAGCGCGCTGATCCTCACCTCCTTCCACCAGTCCCCGCTGCCCACCGCCCTGCTGCTGCGGCTGGCCGGCGTCCGCTTCATCGCCGCCGACAGCGAGGACCACCCCGGCTCCCTCCTCGACGTGCGCCACCACCGCGCCCCCCACGCCCACGAGGCCGAGGCCGCGCTCGAACTCGCCGAGGCCGCCGGTTTCCCCCGGGTCGACGACGGACGGCTGCGGGTGCTCCCGCCGCCCGCGACCGGGGCGCTGACCGGGCCCGGGGAGTACGTCGTCGTCCACCCGGGCGCCAGCGTGCCCGCCCGCGCCTGGAGCCCCGACCGCTGCGCGCAGGCGGTG
>NZ_NCTE01001452.1 GCF_002114215.1 Streptomyces sp. 13-12-16 | reverse complement strand
CGGGCGCGGGCCCGTACGACCTCCCGGACCAGCATCGCCGCGCTCCACAGCCCGCCGCACGCCAGCGCCACCGCGGTGGCCTGCGCCCAGAGTCCCGCCGTACCGAGCGCGTACGCCTCCACGACCGCACGGGGCGCGGTGGCGAACACACGGCCGCCCACCGCCCGCCAGGCGGCCGCCGCGCTGAACGTCATCGACAGCGCGCAGCACAGCAGCACCGCCGCGATCACGCACTGCCACGCCCACAGCGCCACCACCGGTTCACGGTCCGGCCAGTCGGCCCGGGCGAGCAGCCGGGGACCCGTGACGGCGGTCAGGACGCCGAGCAGCAGCAGGGCCGCGGGGAGGATCATGCGTGCAGCCTATGAGCGCGGGCCGCCCGAGGACACGGACGGGCGCACCGAAGTGACGCAGGCAACGGCCGCCGCCGCGCCGTGTGTCCCGCCCTCACATCGTCAGCAGCATCGCCACCATCGCGATCCCCATGGACAGCCGGCAGGCCCGCGCCAGCTCCGGCCGGTCACCCCAGCCCGCACCCCGGCCGCCCCCCGTCACGGTGACGGCGGGCACCAGTCGTACGCCGGTGGCGAGCACGTACGCGACGAAGTAGAGCAGCAGGGCCCCGGTCAGCAGGGGTGTGCCCGAGCCGCCGTGCCCGTGCCCGTGTCCCTGCCCGGCGGAGGCGGCCATGGTCACCGCCATGTACACCATCGCCCCGGCGCCGATCAGATGGTGCAGATGGCGCGCGCCGGTGCGGGCCGCCCACAGCGCGTGCAGCCCGGCCGCGCCGAACACCACCGCGTAGGCCGGCCAGGCCCACACCGGCGGGGTGAACACCGCCGCGGGCACGGCCATCACGGCCATGCCGAAGCCCATGAGCGCCTCGCCGCCCGCGGCACGGCGCTGCTCCACCACATGGCTGCGCATGCGCAGCAGACAGTAGGCGCCGGTCGCCGCGCAGAGCGCGACCAGCAGCCAGCCGGACGACACCGGTCCGTGCACCCGAACCTCCCCCTCGGCCCGCTCGACGGTCGGTCATGGCATGCCCGCCCCCGGCGACGGACACCCGAGCGCACGGGGGTGCGGGGGGAGCGCCCGGGGGAGCGCGGCAGGCCCGCGCATATGCTTCACGAGTAAAACACCTGCTAATCTTGTTCCTCATGAGCAGTGCGACCCCCACCCCCACCACCCCGCGGACAGCCCGGCGCCTCCCGCTCGCCGCCGCGCTGCGCCTCGGGCGGCCCTCCGACATCTGGTTCAAGCCGGCCCTCAGCGTGGTCGCCGCGGTCGCGCCGCCCAGCCTGCTCCTGGTGGCCCTCGGCCGGCTCGACCTCGCGATGTACACCATGGCGGGGTCCCTGTGCGCCCTCTACGCCCACAACCGCCCGTACGCCGCCCGGGCCAGGGTGCTGGCCTGGGTGGTGCTCGGCATGCTCGGCGGCCTCGCCGTGTCCCTGGTCGCCGCCTCCCTCACCGGCAACGCCGTGGTCCTGGTCACCGTCGGCGCCGTCCTGGCCGCCGTGCAGAAGGCGCTGTGCGACGCCACCCGCGTCGGCCCGCCCGGCCATGTGATCCTCACCTTCGTCAGCTCCGCCTCGCTGTTCGTGCCGCAGACCCTCGGACAGGTCCCCGGCCATCTCGCACTCGCCGCCGCGGCCGGTGCCTGGGCCTACCTGGTGGGCATGGCGCCCGCCCCGCTCCGGCCGCACGGCCCCGAACGCCGCGCCACCGCCCAGGCGCTGAACGCCGCCGCCGCGTACGCCGGGACCGGCG
>NZ_NCTE01001451.1:567-28981 GCF_002114215.1 Streptomyces sp. 13-12-16 | reverse complement strand
CGAGACCCCCGCCGCGACCAGGGCGGCCTCGGCCTCGGCCGCCGAACCCGCCCACCCGGCGAGCGCGGCCCGCAGCGTCTTGCGGCGCTGGGCGAAGGCGGCGTCGACGACGGCGAACACCTCGCGCCGGGAGGCGGTGGTCTTCGGCGGCTCCGCGCGGCGGACCAGCGAGACCAGCCCGCTGTCGACGTTGGGCGCGGGCCAGAAGACGTTCCGCCCGATGGCCCCGGCCCGCTTGACCTCCGCGTACCAGTTGGCCTTGACCGAGGGCACGCCGTACACCTTCGAGCCGGGTGCGGCGGCGAGCCGGTCGGCGACCTCCGACTGGACCATGACGAGGGTGCGCTCGATGCTCGGGAAGCTTTCGAGCATGTGCAGCAGCACCGGGACGGCCACGTTGTAGGGCAGGTTCGCGACGAGCGCGGTCGGGGCGGGCCCGGGCAGCTCGGTGACGTGCATCGCGTCGGAGTGGACCAGCGCGAACCGCTCGGCCCGCCCGGGCATGCGGGCGGCGACGGTGGCGGGCAGCGCGGCGGCGAGGACGTCGTCGATCTCGACGGCGGTGACCCGGTCGGCGGCCTCGAGCAGCGCCAGCGTGAGCGAGCCGAGCCCCGGGCCGACCTCGACGACCACGTCGTCGGGGCGGACCCCGGCGGTGCGCACGATACGGCGGACCGTGTTGGCGTCGATGACGAAGTTCTGGCCGCGCTGCTTGGTGGGCCGTACGCCGAGGGCGGCCGCCAGTTCACGGATGTCGGCGGGGCCCAGGAGGGCGTCGGGGGTGGGGCTGGTCACGGGACAAGGGTACGGGGCGCGGCGACCGGGCAGGTCACGCCTGTGGATAACCGAAGGCGCGGGCCGTGTTCGCCCCGAGGGCGGTGGCGAGGGTGTCCTCGTCGACGCCCCGTACGGCCGCCATCGCCCGCACGGTCACCGGCACCAGGTAGGGGGCGTTGGGGCGTCCCCGGTACGGCGCCGGCGTCAGGAACGGCGCGTCGGTCTCCACCAGGACCAGCTCCAGCGGGGCCACCGCGAGCGCGTCCCGCAGGTTCTGCGCGTTCTTGAAGGTGACGTTGCCGGCGAACGACATGTAGTACCCGGCGGCCGCGCAGACCTCCGCCATCTCGGCGTCCCCGGAGTAGCAGTGGAAGACGGTGCGCTCGGGGGCGCCCTCCTCCTTCAGCACGCGCAGGACGTCGGCGTGGGCGTCGCGGTCGTGGATGACGAGGGCCTTGCCGTGGCGCTTGGCGATCTCGATGTGGGCGCGGAAGGACCGCTCCTGCGCCTCCTTGCCCTCCTCGCCGGTGCGGAAGTGGTCGAGGCCGGTCTCGCCGACGCCCTTGACCTGGGGCAGCGCGGCCAGCCGGTCGATCTCGGCGAGCGCCTCGTCCAGCGCCGCGTCCCCGCCGGGTTCGCGGGCGCCCTGCCGGGACCAGCCGTCGGGGTCCCCGTGGACGATGCGCGGGGCCTCGTTGGGGTGCAGGGCGACCGTCGCGTGGACGGCGTCGTACGCGGCCGCCGTCTGCGCCGCCCACCGGGACCCCTCGAGGTCGCAGCCGACCTGCACGACCGTCGTCACACCCACCGACGCGGCCTTGGCGAGCCCCTCCTCCACGGTGCCGGACTGCATGTCGAGGTGGGTGTGCGAGTCCGCGACCGGCACCCGCAGGGGCTCCGGGAGCGGCGGGGCGGCGTTCTTGTCGGGGGCGTTCGAAGGCATGCCCCCGATCCTACGGAAGGGACGTGCCGCACCGTCCGGGCGCGGCCCCCGGCCCTCCCGGGGAGGGCCTACTCCGCGGAGCGTTTCGCCGCCACCACCGCGTCGAACACCTGCCGTTTGGGAAGTCCCGCCTCCACGGCCACCGCGGCGATCGCCTCCTTGCGCCGCTCCCCCGCCTCCTCGCGCACCCGCACCCTGCGCACCAGCTCGGCCGCGTCGACCTCCTCGGCCCCCTTCTCCGGCGCCCCCTCGACCACCACCGTGATCTCCCCGCGCACGCCCTCCGCCGCCCACGCGGCCAGCTCCGCCAGCGGCCCCCGCTTGACCTCCTCGTACGTCTTGGTCAGCTCGCGGCAGACGGCGGCCCGCCGTTCCCCGCCGAACACCTCGGCCATCGCGGCGAGGGTGTCGTCGAGACGGTGCGGGGCCTCGAAGTAGACGAGGGTGCGCCGCTCCTCCGCCACCTCCCGGAGCCGCCCCAGCCGTTCCCCCGCCTTCCGGGGCAGGAACCCCTCGAAGCAGAACCGGTCCACGGGCAGCCCGGACAGGGCGAGCGCGGTGAGCACGGCGGACGGGCCGGGCACGGCGGTGACCTTGACGTCCCGCTCGACGGCCGCGGCGACCAGCCGGTAGCCGGGGTCGGACACGGACGGCATCCCGGCGTCCGTCACCAGCAGCACGCGCGCGCCGCCCGCCAGCTCCTCGACCAGTTCGGGCGTGCGGGCGGACTCGTTGCCCTCGAAGTACGACACGACCCGTCCCTTGGGTGTGACGCCGAGGGCCTGGGTGAGGCGCCGCAGCCGCCGCGTGTCCTCCGCGGCGACGACGTCGGCGCCCGCGAGTTCCTCCGCGAGCCGGGGCGGGGCGTCGGAGACGTCGCCGATGGGGGTGCCTGCGAGTACGAGGATTCCGGTCACGACCCCATCCTCCCAGTAGGGAACGGAGCCGGGGCATACCGGTCATGCGCGGGACTCACACAGCCCTGTTCCCTACGATGGCGCGGTGACCAGTACCGCGTCCTCCACGGACACCCGGCAGGATTGGCCGCCGTACGAAGAGCGGCCGTCGTGGCAGCAGCGGCTGCGCCGTTTCGGCTACCGGGCGCCGGGCCCGGCCAGAGGTGACGTCCACGAGGCCGGCGTCCGTGAGAGTGACGTCCGCGACCGCCTGGTGCCGCCGTACACGGAGCCGTCGAAGCGGCTGTGGGACACGCTCGGGGTGCCGCCGGTGCTCGCCGGGCGCATCGCCCGCTGGTCGGGGTGGGGCGGCCCACTGCTGGTCACGCTGCTGGCGGGGGTGCTCCGGTTCTGGAACCTGGGCAGCCCGAAGGCGGTGATATTCGACGAGACGTACTACGCCAAGGACGCGTGGGCGCTGGTCCACCGCGGGTTCGAGGTCAACTGGGACAAGAACGCCAACGATCTGATCCTCTCGGGCGGTGCCGTCCCCATCCCGACGGACGCGGCGTACGTCGTGCATCCGCCGGTCGGCAAGTACATGATCGGACTGGGCGAGCTGATGTTCGGCTTCGACCCGTTCGGCTGGCGGTTCATGACGGCCCTGCTCGGCACTCTCTCCGTGCTGATGCTGTGCCGGATCGGCCGGCGCCTGTTCCGCTCCACGTTCCTCGGCTGTCTCGCGGGCGCGCTGATGGCGGTGGACGGGCTGCACTTCGTGATGAGCCGGACCTCGCTGCTCGACGGCGTGCTGATGTTCTTCGTACTGGCGGCGTTCGGCTGCCTGGTGGTCGACCGGGACCGGGCGCGCGAGAAGCTCGCCGCCGCGCTGCCCGTGGACGCCGACGGCCGGGTCCGCCCGGACGCGTACGCCGCCGAGAACACCCGGATCGGCTTCCGCCCGTGGCGCCTGGCGGCGGGGGTGATGCTGGGCCTGGCGATCGGCACGAAGTGGAACGGCCTCTACATCATGGCCGCGTTCTGTGTGATGGCGGTGCTGTGGGACGTCGGCGCGCGCAGGGTCGCCGGCGCGCACCGGCCCCGCGTCGCGGTCCTGAAGCGCGACCTGGGCTGGGCGTTCCTGTCGACCGTGCCGGTGGCTGTGGTCACCTACTTCGCCTCCTGGATCGGCTGGATCCTCTCCCCGGCCGACGGCACCGGCGGCTACTACCGCGACTGGGCGGCGAAGGACGGAAAGGACAGCGCCTGGTCGTGGCTGCTGCCCGACTGGTGGCGCAGCCTGTGGCACTACGAGAACCAGGTCTACGACTTCCACGTGGGCCTGTCCTCGCCGCACACCTACGAGTCCAACCCGTGGAGCTGGATCGTCACCGGCCGCCCGGTCTCCTACTTCTACGAGTCCCCGGCCCCCGGCACGAACGGCTGCCCGGCCGACGCGGGCGAGAAGTGCGCCCAGGAGGTGCTGGCCCTCGGCACCCCGATGCTGTGGTGGGCGGCCTGCTTCGCGATCCTCTACGTCCTGTGGCGCTGGCTGCTGCGCCGCGACTGGCGGGCCGGCGCGATCGCCTGCGGCATCGCGGCCGGCTACGCCCCCTGGTTCCTCTACCAGGAGCGCACGATCTTCTTCTTCTACGCCGTCGTCTTCCTCCCCTTCCTCTGCCTGGCCGTGGCGATGCTCCTGGGCGCCCTCGTCGGCCCGCCCCGCTCCACCGACACCCGCCGTGTCGCGGGCGCGACGGCGGCGGGCGTACTGACCCTGCTGATCGCCTGGAACTTCATCTACTTCTGGCCCATCTACACCGGCACCCCGATCCCGATCGAGGACTGGCGGGCGCGGATGTGGCTGGACACCTGGGTTTGAGTCGTTCCGGTGTCCGGGCGGATCTCTGTTCGGACAACAAACGGAAACAGCCGGCCCGGTTGTCACCCCCTGCACATAGAGTGCTTACGCACCGGGCTTTTTGAACACGTTCATAAGGCGTGGGGGTCCGGCGGAGGGGGAGCGTCCGATGGGCAAGGGGGTCAAGGCCGCCGTCATCGGCGGTGTGTTCGCGGTGATGCTGGGCGGGGCCGGGTACGGCGCCTACAACATCGTGTCGGCCGTGAGCGGGGGCGGGAGCGGCGGTTCGAGCGCCGCGGGGACGAAGGAGACCGGGCCGCCGGACGAGGGGGAGGTCGAGGAGACCACCAAGAGCTTCTTCGCGGCCTGGGAGAAGGGGGAGGCGTCCCAGGCGGCGTCGTACACGAACAACGCGCAGGAGGCCGGCGCGCTGCTGACGGCGTACGGCGACGAGGCGCGCATAGGCGAGGTCGACATCACGCCCGGCAAGGCCACCGGCGCCACCGTGCCGTTCGCGGTGAAGGCGACCGTCACCTTCGACGGGAAGTCCGAGGCGCTCAGCTACGAGAGCGAGCTGACCGTCGTGCGCGGGAAGACCACCGGGCGGGCGCTGGTCGACTGGCAGCCGTCCCTCGTCCACCCGGATCTGAAGGAGGGCGACACCCTCGTCACCGAGCAGTCCGCGCAGCCGCCCATCGAGGCGGTGGACCGGAACGGCACGGTGCTGACGAAGGAGAAGTACCCCTCGCTCGGGCCGGTCCTGGACACCCTGCGGCAGAAGTACGGCGCGAAGGCGGGCGGCACCCCCGGCGTCGAGCTGGTGATCAGGCACACCGGGGACACCACGGGCGAACCGGCCGCCGACACCCCGCTGCTGACCCTCGCCGAGGGCGAGCCGGGCAAGCTGCGCACCTCCCTCAGCGCCACGGCGCAGGCCGCGGCCGAGCAGGCGGTGCGGCAGTACCCCGAGTCGTCGGTGGTGGCGGTCAAGCCCAGCACGGGTGAGGTGCTGGCGGTGGCCAACCACCGCGACGACGGGTTCAACGCGGCCTTCCAGGGCCAGGTCGCCCCCGGCTCCACCATGAAGATCGTCACCGCCGCCATGCTCATCGACAACGGCGTGACCTCCATGAACGGCCCCGCCCCCTGTCCGCCCAGCGCCATGTGGCAGGGCCAGACCTTCAAGAACCTCACCGGCATGGAGCCGAACGAGGGCGCCAGCCTCGCCAACAGCTTCCTGCGGTCCTGCAACACGGCCTTCATCAAGCTCATCGACGAGAAGCCGCTCGGCGAGGCCTCGCTCACCCAGGAGGCGCAGGAGCGGTTCGGGCTCGGCCGCAACGACTGGAAGACGGGCATCGACTCCTTCGACGGCAGCGTCCCCGCCGTCGCCGGACCGGACCAGGCGGCGAACGCCATCGGCCAGGGCCAGGTGCAGATGAACCCGCTGAACATGGCCTCCGTGACGGCCACCGCCGTCACCGGTACCTTCCGCCAGCCGTACCTGGTCCCCGCCGACCTCGACGGCCGGCAGTTCGCGCGGGCCAAGGGGCTCCCGGCGGGCACCGCCTCCCAGCTCAAGCAGATGATGCGGCTCACCGCCACCCAGGGCACCGCCCAGGAGGCCATGGCCGGGCTCGGCGGTGACATCGGCGCGAAGACCGGTTCCGCCGAGGTCGACGGCAACGCCACCTCCGACAGCTGGTTCACCGGCTTCCGCAACGACGTCGCGGCGGCGGCCATGGTCCAGAAGGGCGGCCACGGCGGCGACGCGGCCGGGCCGATTGTCGCAGCCGTGCTACGAGCGGCCGGCTGACCGCGCCGGGCCCGCGGCGGGACTCTAGTGTGGTGGCCGTCGTTGGCACACGTGAGCACCACGAGGGCCACGGGGAGCCCGGCGGACAGCGGAGGAACGGGAAGCAGTGGGGAACAGAAGGAACGCCACCGAGGGGCGCAGGACACGACCCGTCGTACTCGGCGGGGTGATCGCCGTGGTCGTCGGTGGCGCCGGGTTCGGCGCCTACGCGCTCCTCGGCGGCGGTGCCGCGGCCGAGGACGGCACGCGGACGTCGTCCGCCGCGCAGGCGGAGGACGCCAGGACCGGGCCCCTGTCCGCCGCCGAGGTCACCGGCACGGCCGAACGCTTCCTCACCGCCTGGCAGGCCGGGAAGGTGAAGGAGGCCGCCGCCGCCACCGACGACCCCAAGGCCGCGACCGCCCTGCTCACCGCATACGCCGAGGACGCCCGGATCAAGGACGTCACCCTCACCGCCGGCACCCGCACCGGCGGCAAGGTCCCCTTCGCCGTCAAGGGCACGGTCTCGTCCGGGGACGTCGGCAAGCCGCTGGCGTACGACAGCGCGCTGACCGTCGTACGCCGGGCCGGGGACGGTGAGCCGCGGGTGGCCTGGCAGCCGGCCGTGGTGCATCCCGAGCTCAAGGAGGGCGACACCCTCGTCACCGGCGAGGCGGGCACCCCGCCCGTCAAGGCGCTGGACCGGGACGGCGAAGAGCTGACCACCGCCGCGTACCCGTCCCTGGGGCCGGTGCTGGACGGGCTGCGCGAGAAGTACGGCGAGAAGGCGGGCGGCGAGGCAGGCGTCGAGCTGCGGATCGTGCGCGGCAAGGCGTCGAAGAAGGCGGAGCTGTCCGACAAGACCCTGCTGGAGCTGAGCGAGGGCACGCCCGGCACGGTGAAGACCACGCTGAGCCCGTCCCTGCAGGCCGCCGCCGAGGCGCAGGTGGCGAAGAAGGAGCGGGCGTCGGTGGTGGTGCTGCGTCCGTCGACCGGCGAGATCCTGGCGGTGGCGAACTCCTCGCACGGTTTCAACACCGCGTTCTCGGGTTCGCTGGCCCCGGGCTCCACGATGAAGGTGATCACCTCCTCGATGCTGATCGAGAAGGGCCTCGCCTCGATGGACGAGCAGCACCCGTGCCCGAAGTACTTCACCTACGGCGGCTGGAAGTTCCAGAACGACGACAAGTTCGAGATCAAGGACGGCACGTTCAAGGCGAGCTTCGCCCGCTCCTGCAACACGGCCTTCATCAGCCAGGCGCCCGAGCTGGCGGACGACGACCTGACCAAGCAGGCCCAGCAGGTCTTCGGGCTGTCGATGAACAACTGGCAGGTCGGTGTCCCGACCTTCGACGGCTCGGTGCCGGTGCAGTCGAAGGCCCCGATGGGGGCCTCCCTGATCGGCCAGGGCGGGGTGCGGATGAACCCGCTGAACATGGCGTCGGTGTCGGCGACGGTCCAGTCGGGCGTCTTCCGCCAGCCCTACCTGGTCTCCCCGGAGGTCGACGGGCGGAAGCTCGCGACGGCCTCGCGCACCATGTCGGCCGGCACGCTGGCGCAGCTTCGGGAGCTGATGTCGTACACCGCCTCCTACGGCACCGCCGCGGAGGCGATGGCCGGGGTGAGCGGCGAGAAGGGCGCGAAGACCGGGTCGGCCGAGGTCGACGGGCAGAAGAAGCCCAACGGCTGGTTCACCGCGTACCGCGGGGACCTGGCGGCCGCGGGTGTGGTCCAGAAGGCCGGTCACGGCGGCTCGACGGCCGGACCGATCGTGGCGGCACTCCTGAAGAGCGCCGGCTGAGCGATCCGGAGGCCGGGAGCAGTCCTGGACGCCGGGGGCAGTCCCGGAAGCCGGGGGGGAGCCCTGGAGGCCCGGAGGTCAGCCCCGAAAGCCAGGGGGTCGGTCCAGGAAACCGGGGGAGTCCCGGAAGCCGGGCGGCACCCCCGGGCACCGGACGCCGGCCCCGGACACCGGGGAACAGCCCCGGAGACCGGGGTTCAGTGCGGGACGGGTTCGGCGGCGGCCGCGTAGGTCCGCCGCAGGAACCGGGCCAGGGTCTTGGTCTCGAACTGCACCACCGAGACGCCCTGCGCGGTGTGGAACTCGACCACGGCCTGGACCCGGCCGCACGGCCACACCCGTATCTCGTCCCGGCCCGCGGGGGCGCTCAGACCCTGTTCCAGCAGTTCCCGTGCGACGGTCCATTCGCGGGGCGCGGCGCCCGGGAGCGCCACGTGCACGCAGCGGGGGTCCTGTTCGGAGTCGTAGCGCAGTACCACGGGTACCGCTCCGCGGTCCTCTTCCAGGAGGTCGGTGACGATGTGGGCTCGCGCGTACTGCTCTACCACGGACATCGGTGGCCCCTTACGCTGCGTCGATCTGCCTGAAAGGCGTGCAATCCGTATACCCACCCCCCGTTCAATCGTGCACCCGATCCGGAATCCGCGCGTCCGAGAGGCGCATATCACAGCCGAGCTGTGCGTGAGGTAAAACAAGCGGCTCGCTCTTGCGCAACGTTTGCAACAGGCCACATCATCGAGTCCGTGCACGCACCTGACGGATTCATCAACGCCCCCGTGTCCGCCGCGGCCGGAGTCGTCGCCGCCGGCGCGATCGCCGTGGGCCTGCGCGGCGCCCGCCGCGAACTCGACGAACGGACGGCACCGCTGGCCGGACTGGTGGCGGCGTTCATCTTCGCCGTGCAGATGCTGAACTTCCCCGTCGCGGCGGGGACCAGCGGCCATCTGCTCGGCGGCGCCCTCGCCGCGATACTCGTCGGCCCCTTCACCGGCATCCTGTGCGTCTCCGTCGTCCTGCTGATGCAGGCCGTCCTCTTCGCCGACGGCGGACTGACCGCGCTCGGCGTGAACATCACCGACATGGCGATCGTCACCACGGTCGTCGCCTACGCGCTCTTCCGCGGCCTGGTGAAGGTGCTGCCGCGCACCCGCCGCTCGGTGACCGCCGCCTCCTTCGCCGCCGCCCTGGTCTCCGTCCCGGCCTCCGCCGTCGTCTTCACGCTGCTCTACGCGATCGGCGGCACCGCCGACGTCTCCCTCGGCAAGGTCGCCACCGCCATGGTGGGCGTGCACGTCCTCATCGGCATCGGCGAGGCCGTGATCACCGCCCTGACCGTCGGCGCGGTCATCGCCGTCCGCCCGGACCTGGTGCACGGGGCGCGCGGCCTGACCCGGAAGCTCAAGCTGCGGGTGAACGGCGAGCTGGTCGACGCCCCGGACGCCCCGGAGCCGGAGCCCGTCCCCGCCCGTTCCCCGCGGAAGGTCTGGATCACCGGTCTGGTCGCCTCGCTGTTCCTCGCCGGGTTCGTCAGCTTCTACGCCTCCGCGGACCCGGACGGCCTGGAGAAGGTCGCCGGCGACCACGGCATCGACGAGAAGGCCGAGGAGCACGCGATCGCCGGCTCCCCGCTGGCCGACTACGGCGTCGAGGACGTCGACGACGCCCGCCTCTCCGGCGGTCTGGCCGGTGTGATCGGCGTGGGCGTGACGGTCGTCGCGGGCACCGGCGTGTTCTGGGCGGTCCGCAGGCGCCGTGCCGGCGACGAGGCCGAGGCCGCCGCCTCCCCCACCGGCACGAGCGTCTGACGTGGGAGCGGGCCACGCGCACAAGCTCTACCGGCACGGGCACTCCCCCGTGCACGCCCTGCCGCCGCACACCAAGCTCGCCGCGGTCTTCGCCTTCGTCCTGGTCGTGGTCTCCACCCCGCGCGAGGCGATGTGGGCGTTCGCGGTGTACGCCGGCCTGCTCGCCCTCGTCGCGTACGCCGCCCGCGTCCCGGCCGGCTTCCTGCTCAGGCGGCTGCTGATCGAGGTCCCGTTCGTCGCCTTCGCCGTCCTCCTGCCGTTCGTGGCGGAGGGCGGACGGACCGACGTCCTCGGGCTGTCGCTGAGCGTGAACGGACTGTGGGGCGCGTGGAACGTGCTGGCCAAGGGCACCCTGGGCGTGGCCGCCTCGGTCCTCCTCGCCTCCACCACCGAGCTGCGCGAACTCCTGCTCGGCCTCCAGCGGCTGAGGCTTCCGCC
The DNA here is from genome assembly GCF_002114215.1 of Streptomyces sp. 13-12-16. Lineage (GTDB taxonomy): Bacteria > Actinomycetota > Actinomycetes > Streptomycetales > Streptomycetaceae > Streptomyces. Next base: position 18,665 of record NZ_NCTE01001451.1, on the reverse strand, counting down.
GCTGCTGGTGCAGATCGCCTCCTTCATGGTCCGCTACGGCGACGTCATCACCGACGAGATGCGGCGCATGCGGATCGCCCGCGAGTCCCGCGGCTTCGAGGCGCGCGGGGTGAAGCACTGGGGTGTGCTCGCCAAGTCGGCGGGCGCGCTGTTCATCCGCTCCTACGAACGCGGCGAGCGGGTGCACCTGGCCATGGTGAGCCGCGGTTACGCCGGTTCGATGCCGGTGATCGACGAGGTGACCGCGGACCGGGCGCAGTGGTCGTACGCTTCACTGCTCCCGGGCGCGGCTCTCGTCGTGTGCTTGCTGGGATGGACCCTTTGAATCCTCCCCCTTGGGTCATAAGGGGGATTCCTGGCTCACGCTGCACGGCTGCCCAGCGGGCAACCGAGACTGACACGATCGACACCAGCCGGGTTGAAACCAGCCCGGTTGACAGCAGTGACACAGAGGCAGTGCAAGCTTGGCTCTCGCATGCATCGGCCGTTGACAACGATACTCACCCGCAAGCTGGGAAGTGGGCGTTTCCTATGACACCGTCCCTGGAGGTCTCCGGCCTCGCCTTCGCCTACCCCGACGGTCACCAGGCCCTGTTCGGCGTCGACTTCTCCATCGCGCGCGGCGAGCGGGTCGCGCTGCTCGGTCCGAACGGCGCCGGCAAGACGACCCTCGTCCTCCACCTCAACGGCATCCTGACCGGCGGCACCGGCACGGTGACGGTGGCCGGACTCGAGGTCGGCAGGCGGCACATGGCGGAGATCCGGCGCCGGGTCGGCATCGTCTTCCAGGACCCGGACGACCAGCTCTTCATGCCGACGGTGCGCGAGGACGTGGCGTTCGGTCCGGCGGCGGCCGGGCTCCGGGGGCCCGAGCTGGAGGAGCGGGTGGACCGGGCGCTGGGCCTGGTCGGCATGGCGGAGTTCAAGGACCGCCCGCCGCACCACCTCTCCTTCGGCCAGCGGCGCCGGGTGGCCGTGGCGACCGTACTGGCGATGGAGCCGGAGATCCTGGTCCTGGACGAGCCGTCCTCCAACCTGGACCCCGCCTCCCGCCGCGAACTCGCCGACATCCTGCGCTCCCTGGACGTCACCGTCCTGATGGTCACGCACGACCTGCCCTACGCCCTCGAACTGTGCCCGCGCTCGCTGATCCTCAGCGACGGCGTGATCGCGGCCGACGGCACCACGGCGGACCTGCTCGCCGACGACGGGCTGATGCGCGCCCACCGCCTCGAGCTTCCGTACGGTTTCGATCCGCGCTCGGTGCCGGCCGCGCCCGGCCGTTCGTAACGATCGCGCGCAGTCGCCTCCGCCCAGGAATCGCAGGCGGACCGGCACTGTTGCACGCACTGTCACAGGCGAGTGTCACAGGCGAGTGGAAGGACCGAGGGACGTGGACGTGCACGGCACGGTGGCCGGGGGCTTCGAACCGGTCCGGGAGGCGTTCGCGCGGAACTTCGAGACGCTCGGGGACCGGGGCGCGGCCGTCGCCGTGTACCGGGACGGGCGCAAGGTCGTCGACCTGTGGGCCGGGGTGAAGGACGTCGACGGCACGGAGCCCTGGGAGCGGGACACCGCGCAGGTCGTGCGCTCGGCGACCAAGGGCGTCGCCGCCGCCGTACTCCTGCTGCTGCACCAGCGCGGCGAGCTGGACCTGGACGCACCGGTCGGCCGGTACTGGCCGGAGTTCAAGGCGCACGGCAAGGAGCGGCTGCTGGTCCGGCACGTACTGAACCACCGCGCGGGACTCCCCGTCCTGGACCACCCGCTCACCCCGGACGAGGCGGCCGACCCCGTGCGGGCCGCCGAGGCGGTCGCCGCGCAGGCCCCCGCGTGGGAGCCGGGCACCGACCACGGCTATCACGCGCTGACCTACGGCTGGCTGGTCGACGAGCTGGTGCGCCGCGTGACCGGCCGGGGTTCCGGCGAGTGGATCGCGTCGGAGATCGCCGGCCCGCTGGGCCTGGACCTGTGGGTGGGGCTGCCGGAGGCGCGGGCCCACCGCGTGGGCACGGTCGGCAGGATCGAGGGCCCCGAGCCGTCCGGGACGCTCCGCGCCCGCCCCAAGCGCTCGGTCACCGACGCCTACGCCGACCCGTCCTCCCTCACCCGCCGCGCCTTCGCGGCGATCACCCCCTTCCCGGACCAGAACGACCCGGTGTTCCGCGCGGCGGCCCTGCCCGCCGCCAACGGGATCGCGACGGCGGACGGACTGGCGCGCTTCTACGCGTCACTGACCGGCCCGGTCGACGGCGTACGCCTCCTCGACCCGGCCACCGTGGAACTCGCCCGCGCCGAGGAGTCGGCCGGCCCCGACCGGGTGCTGGTGGTGAACACCCGCTTCGGGCTCGGCTACATGCTGCACGGCGGCGCCTCCCCCCTCCTGGCCCCGGGCTCCTTCGGCCATCCCGGCCGCGGCGGCTCCCTCGGCTTCGCCGACCCGGAGTCGGGCATCGCCTTCGGCTACGTCACCAACGGCTTCCGCAGGACGGTGACGGCGGACCCCAGGGCCCAGGCGCTGATACGGGCGGTACGTCAGGCCCTGACGGACTAGACGTGGATCGGGTGCGAGATGCGGCCCGACGCGTCGTCGATCTCGCCGTGCGCCTTGGTCAGCATCTGCATGGCGAGTTCGTTCAGCGCGCGTGCGCCGGCGATCTCCTCCCCGACCCGTGGCTGATTGGAGTCGGTGTGGTGCCGGTTCGCGTGGCCGTTGGCCCGCACCTCGGTCCCGTCGGGCAGCCGGACCAGCGCGGCGGCACGCGTCTGCCGGTCGTCCTCCTCGAACTCCAGGTCCACGTGCCATCCCACTGCGGTGTGCATCATGACGATCACCTCCGGAATTCCTCTCATTCCAGGGTGCTCCTCGTACCGCGCCCGCGCACCCGCCCGTGCGGCGGCGCGTGCCGCGCCGTCCCGCGCTACCCTGCGCGGAGCATCAGCCCGATCCCGACGACCAGCAGCCCGGCCGCGACGATCCGCGGGGCACCGAACCGCTCCTTGAAGAACAGCGCCCCGATGGCCGCGCCCACGATGATCGACGACTCCCGCAGGGCCGCGACGGGGGCGAGTGCCGCGCGGGTCTGGGCCCACAGGACGAGCGCGTACGCGGCGACGGACAGCGCGGCGCCGAGCAGTCCGAGACCCGCGTGCGGACGGAGCCGGGCGCCCGTCTCCCGCCGCCAGCGCCAGAGGGCGTACGCCGGGATCACCGTGCCCTGGACCGCCATCAGCCAGGCGACGTAGCCGGACGACGACCCCGAGGCCCGTACGCCGAGCCCGTCGACGACGGTGTACACGGCGATGGTCAGGCCGGTCGCCAGGGCCGCCCCGATCGCCGCCCAGTCGGGCCGGTGCCCGCGCAGTCCCCACAGGGCGACGCCGGTCAGGCCCGCGCAGGACAGGGCGATCCCGGCGGCGGCCCAGCCGTCGGGCACCTCGTGCGCGAACACGGCGGCGAGGAGGGTGACCACCAGGGGCGCGCTGCCCCGGGCGATGGGGTACGCCTGGCCGAAGTCGCCCAGCCGGAAGGACTTCATCAGCAGCGCGTAGTACGCCATGTGGATCGCGGCCGAGCAGAACAGGTACGGCCACGCCCCGGCCGCCGGGAGCGGCACGAACGGCACCGCCGCCAGCCCGATCAGCAGTCCGCCGCCGGAGATCAGCGTGAACCCGACGAGCTTGTCGGTGATCCGGTGCGCGATGGCGTTCCAGCCGGCGTGGGTGACCGCGGCGAGCAGGACGGCCGCGGTGACCAGGGGGGTCACGGGGTGCGCTCGCGCACGTCCACCAGGGTGCCGCCGGCGTGGGCGATCAGCGTCTTGGGTTTCATCGGGAAGACGGTGTACGGAGTGCCGGCCGCCGCCCACACGAGGGTGTGGGCGAGGAGGGAGCGATCGGCGAGGACCCTGGTCCTCGTGCGGTGACCGAAGGGCGGCACGCCGCCGATGGCGTACCCGGTGGTTTCGCGTACGACATCGGCCCTGGCGCGAGTGACCTTGGCGGCGCCGAGTTCCTCCCGGACCCGGTCGAGGTCGACGCGGGACGCCCCGTCCATGAGCACCAGCACCGGCACGTCGTCGGCGGCGAAGATCAGGGACTTGCAGATCTGACTGAGCTCACAGCCGATCGCGGCGGCGGCCTCGGCGGCGGTGCGGGTAGCTTCGGGGAAGCGGCGGACCTGCGGAATCACGTCCCCGAGTCCCAGGTCCCGCAGGGCCTCGGCGAATCGTGGGTGAGCCCCGGAGCCCTCGGCGTCAGTGGCGGCTGTCGTCATGCAGAGCACGCTAGTGGTCGGTGTAGAGGGCATGCGACCGCATTCCGGGAGCACAGGGAAGCCGGTGAGGGCGCCCCGTCCCCACGGAGCCCTCACCGGCCGGTCCTGCGTTCGTCCGGGCCGTCAGGCCCGTACGAGTTCCCGGTCCTCGTCCTTCCGGTCGTCGTCCGTGCGCAGGCCCTCGCCCTCGACGTCCACGTTGGGCAGGATCCGGTCCAGCCACTTCGGCAGCCACCAGGCCCGCTTGCCGAGCAGGGCCAGCACCGCCGGGACGATCGCCATGCGGACGACGAACGCGTCGAAGAGGACGGCGACCGCGAGGCCGAAGCCGATCATCTTGACCATCGCCTCGCTGGAGCCGATGAAGCCGGAGAACACGGCCATCATGATCACCGCCGCGGCGGTCACCACCCGGGCGCTGTACTTGAAGCCGGTCACCACGGCCTGCCCCGGCTTCTCGCCGTGGACGTAGGCCTCCCGGATCCGGGTCACGAGGAACACCTCGTAGTCCATGGCCAGGCCGAAGACCACGCCGACCATGAAGATCGGCATCATCGACATGATCGGACCGGTCTCCTCGACGCCCATCAGGCCGGACAGCCAGCCCCACTGGTAGACGGCGACGACCGCGCCGAGGGCCGCGAGGACCGACAGCAGGAAGCCGAGGGCGGCCTTCAGCGGGACCAGGACCGACCGGAAGACGACGATCAGCAGCAGGAACGCCAGGCCGACCACCAGGACCAGGTACGGCACCAGCGCGTCGTTGAGCTTCTGCGAGACGTCGATGTTCATGGCCGTGGAGCCGGTGACCAGGACGTCGGCGCCGGTGTCGGCCTTGATGTCCGCGCCGGTGTCGCGGATGTCGTGGACCAGGTCCTCGGTGGTCACCGAGGAGGGCTTGGAGTCGGGGACGACGGTGATCGTCGCCGTGTCGCCGGCCTTGTTGGGGGCCGCCGGGGCGACGTTCACGACGTTGTCGAGGCCCTTGATGTCGTCACCGGCCTGCTTGAAGACGGCATCCGGGTCGTCGCTGTCCTTGGCGTCGACCACGACCACGAGCGGGCCGTTGAAGCCGGGGCCGAAGCCCTCGGAGAGCAGGTCGTAGGCGCGGCGCTGGGTCGTGGACGTCGACTGCGAGCCGTCGTCGGGCAGGCCCAGTTCGAGCGAGGCGGCCGGGACGGCCGCGGCACCCAGGCCGACCACGCCGAGCAGCAGCACGGCCAGCGGACGGCGTACGACGAAGCTGGCCCAGCGGGTGCCCATGTTCGGGCGCTGCGGCTTCTTCGCGGCGCGGCCCCCGCCGAGCAGCTTGCTCTTCTCGCCGGCGGGGCGGACCCGGCGGCCCGCGTAGCCGAGCAGGGCGGGGATCAGGGTGAGGGCGATCAGGACCGCGATGGCGACCGTGCCGGCGGCGGCGATGCCCATCTTCGTCAGCATCGGGATGTTGACGACGGACAGGCCGACCAGGGCGATCACGACGGTGAGGCCGGCGAAGACCACGGCGGAGCCCGCGGTGCCGACGGCCCGGCCGGCCGCCTCCTCGCGCCCGCGGCCCTCGGCCAGTTCGGCCCGGTAGCGGGAGACGACGAACAGCGCGTAGTCGATGCCGACCGCGAGGCCGATCATCGAGGCCAGGATGGAGGTGGTGGAGCCGAGGTCCAGGGTGCTGGCCAGGGCTGTGATGCTGGAGACCCCGATGCCCACGCCGATGATCGCGGTGAGCAGCGGCAGCCCGGCCGCGAGCAGCGAACCGAAGGTGATGACGAGGACGACCGCGGCGACGCCGATGCCGATGATCTCGGCGGAGCCGGTGTGCGGGACGGCCTGGAGGGCGTCACCGCCGATCTCCACGGTCAGCCCGGAGTCGCGGGCGTCCTCGGCGGCGCCCTCCAGGGCGTCGCGGGAGGAGTCCTCCAGCTCCATGCCGGAGACCTTGTAGCTCACCGAGGCGTAGGCGATGGTGCCGTCCTGGCTGACGCCGCCGCCCTGGTACGGGTCGGTGACGCGGGCGACCTCGGAGCCGCCGGAGAGCTCGTCGACGGTCTTTTGGACGATCGCCTTGTGGTCGGCGTCGGTCATCTTCTCGCCGGCCGGTGCCTTGAAGACGACGCGGGCGGTCGCCCCGTCGGCACTGGAGCCGGGGAAGCGTTCTTCCAGCAGGTCGAAGGCCTTCTGGGCCTCGGTGCCGGGGATGGAGAAGGACGAGTTGCCGGCCGCCGGGGCGCCGGCCGCGCCGACGCCCGCGAGCGCCAGCAGCGCCACCCAGATGAGGGCTACGAGGTGCCGTCGCCTGAAGGCGAACCGGCCGAGTCGATAGAGGAAAGTGGCCACGAGGGCGTACTCCCGGTCAGGTCGTGGTTGCTTCGGGGCAGGGGTGATCAGCCCGACGACGTGAGCGGTGACGTCAGGGGGTGGCTGACTTGTGGTGGCTGACCCGGGGACGGTCAGTGAGTGGTCACGCCGAGGGCGGGGAGCACCACGGCGTCGATGTACGAGGTGAGGAATTCCTGCGTGGGCGGCAGGTCGTCGATCAGCGTCCGGGTGGCGAACGCGCCGACGAGCATGTGCACCATGTAGTCCAGCGCCGGGTTGCCGGGGTTGATCTCGCCCCGGTCGACCGCGCGCCGGATCATCCGCCGGAACTCCTCCATCTCCGGTTCGACCAGGAGTTCCTTGAAGGCCTGGCGGAGATCGTCGTTCATGTGCACGGCCATGGCGAGCGCGCGCATCAGGGCGGCGTTCTGCTCCATGGCGCAGTCGTCCTCACGGCCGACGACGGCGTGCAGGTCGCCCCGCAGGGTCCCGGTGTCGATGTCGGCGATGCCGCCCGGCTTCTGGCTGCGCATCGCTCTCACCACCAGCTCGGCCTTGCCGCCCCACTGGCGGTAGAGGGTGGCCTTGCTGGAACGGGTGCGGGCGGCCACGGCGTCCATGGTGACGGCGTCGTAGCCGACCTCGCGGAGCAGGTCGAGCACGGCCCCGTACAGCTCGGCCTCGCGCTCGGGGGTGATCCGGCTGCGACGCGCCGTCGCGACTTCACTCATACCGCTCACCCTTCCGCTCCGGTGTCCACCATGTCAAAGAAACGACACGGTTTCGTACAGGACAAAGGTACTCCACCCCACTAACGAAACGAAACGGTTTCGTTCGTGGTCTGCGTCACGGTTGTCGCTTTCTCATAAGTTGCCGGGCCCAGGACCCCGGCAAAGCATGGGAAGGGTGAGCTATCTGCGTCTGCCCCACCTCAAGGACGACCTGCTGTGCTTCGTGGCCGAGGACGACCTCTGGCTCGCCCCGCTCGACGGACCGGGCCGCGCCTGGCGGCTCACCGTCGACCGCACCAAGCTCGGCCACCCCCGCTTCTCCCCCGACGGCCGCCACATCGCGTACACGAGCTGGCGCAGCCTCGACCCCGAGGTGCACCTGGTCCCGGTGGACGGCGGACCGGGCCGGCGCCTCACCTACTGGGGCAGCTCGGACACCCGGGTCTGCGGCTGGGCGCCCCCCGACGGGGACGGCCACGCCGAGATCCTCGCCGTCGCCTCGCACGGCGAGCCCTTCTCGTACTTCACCTGGGCCTACAAGCTCGCCTGCGACGGCAGCCCCGGCCGCAAACTGCCCTGGGGCCCGGTCTCCGACATCCAGGTCGCCGACATCGCCGGGGAGCGCAGGTCGCTGCTGCTCACCGGCACCCCGCCGCACGAACCGGCCTCCTGGAAGCGCTACCGGGGCGGCGCCACGGGCAGGCTCTGGCTGCACGGGCACCGGCTCCTCGACGGCCTCGACGGCCATCTGCACTCCCCCATGTTCGTCGCCGGCCGGATCGCCTTCCTCTCCGACCACGAGGGCGTCGGCAACCTGTACTCGTGCGCGTACGACGGTTCCGACCTGCGCCGCCACACCGACCACGACGCCTTCTACGCCCGGCACGCCGCCAGTGACGGCACCCGGGTCGTCTACCAGTGCGCCGGCGACCTGTGGCTCGTGGACGACCTGTCGCCCGGCGCCGTCCCGCGCCGGCTCGACGTGACGCTGAGCGGGCCGCGCTCCGGGCGGCGCCCCTACCAGGTGCCCGCCGCCCGCCACCTCGACGGCATCTCGGTCGACGAGACCGGCCGCGCGAGCGCCGTCGTCGTACGCGGCAGCCTGTACTGGCTCACCCACCGCGACGGTCCCGCGCGCACCCTCACCGACACCCCGGGCGTACGGGTCCGGCTGCCGGAGATGCTCGGCGCGGGCGACCAGGTGGCGTACGTGACGGACGCCGAGGGCGAGGACGCCGTCGAGATCGCCTCCCTGCCCCGGGCGACCGGTCAGCGCGCCCCCCGGCGGCTGGCCGCCGGGAAGCTGGGCCGGGTGCTGGAGATGGTGGCCGACCCCGACGGGCAGCGGCTGGCCGTCGCCGCGCACGACGGACGGCTGCTGCTGGTCGACACCGAGGAGGAGAGCCGGGGGGAGGTCACCGAGCTGATCCACTCCGGCAACGGGCCGGTGCGCGACCTCGCCTTCTCCCCCGACGGGGCCTGGCTGGCCTGGTCCCACCCGGTGATCGGACGGTCGCTGCGGCAGATCAAACTCGCCCGGATCAAGGACCGGCTGGTGCTCGACGTCACCAACGGCCGCTTCGAGGACGAGAACCCGGTCTTCACCCTCGACGGCCGCTACCTCGCCTTCCTGTCCTGGCGCGGCTTCGACCCGGTGTACGACGTGCACACCGGAGACCTGTCGTTCCCGCTGGGCTGCCGCCCGTACCTGGTGCCGCTGTCGTCGGCGACCCCCTCCCCGTTCGCCCTGAACCCCGAGGGCCGTCCGGCCGCCGGCGGGCTGGACCCGGTCGAGCGCGAGGAGGCCGAGGAGGGCGGCGAGGCCGGCACGGTGACCGTCGAGGCGGAGGGCCTGGAGAGCAGGGTCACCCCCTTCCCGGTCTCCGCCTCCAAGTACTCGGGGCTGTGCCCGGTCGCGGGCTGCGGTCTGGTCTGGCTGCGCTGGCCGATCTCCGGCGCGCTCGGCGAGACCTTCGCCAACCCCAGCGACACCAGCGGCCGGCCCACCCTGGAACACTTCAACATCGGCAAGGCGAAGAGATCCGAACTCGTCGGCCACCTGGACTTCTTCGCGGTCAGCGGCGACGGCACCCGGCTGGTCGTGGTCGACGAGGGCGAGCTGCGCGCGGTGCCCGCCACCGAGCCCGGCGACAGCGACTCCACGGTGTGGATCGACGCCCGCCGCATCCTGCACGAGGCCGACCCGGCCGCCGAGTGGCGCCAGGCGTACGCGGAGGCCGGGCGGCTGATCCGCGCCTACTTCTGGGAACCCGGCATGGGCGGCATCGACTGGGACGCGATCCTGGAGCAGTACCGCCCGCTGGTCGAACGGGTCGCCTCCCCCGACGACTTCGCGGACCTGCTGCGCGAGGTCCTCGGCGAACTCGGCACCTCCCACGCCTACGTCACCGCCGCCCGCCGCAACGAGGGCCCCCCGCACTACCAGCGCCGCCAGGGCCTGCTCGGCGCCAACCTCGTTCCGCGCGAGGAGGGCTGGACCGTCAAGCGGATCCTGCCCGGCGACTCCTCCGACTCCCGCGCCCGCTCCCCGCTGGCCGGCACCGGCATCCGCGAGGGCGCGGTCCTCACCCACGTCGACGGCCGCCCGGTGGACCCGGTCACGGGCCCCTACCCGCTGCTCGCGGGCGCGGGCGGGACGACCGTGGAGCTGACCTTCCTTCCGGCGCAGGGACCGCCCCGCCGGGTCGCCGTCGTCCCGCTCGTCGACGAGACGCCGCTGCGCTACCAGGACTGGGTCGCCAAACGCCGCGCGGTGGTGCGGGAGTTGAGCGGTGGCCGCTGCGGCTACCTGCACATCCCCGACATGGGCGGCTCCGGCTGGGCCCAGTTCAACCGCGACGTGCGCATGGAGATGTCCCGCCCCGCGCTGATCGTGGACGTGCGCGGCAACGCCGGCGGCCACATCAGCGAACTCGTCGTGGAGAAGCTGACCCGCACCATCATCGGCTGGGACCTCACCCGTGACGCCCAGCCCGTGTCGTACGCCTCCAACGCCCCGCGCGGACCGCTCGTGGCGCTCGCGGACGAGGCGACCAGCTCCGACGGCGACATGATCACCGCCGCGTTCAAACTGCTGGGGCTGGGCCCGGTGGTGGGCCAGCGCACCTGGGGCGGGGTGGTCGGCATGACCGGGCGGCACCGGCTCGGCGACGGCACGGTGATCACGGTGCCGATGAACGCGGCCTGGTTCGACGCGTACGGCTGGTCCGTGGAGAACAAGGGCGTCACCCCCGACCTGGAGGCGCTGCGCACCCCGCTGGACTGGGCCGAGGGCCGGTACGCGGTGCTCGACGACGCGGTACGGCTCGCCCTGGAACTGCTGGAGGCCAACCCCCCGGCGACGCCCCCGACCTACCGCGACGTACCCGACCGCTCCCGGCCGAAACTGCCGCCCCGGTCGTGAGGAAGGGGTGCCCCCTTCGCCATGGGGCACCCCTTCCGCTTCAGCGCACGACGCGTTCAGACGTGTTCAAGCGTCTTCGGACGTCTTCGCCGCTCGACGTCAGACGTCGTAGTCCTGGTCGAAGCGCTCCTCGGACTCCCGGGGCTCCCGCTGACGCTGCTGCTCGTCGATGTCCTCGCTCCGCCGGCGGCCGCGGCCCTGCATCTGCTCCTTGCCCTGCTGGGCACGCTGCCTGGCCTGCTGCTGGAACTGCTCGGACTTCTCCTGGAACTGATCCTTCATACCCATGTGGGTTCACTCCCGTTGTGGGGTGGGGGGAACTTGCCCGACCAGATTCACACGGCCCGTCACCCCACGCATGTCGATCAGTCACGGACCGTGTTCCGGTGCTGCTCATCGGCGTTGCCGCCCGCCCCGACCAACCCCGTGCGCACGCCCGCGAGCCGGTCCCCGAACCGCCGCATCTCCCGCTGCCCCACCGTCCCGATGACCGCGGGCAGGTAACCGCGCACGCCCTGCATCCCGCGCAGCCACCACTGCCCGTACACGTGGCTCGCCCGCCGCTCTATGCCGGCCACCAGCCGGTCCACCGCGGGCCCCAGCGGGTACGTCTTGTTCGACGGCCACGGCAGCCGCTGCCGCAACTCCCGCATCACGTCGTCCTGGTCGGCTCCGCGCACCATGTCGGTGTCGGTCCACGACAGATACCCGACGCCCACCTTCACGCCCCGGTGGCCGACTTCGGCCCGCAGTGCGTGCGCGTACGCCTCCACACCGGACTTGGAGGCGCAGTACGCCGTCATCATCGGCGCGGGGGTGATCGCCGCGAGGGAGGCTATCTGGAGCAGATAACCCCGGCTCTCGGCGAGCAGCGGCAGGAACGCCCGCGCGGTGACCGCCGATCCGATCAGGTTCACCTCGATCACCCGCCGCCAGGACTCCGGATCGGAGTCGGCGAACGGACCGCCGGTCGCCACACCGGCGTTGGCGACCACGATGTCGACCCGGCCGAACCGCTCCCGGACCTCCTCCGCGACCTTGGCCATCGCCTCGTGGTCGGTGACGTCCGCGTACCAGTGGTCGCTGTCGCTGTGCAGCCGCGCGGAGACGTCCTTGAGCGCGTCCGGCTCCAGCCCGACCAGCGCCACCCTCACCCCGCGCGCGGAGAGCTTGCGGGCCAGCAACTCCCCGACGCCGCGCGCCGCCCCGGTGACGACGGCGACCCTTCCTTCGAGACTGACCCTGCTCATGCGCTCTCCTCGACGGCGGGTACGGCGGATATGTGGGCGGCGGCCAGGGCGCGGATCTTCCCGGTGACCAGGTCGGGCGCCTCGACGGGTGTCATGTGGCCGATGCCGGGCAGCTCGGTGACGCCGAGGCAGTTCGGCAGCGCGGCGGCCAGTGACCGGGCGTGCACCGGCGGGGTGAGCCGGTCCGCACCACCGGCGACGATCTCGACCGGTACGCGCAACTCGGCCAGTCCGTGGTCGAGATCGAGCCCGTGGAGCACGTGCGACCAGGCGTGGCGCACCGCGCGCGGGCAGGCGTGCACGATACGGGCGCACGCCTCGACCATGTCCGGGGCGGAGGCGGGGCCCATCGTCGCGTACTTGAGGATCCGGCGGGCGAGCGGGGTGACCGGCCCGAGCGGGGCGCGGGAGCCGAGGATGTGCCCGGTCAGCCGGGTGCGCGCCCGGCCCGCCCGCATCGGCACCACCGTCGACTCGGCGACCAGCCGCGAACTGCCCGTGCTGCACAGCAGTACGGCGGCCACGTGCGCGCGGAACGCGGGCCTCGTGGCGGCGGCCATCACCGTCATCCCGCCCATGGAGTGCCCGGCGACCACGGCCTGTTCGCCGGGCGCGAGGGTGGCGGTGAGTACGGCCTCGAGGTCGTCGGCGAGCACGTCGGTGCTGCACGCCGGGCTCGCGGGCGTACGTCCGTGGCCGCGCTGGTCGTAGGCGATGACCCGGTGGTCGGCGGCCAGTTCGCGGATCTGCGCCGCCCAGAAGGCGGTCGAGCAGGTCCAGCCGTGGGCGAGGACGACCGCCGGCGCCTCCTCGGGGCCGTGCACCTCGACGTGCAGCCGGGCGCCGTCGGCGGAGAGGGCGGTCAGTTCACGGGCGGCGGCGGGCGGGGCGTACGGCCCGGAGGTGACGTGGGTGCGGCGGCTCACGCGGTCACCTCGGCGTTCTCCTGGGTGACCGTGGTGCCGGGGTGCGCCCGCAGGACGGCGTACTCGGCGAGGTCGACCCGGCGGGTCTCGCGCCGGAACTCGCTCGTCGTACCGGGCCAGATGGTGGTGTTGCGCCCGCTCTCGTCGAGGTACCAGCTCGTGCAGCCGCCGGTGTTCCACACCGTGCGCTTCATCCGCTCCTGCACCCGGTGGTTCCAGGCCCGTACGGCGCTGGGGCGGGCGTCGAGGGCGACCCGCCCTCCCAGGACGTCCAGCTGCCGCAGGTAGTCGGCGAGGTAGTTCAGCTGGGACTCGATCATCAGGATCATGGAGGAGTTCCCGAGGCCGGTGTTGGGCCCGATGATCGTCATCCAGTTGGGGAACCCGGCGGCGGTCGCGCCGCGCAGGGACTGCATCCCGCCGGCCCAGCTCTCGGCGAGGGTCTTCCCCTCGGCGCCGACGACCCGCTCCGCGATGGGCATGTCGGTGACGTGGAACCCGGTCCCGAACACGATCGCGTCGACCTCTGCCTCGGTCCCGTCGGCACCGACGACGGTGGATCCGCGCACCTCGCTCAGCCCACTGGCCACGACGTCGACGTTGGGCCGGGCGAGCGCCGGGTAGTACGTGCTCGACAGCAGGATCCGCTTGCAGCCGATGCGGTAGTCGGGGGTGAGCCTGGCGCGCAGGGCCGGGTCCTTGATGGCGCGGGCCATGTTCCGCTTGGCCAGCCGCTCGACGAAGCCGAGCTCGCCGGGGTGCTTGGTGAACGCCTGGACCTGCAGCTCCCTGATGCCCCACAGCAGTCCGCGGCGCAGCTTGGTGGTGACGGGCAGCGCCCGGTGCAGGGCGCGTTCGGCGCCGCTGATGGGCCGGTCGACGCGGGGCAGGACCCAGGCGGGGGTGCGCTGGAAGAGGGTGAGCCGCGACACCAGGGGCTGGATCGACGGCACGATCTGGATCGCGGACGCCCCGGTGCCGACCATGGCGACCCGTTTGCCGCGCAGGTCGTAGTCGTGGTCCCACTGGGCGGAGTGGAACACCTTGCCGGGGAAGGTGTCGAGGCCGGGGATGTCGGGCAGTTTCGGCTCGGACAGCGGCCCGGTGGCGGACACCACCACGTCCGCGCTGAGGTTGCCGCTGCTCGTCTCGATCTCCCACCGCGCCCGCTCGCCGTCCCACACCATCCGCTTCACCTCCGAGTCGAGGCGGATGTGGGGCCGCAGCCCGAAGACGTCGGTGACGTGCTCCAGGTAGGCGCGGATGTGCCGCTGCCCGGAGAAGGAGCGGGGCCAGTCGGGATTGGGCGCGAAGGAGAACGAGTACAGGTGCGACGGCACGTCGCAGGCGCAGCCGGGGTAGCTGTTGTCGCGCCAGGTGCCGCCGACACCGCCCGCCCGCTCCAGGACGACGAAGTCGGTGATCCCCTCGCGCCGCAGCCGCACGGCGGCCCCGAGTCCGCCGAATCCCGACCCGACCACCGCCACCCGTACGTGCTCGTGCCCATGTCCGTGCTCGTGCTCGGCCATCCCGAAGCCTCCACGCATCGCTCAGAACTCCGCCAGTGAACACTGGCGCAATGGGGAGCGTAGAGCAGCTCCGTACTGATGGGTAGGGGGCACGCGAGGAAAGTTACCGCCGGTACGCCCTAGGCTTCAGGCGTGGCAGAAGAGAGCGAAGGACCCGGCGAGCGGCGCGAGTACCGCATGGACGAGCTGGCCCGGCTGGCCGGCATCACGGTGCGCACGCTGCGCTTCTACCGCGAGCGCAAACTGATCCCGCCACCGCGCCGCGAGGGCCGTATCGCCTGGTACGACGACCACCACCTGGCCCGCCTGCGCACGATCACGGCGCTCCTGGAACGCGGCCACACCCTGAACGGCATAGCGGAACTCGCCGAGGCCTTCGACCACGGCCGCGACGTCGGCGACCTCCTCGGCGTGGACGTCCCCACCGACGAGGTCCCCGTCCGCCTCACCCCCGAGGAACTCGCCGACCACTTCGCCGGCGAGGTCACCCCGGAGAACCTGGCCGCCGCGCTGGACCTCGGTTACCTCGGCGTCGACGGCGAGGAGATCGTCCACATCAGCCGGCGCCTGCTGGACGTGTCGGCGGCCCTGGTCCGCGAGGGCATCCCACTCGCGGAGGTGCTCCGCACCGGCGCGGAGGTCCGCACCCACGCCGACACCCTGGCCGACCTCTTCGCCGGCCTGATCCTCCGCCACGCCCCGGAGGAGTCCCTGCACCGCCTGCGCCCCCTGGCCCGCAGCGTGGTCGACGCGGAACTGTCCCTGGCCCTGGACCGGCGCCTGCGCAAGCGGGACTAGCGGTTCCTCACGTATCCGAGGTCGACGGGCGTCACCGGCGGCCCGTCCCGCCGCACGCCCGCCAGCAGCTCCGGCAACTGCGGCGGCCACAACGGCTCCGTGTCCCCCGCCAGCTCCTCCGGCGACCACCAGCGCCACCGCAGGATCCGGTCGGCGGCGTGCGCGGCGGCGAGGTCTCCCGTGAGGTCACGCCGGGGACCGCGGGCGAGGAAGATGTGCTCGCTCTGCCGCACCGGGACACCGGCCCGGGTGAAGTCGTGCTCCCACAGACACAGCACGGTGCCGTCGAGCGCGATGTCGTCCCACCCGGTCTCCTCGCGCAGCTCCCGCCGCGCGGCCTGCTCGGGCGTCTCCCCCGGCTCCATGCCACCGCCGGGCATCGCCCAGTGGACGCCGACCTCGTCGTTGTCGTACCGGAACATGAAGACGGCCCCGTCCGGGTCCAGCACGGCGACCCGAGCGGCCTGCCTGGGAGTGCGCATCAGCTCACGTCCTGCTCGTAGACCACCGTCACGGGCGCGTGGTCCGACCACCGCTCGGCGTGCGTGGCCGCGCGCTCGACACGGGCGTCGACCGCCCGTCCCGCGAGTCCTGGGGTCGCCATCTGGTAGTCGATCCTCCACCCGGTGTCGTTGTCGAAGGCCCGCCCCCGGTAGGACCACCAGGAGTACGGCCCGTCCACGTCCGGATGCAGCGCCCGCACGACGTCGACGTACCCGCCGTCCGCCGGATCGAGCACCCGGGACAGCCACTCCCGCTCCTCCGGCAGGAACCCGGAGCTCTTGGTGTTCCCCCGCCAGTTCTTGAGGTCGGCCTTCTCGTGGGCGATGTTCCAGTCCCCGCAGACGACGACCTCCCGCCCGTCGGCGGCGGCCCGCTCGCGCAGCCCCTTCAGGTGGACCAGGAACTGGTCCATGAACCGCACCTTCTCGTCCTGCCGCTCGGTCCCGACGTCCCCGGACGGCAGATAGAGCGAGGCGACGGTCACACCGGGCAGATCGGCCTCCACATACCGCCCGCTGTCGTCGAACTCGTCCGACCCGAACCCCACCTGAACGCGCTCGGGCTCACGCCGGGAGTACAGGGACACCCCCGCACGCCCCTTGGCGGCGGCGGGCGCGTGCACCACGTACCACCCCTCGGGCTCCCGCACCTGCTCCGGCAACTGCTTCGCCTCCGCCCGCACCTCCTGCAGACACAGCACATCGGCGGAGGTCCCGGCCAGCCACTCCACGAAGCCCTTCTTGGCGGCGGCCCGCAGTCCATTGACGTTGACGGAGGTCACGGTGAGCATCAGGGCACCATACGACACTCCAGGTCCGGGCGTGTTTTACGGTATTCGGCATGGAAATCCGCCCGGTCCCCTACGACCACCCCGACGCCGTGAAGCTGGACACAGAGGTCCAGGCCGAGTACCACGTCCGCTACGGCGACGGCGGCGACGCCACCCCCATGGACCCGGCGGACTTCCGGCCCCCGAACGGCACCTACCTGATCGCCTACGACGAGGCGGGCGTCCCCGTGGCCTCCGGCGGCTGGCGCGTCCAGGACGCCAACGACGAGGGCAACCGCGACGGCGACGCGGAACTGAAGCGCATGTACGTGACCGAGCAGATGCGCGGCCGGGGCCTGGCCCGCCGCATCCTGGCCGCCCTGGAGGAGGACGCCCGCGCGGCCGGCCGCACCCGCATGGTCCTGGAGACCGGCACCAAGCAGCCGGAGGCCATCGCCCTGTACGCCTCCAGCGGCTACGAACCCTGCGAGAAGTTCGGCTACTACCGCTTCCACGAGGACAGCCGCTGCTACGCGAAGGCGCTGTAGGCGCATCCCGGACGGGCGACGGCCACCGACCGGGCTACGTCACCTCGGCTGCTCGCCGTCGGCGGCGCCACAGGGCTCGTCGGTGACACCGGCACCCGGCGAGGGCAGGCGCCGGCCGCGGGACTCCGCGACGCGCAGTGCGTCCGCCAGGCACTCGGCGAGCCGGACGGCGGTGTAGCGCACCTCGACGTTCGGGGACAGGGGATCGTCCAGCACCCGTCGAGCACGGCCTAGCGTTTCCAGACCGTCGGCGAGTTGCCGGGCCTCCGTCTCGTCCGCCAGCCGCGAGACGTACCCGCCCTCGCCGCCGTTGACGAGGAAGCAGGGCTTGCCCTGCGACGACGACCAGGGCAGCAGCCGCAGCGAGGGGGTCGACTCCATCACGCGGCCACCTTCCCCGCCCCGACGACGTACCGGTCGGGGCCCAGGTACGGACGAACGAGCCTGGACCCGGCTCCGTCGAGCGGAAGGTGCCGGCAGTAGGGGGAACGGTGGAGGGGAAGGCGGACGGAGTCGGTGGGGCGGAGGGTGACGTGGGCGAGGTGAGGACCGCCCACGCGGTGGGCTCCCGTGCCGGGGCCGAGGAGAAGGCCCGTCCACCGGACGATACGGCGGATAAGGTCATGCATGTCGACGCTCCGATTCAGCGTTGGCCGCGCCCCGGGAGGTCTGGCCACCTCGCCGGGGTTTTACATGACTGACGCTACAGCGGACTACATCCCTCTACATACAAGTACAGAGGGATCCACTCGATCGTGGATATGGACATACGCCTACGTTGGACATATGAGCGATACGGAGGAGCCCAAGTCGACCCTGGACCCGATGAGCGCGAGGCCGCTCTACGTCCAACTGGCCGACGTGATCACGAAAAAGATCGAGTCAGGTGACTTGGCCCCGGACAGGCCGATCCCTTCGGAGAATCACCTGGCCGACGAGTACGGCGTGGCACGGCTCACCGCCCGGCGAGCCGCACAGGAGCTCCGCGAGCGGGGACTCATCGTGACCGTGCGCGGCAAGGGATCCTTCG
>NZ_NCTE01001451.1:0-408 GCF_002114215.1 Streptomyces sp. 13-12-16 | reverse complement strand
GAAGAGCCCCCCGCCGATTTCTCGGCGGGGGCTTCCAACTGTGCAGTGGACCTGAGGGGATTTGAACCCCTGGCCCCCTCGATGCGAACGAGGTGCGCTACCGGACTGCGCCACAGGCCCTTGCAACGAGTGAAACTTTAGCATCCCGATCGGGGTGCTCGGAAATCCATTGGCCTGGCACTACTCGTTGGCGGCCTTCGGGCGGTCGCCGTCCTCGTACTGGTCGAAGAGGGGGGTGCGGCCGCGTTCGCGGGAGCGGCGGGCCGAGGCGGCCCGGCGGGCGTCGCTGCGGTCGTCGTCGGCGGGGGCGGCCGGGTCCGGGTCCGCTTCGTCGGCCGACCCCTGTGCCTCGTCCGCCGGTACGGCGCTGGAGCGGGCCGAGCTCCAGGTGTCCGGGGCGCCCAGGTC
>NZ_NCTE01001450.1:1717-2503 GCF_002114215.1 Streptomyces sp. 13-12-16 | reverse complement strand
CGCCGGATCGAGGGCGCCCGCCCGACGACCGCCGTCGTCGGCGGCGGCATCGCCGGCCTGGCCGCGGCGACCGCGCTGGCCGAGCGCGGCGTGGCCGTGACGCTCTACGAACGCGAACCCTTCCTGGGCGGACGGGTCGGCGGCTGGCCGACCCGCCTGGCGGACGGCACCCCGGTGACCATGGGCCGGGGCTTCCACGCCTTCTTCCGCCAGTACTACAACCTGCGCGGTCTGCTGCGCCGTACCGACCCCGGTCTGGAGCGGCTCACCGGCCTGCCGGACTACCCGCTGCGGCACGGGGACGGCCTGCGGGACGGCTTCCGGCACGTCCCGCGAACCCCGCCGTGGAGCGCGCTCGGCTTCGTCGCCCTCAGCCCGTCCTTCCGCGTGCGCGACCTGCGCCGCATGAGACCGCTCGCGGCCCTCCCGCTGCTCGACGTGCGCGTGCCCGAGGTGTACGAACGCCTGGACGGCGTCAGCGCCCACGACTTCCTCGACGCCGTGCGCTTCCCGCACCGCGCCCGCCACCTGGCCTTCGAGGTGTTCTCCCGCAGCTTCTTCGCCGACCCCCGGCAGCTGTCGGCCGCCGAGATGGTCCTGATGTTCCACATCTACTTCCTCGGCTCCGCCGAAGGGCTGCTGTTCGACGTGCCCGGCGCGCCCTTCCCCGCCGCCCTGTGGGACCCCCTGGCCGGCTACCTGCGCCGGCACGGCGCCCGGATCCGCACCGCCACGGCCGTCGAGCACATCGCCCCCACCGGGGACGGCGGCTACGAGGTCGCCACC
>NZ_NCTE01001450.1:938-1504 GCF_002114215.1 Streptomyces sp. 13-12-16 | reverse complement strand
ACCCCCCCGCCGTCCCGGGCCCCCCGCCTGTGGCTGGACCGGCCCGTCGCACCCGGCCGGCCCGCGTTCCTGGGCACGAGCGGGTACGCCGGCCTCGACAACATCAGCGTGCTGGACCGCTACGAGGACGAAGCGGCCCGCTGGGCCTCCCGCACCGGGGGCTCCGTGGTCGAACTCCACGCGTACGCGCTGCCCCCGGACGCGTCCCGGGACGTCGAGCGGAAGCGGCTGATCGGACAACTGCACCGCGTCTACCCGGAGACACGGGCGGCCACGATCGTCGACGCCCGGCACGAGTGGCGGGCCGACTGCCCCCTGTTCCCGGTGGACGGCTACGCCGACCGGCCGACGGTACGCACCCCGGAGCCCGGCGTGACGATGGCCGGCGACCTGGTCCGCACCGGCCTGCCCGTCGCGCTGATGGAACGCGCGGCGACGAGCGGGTTCCTCGCCGCCAACGCCCTGCTGGAACGCTGGGGCGTGCGCGGACAGACCCTGTGGACGGTGCCCGACCGGGGACGCGGCGCCCTGCTGCGGTCCCTGGCCGGGCTGGGCCGCCGGCCCGC
>NZ_NCTE01001450.1:0-622 GCF_002114215.1 Streptomyces sp. 13-12-16 | reverse complement strand
CCAGGCCCAGCGGCTCGATGCCCGCCAGGTCGCGGAAGTCCAGCCGCACGGCACGCGGCGGGGCCGGCCCGGTCAGGTGCGCCACCACGACGGCGGTCAGCTCCGCACCGCAGGCGTCGTCGAGTTCGCCCCCGACGCGCACGGTCAGCGTCGCGGTCCGCGGGTCCGCCGAGGGGCGGACACCGGTGGGGTGCGGTGCGCTCATACGGGGGTGCCGCGGACGACCGGTCCGGCGGGCCGGCCGCGGAGACCGGCCGCGCCCTCGCGGACGAAGCGCAGGCCGCGGGGGAAGTCGTGCAACTGCTCCGCGAGGATGTCCAGCCCGGTGACCAGGGAGTGCACCGGGACACTCCGTGCCGCGAGCACCTCGGAGGTCCACCCCAGGAATTCGGTGAACACCCCCGAGTCGTCCAAGTACAGGGCGGTGGCCAGGAAGTCGAGGATGTGGACCAGGTCCTCCGCGGTCCGCTCCCGTTGCGCGTCGTCGTACCCGCGCATGGCCGGGAACCGGTTCTCCAGGTCCGTCAGCACCTGTTTGACCAGCTGACTGCGGGACCGGACCACCATCGTGTACTCCTGGTCCGCCAGGTGCGGCAGGTCGTCGACCGCCTGCCGGACCGCC
>NZ_NCTE01001449.1 GCF_002114215.1 Streptomyces sp. 13-12-16 | reverse complement strand
CCGGCGCCCCCGCGCGGCGCTCGCCGTCGGCACGGCCGCCGCCCTCGGCACCGCCGAGCGGTACGCGGTCCACTCCGCCATCGCCCTGCTCACCCTGACCACGGAACGCTCCCGCTCCCTGCACGCCGCCGAGCAGCGCATCGGCGCCGCCGTCCTGCGCATGCTGCTCGCCGGGGAGCCGGACCACGCCCGCGCGGTGGCCGGCGACCTGTACGGCGGCCTTCTCGACGCGCCCTTCCGGATCATCGTGGCCGCCGGGGGCGAGACGAACGGGGACGCCCTCGGAACCCTCGCCGAGGTCGCGGAGTCCGCCGCCGCCCACTCCGGGGAGGTGGTCCTGGCCGTGCCGGAGGGAAACCGGCTGGTGATACTGGCCTGCGACGGCGGCGCCGCCGTGGCCGCCTGCTGCGACCACGCCGCCGCGCGGGAGGCGGCCCGCAAGGCCGACGACGACGAACTGGTCGTCGGACTGTCCGCGCCGGCCGGCCCGATCGCCGCGTCCGCCGCCTACAAGCAGGCCGAGCAGGCTCTTTCGGTGGCGCGGCGGCGGGGGAGGGTACTGGTGGAGCACGAGCACATGGCCGCCGGATCGGTCCTGCCGCTGCTCGCCGACGACGCGGTCAGGGCGTTCGCCGACGGGCTGCTGCGCGCCCTGCGCGAACACGACGCGACGGGCCGCGGCGACCTCGTCGCCTCCCTCCGCGCCTGGCTCTCCCGCCACGGCCAGTGGGACGCGGCAGCGGCCGACCTGGGCGTCCACCGCCACACCCTCCGCTACCGCAT
>NZ_NCTE01001448.1 GCF_002114215.1 Streptomyces sp. 13-12-16 | reverse complement strand
CCTGTACGCGCCGGCGCTCCAGGTGACGGCCCTGCTGGCCGGCGGTCTCGTGGCGGGAACCGCCCTGGCGGAGAGCCTGTTCGGCTATCCGGGCACCGGGCAGCTGCTGGTGTCCGCCGTCGCGGTGCGGGACGTCCCCGTCATCCAGGCCGCGGCCCTCCTCCCGGTCGTCGTCCTGCTGCTGGGCATGCTCCTGGCCGACCTGGCCGCCCGTCGCACCACGGTGCCGGGGGACCCCGGCCCGTCGGTGGCGACGGCGGGGAGGACCGCATGACCGGAGCGCCTCTGCCGTTCCTCCCCGGAACCGTACGTCCTTCGGTGTCCGTGACCGCGGCCCTCACCCTGCTGGTGTGCGTGCCGCTCGGACGGTACGCCGCCCCGCACCCGCCGGAGCGAACGGTCGCCGCACCCTGGGCGCCGCCCGGCGGACGGCACCCGCTGGGCACCGACGCCCTGGGGCGCGACGTGCTGTCCCGGGTCCTGGCCGGGGGAACCCAGCTCCTGACCGTGTCCCTGCTCGCCGCGCTCGCCGCCGTCGTCTGCGGCGCGGGTCTCGGCCTGGCCGCGGGGTGGTCGGGCGACCGTACCGCCCGCACCGTACGGGCCCTGTGCGACCTGCTGCTGGCCGTTCCCGCCCTGGTCCTGGCGCT
>NZ_NCTE01001447.1 GCF_002114215.1 Streptomyces sp. 13-12-16 | reverse complement strand
CGACGGCGGCGAGCAGCGCGCCCGCGCCGAGGAGCAGCAGGAGGAGACCTGTGGCGGCGGCCAGGGCGCCGACCGCCAGCCCGGCCGCCGGGGCGCACAGCATTCCGGCGCGCGCGGCCGGCCGGTCCCAGCGGGTGACCCGGACCGGGAGCGCGGTGAGGGTGCCGAAGGCGAAGCGGAGGCCGTCGGCGACGGATGCGGGGGAGGGGGGAGCGGGCACCGGCGCAGATTACCCGGCGGTCACCGGGGCACCCGGGGCCACCGTGGATAAAGTGCCCATATGGGACATTGGCTGGATCGGAACATCATCGAGCCGGGCAAGCTTCCGCTGCTCCTCGCGCTCGCCGCCTTCGTCCTCACCTTCGTGATCACCCGGATCATCACCCGTCTGATCCGGGCCGGGAAGGGGCCCTTCGGCAATGTCACGGCGGGCTCGGTGCACATCCACCACGTGGTACCCGGCGTCATCCTCACGGTCGTCGGCGGCTTCGGCTCGGTGGCGAGCGGAGGGGAGGGGCTGGGCTCCGCCTTCGCCGCGGTGCTGTTCGGGACCGGCGCGGGGCTGGTCCTGGACGAGTTCGCGCTCATCCTGCACCTCGACGACGTGTACTGGACCGAGGCGGGGCGCAAGAGCGTGGAGATGGTCGTCCTCACCGCCGCGCTGGTCGGGCTGCTGCTCGCCGGATTCGTGCCGTTCGGTGTCAACGACCTGTCCCAGGAGGAACTCCAGAACCGCGCGGGTGCCGCGGTGAGCGTCGGCGTGAACTTCCTGTTCGCGCTGATCGCCCTGAGCAAGGGCAAGGCGCGCGTCGCCGTCTTCGGCGTGATCATCCCGGTCGTCGCCGTGATCGGGTCGCTGCGGCTGGCCCGGCCGGGGTCGCTGTGGGCCCGGCGCTTCTACCGGCGCCGGCCGCGTGCGCGGGCCCGCGCGATCCTGCGCGCCTACCGCC
>NZ_NCTE01001446.1 GCF_002114215.1 Streptomyces sp. 13-12-16 | reverse complement strand
AGCGGACGGTGGCGCGGACCTGGTGCACCCAGTACTCGGGGGTGCGCAGTGCCTCGGTGTCGGCGGGTTCGCCGGTGACGGTGGACACCAGCGGGACGGACGGCAGGTGGTAGGTGAGGCCGCGGGCGACCCGGGCGAAGTCGTCGAGCATGGCGTCCATGCGCGGCGAGTGGAAGGCGTGACTGACGCGCAGGGCGCGGGTCCTGCGGCCGTCCCCGGCGAGCCGGGCGGCGATCCGGGTGACGGCGTCCTCCTCGCCGGACAGGACGACGGCGCGGGGGCCGTTGACGGCGGCGAGGGAGACCTGGTCCTCCAGGCCGTCCAGCAGCGGCAGCACCTCGTCCTCGGTGGCCTGTACGGCGACCATGGCGCCGCCGGCCGGCAGGGCGGCCATGAGGCGGCCGCGGGCGGCGACGAGGGTGCAGGCGTCGTCCAGGGAGAGGACGCCGGCGACGTGCGCGGCGGCGATCTCGCCGACGGAGTGGCCGGCGACGCCGTCGGGGACGGTGCCCCAGGACTCGACGAGCCGGTAGAGGGCCACTTCGAGGGCGAACAGGGCGGGCTGGGTGTGGGCGGTGTCGTGCAGGAGGGCGGCGTCCGGGGTGCCCTCCTCGGCGAACAGCACGTCCCGCAGCGGGTGTTCGAGTTCCAGGTCGAAGCGGGTGAGGACGGCGTCCAGGGCGTCCGCGAAGGCCGGGTACCGGCCGTACAGTCCGTGGCCCATGGCGGCGCGCTGGCTGCCCTGTCCGGTGAACAGGAAGGCGAGGCGGCCCCGGGAGGGGGCGCCGGTGACGAGGGCGCCGTCGGCGGTGCCGTCGCGCAGGGCGGTCAGGGCGCGCAGCACGCCCTCGCGGTCGCCGGCCACGACGGCGGCGCGGTGTTCCAGGGTGCCGCGGGTGGTGGCCAGGGAGTGGGCCACGTCGAGCAGCGGAACGTCCGGGTGGGCC
>NZ_NCTE01001445.1 GCF_002114215.1 Streptomyces sp. 13-12-16 | reverse complement strand
GACCGGCTTTCGGAGCCCGGTGCACCGCGTCATCCTGGGGGCTTGATGAGTCGGCTCCTGAGGCCCGGATCATCACGGGACCGCCGGCTCCCGGAGAAGCGGCTTCCGGGGGGCGGATCGCCAGGGAACCGCCGGCTCCCGGGGGACCGGCTTTCGGGGCCCGGTGCGCCACGGAACCACCGCACCCCGAAGGAGGCGAAGCCGGCGCCGCCCGTACGGGGCGGGCCGCTCCCGCCCCTCCCGCGCGAGGCCCCCGACGAGCCGTACCCGCTCCACCGCACCCGGGAACCCGAGTCCGACCTGTGGGACTGGGACATGCCGTTCGGCGTGCGGGACGCGATCACCGCCCCCGGCGAGGAGGGCCCCACGTCCGGCGCACGGGAGTGAGAGCGGGTGTCAGCCGCCGTCCCCCAGGAGGTCGCGGAGCTGCTCCGGGAGGAGATCGCCGCAGGACTGGCGGGCCTCCTGGGTGAGGGCGTCGTCGGTGCAGGTGTAGTAGTCGCTGTAGACCAGCTGGGCCGTGAAGGACGCGGCGACCAGGGCGAGCGCCAGCGACCCCGTGACCAGTCCGCTCACCGCGGCCGTGGTCTGCGGGCGGCCCTTCGGTTCGGGCGCCGGGGAGTCCGGGTCCTGCGCGCGGGGCTTGCCGCGCAGGGCGCTGATGCCCCAGTACAGGGCGAGCGCGCCCAGCAGCAGCGCGACGTACGGCCAGCTGAACAGGCCGAAGAAGAAGGCCCACATGCCGGACAGCAGGGCGAGGCGCGCACGGCGCTGGGCCGGGTCCGTGGGGTCCCAGCGCGTGCCGGGCCCCTGGGGGCCGCCGCCCTGCCCCTCGGGGCCGCGCGGGCGCTCGCCGAAACCGCCGGGGG
>NZ_NCTE01001444.1 GCF_002114215.1 Streptomyces sp. 13-12-16 | reverse complement strand
CTCGCCGCGGCCCGGCACACCCCGGGCGCGCTGCTGCCGCTCGCGGTCCGCGCCGCCCAGGGCCGCACCGGCCTGTACGGCGACCGCGGGCCCGGCGCCCTCCACCTGGACCGGATCGCGGTCCCCACGCGGATCTTCCACGGCCCCGACGACACGGTGGCGCCCTGGCGGTTCTCCCGCCGCCTCGCCGCCGACCACCCCGACACCATCGCCCTGCACACCGTCAGGGGCGCCCCGCACGGGGCGATGTGGAACGCCGACCCGGAGGCCTACGAGGAGGCGCTGCGACGCTCCCTCACACCTCTGATGTGACCGCGCGGAGGAAGCGCCGGACAGCCGGTGCCGAGGATTCCGTTTAGGGTCGTACCAGTGGCCTGAATCCCTCCCCCGACCGCGTCCGGGGTCGGGGCGCCGGCCGTCCCGGCACCGCCGTCGGCATTCCGTTTGGGTTTTCGGACCGTCAACAGGAAGACTGCACTCGTGACGTCCCGTATCCCGCGCGACTCCAGGCTCCGAATCGTCCGCCCGCGACCCCTGGCCGCCGCCCCCACAGCGATGAACCAGCGGCGCTCGCGCCGCCCCGCGCCACGCCCTCCGGAGGGCACGCCGGCCCCGGCGGAGCTGGCCAGAATGGCGCGCTCCGGTCTGGCCGCCGCGGCCCGCGTCGCCCGCTGGG
>NZ_NCTE01001443.1 GCF_002114215.1 Streptomyces sp. 13-12-16 | reverse complement strand
CGGCCTCCACGGTGCAGTGCCGGCTGCCCAGCAGGAAGCCGCACCTGTCCTGCGCCGCCCGCAGCAGCAGCACCTCACGGGCATGGGGCTGCGGGGCGTGCGGCTCGCTGTGGCTGTCGTCGCCGTCGTCCCAGACGGCGACGAGTCCGAGGTCCCGCACCGGCGCGAACATCGCCGCCCGCGTCCCGATGACGGCCCGTACGGAGCCCCTCCGCACGGCGAGCCACCGCGCGTACCGCTTCTCCGGTCCGGCGTCGGCGGTGAGGACCGCGTGCCGTCCCTCCCCCAGCAGTTCGGTGAGCGCCGCGTCGGCGCGGGCCACGGCCCTTCCGTCCGGCAGGACGACCAGCGCGCCGCGCCCGGAGGCCAGGGTCGCGGCGACGGCCCGGGCCAGTTCCTCGCTCCACCGCGGCCCCGGCAGCGCGTTCCACACGGCCCGTGGGGTGCCTCCCGAGGCCAGTGACTCCAGGAAGGCGGGCCCCTGCTCGTACCGCTCCCAGGAGCCGGGTGCGGGCACCGGGGGCGGCGGCAGCGGGTCGGGCGAGGGCCGCTGCTCGGCGCGGGCGTTG
>NZ_NCTE01000151.1:18449-21105 GCF_002114215.1 Streptomyces sp. 13-12-16 | reverse complement strand
CGGCACACGGCCGACGCCACACCGCCGCACCCCCAGCGGACCCCGCACAGCCCACTGCGGCCCGGCAGCGCCCTATAGGGGCGCGGGACCGTACCGACCGTGCGGCTACCGCCGCGCGGGCGCGACCGGCCACGGCGGCGCGGCACACGGCCGACCACACCCGAGCGGAGCGTTCACGCCCCCTTCGCCCGGTAGCGCCGCATCTTCGCGCGGGCCCCGCACACCTGCATGGAGCACCAGCGGCCGCGTCCGGCGGGGCTGCGGTCGTAGTACGCCCAGAGGCAGTCGTCGGCCTCGCAGGCCTTCAGCCGGTTCCAGGTGCCCGCCGTGACCGCCTCGGCGACGGCGGCGGCGATGCGGGAGAGCAGGGCCCCGTCGTCGACGGGGGCGAGTGCGGCGGAGCCGTCCACCGGGTCGACGGTGACCACCAGGGGCGCCCGGGCGAGCAGCTCGCCGAGCGGGGTGACCTCGCGGTGGGGCGGGTGTCCGGCGTGGGCGAGCAGCGTGGCGCGCAGGGACTCGCGCAGTTCGCGGGCGGAAGCGGCGGTGTCCTCGGTGAGCCCGAACGGCGCACGGCCGTCCGCCGTGTCCAGCGCGTCGGCGCCCGACTCGACGTCCAGCGTGTTGACCAGGGCCTGGACCAGGGCCAGCCTCCCGGGCGGAGCCGCTCTCTCACTCATGCCTGGACGCCGCCTCTCCCTTTTTAATCCCTTGCGACGTTACCTCCGATACGGGAGCATGCGGTAACGGTTACTGGTTACCCGGCTCTGACGGTAACAACAAGGAGGAAGTCATGTCCGTTGCCAAGGTGGGCGCCGTCGTCCTGGACTGTCCCGACCCCCGCGCGCTGGCCGGTTTCTACGCCGGGCTGGTGGGCGGCACGGTGGTGGACGAGGGCGAGTGGGTGGACCTGAAGGTGGAGGGCGGCCCGACGCTGGCCTTCCAGGCGGCCCCGGGGTACGTGGCGCCGGAGTGGCCGTCGGCCGACCGCTCGCAGCAGTTCCACCTGGACCTGACGGTCGAGGACCTGGACGCGGCCGAGAAGGAGGTGCTGGCGCTGGGCGCCAGGCCGCTGGACACCGACGACCGCTCGCGGACCTTCCGGGTTTACGCGGATCCGGCCGGGCACCCGTTCTGCCTGTGTGCCTGCTGACCCACTGACCCCTGGAGGATCCATGGCCCCCGTGGCCCGTCTGCGCTCCGTCGTCCTCGACTGCCCCGACCCGCGTGAACTGGCCGTCTTCTACGCGGCCGTCGGCGGTGGCACGCCCGTGGAGGAGGACCCGGACTGGGTGGTGCTGCAGATCCCCGCGGGGCCCCGGCTCGCCTTCCAGCGGGCGCCGGGGCACACCCCGCCGGACTGGCCTAGCGCCGACCACGACTCCCAGCAGTTCCACCTCGACTTCGACGCCGGCGGGACCTGGGAGGAGCTCGACGCGGCGGAGGAGAAGGTGTTGGCGCTGGGGGCGCGGGTGCTGGACCGGGAGGACTACGAGAGCAAGGACTTCCGGGTGTACGCCGATCCGGCGGGGCATCCGTTCTGCCTCTGCCGGATCGAACAGCCCTAGGAGGGACGTCCGCATCCTGCCGGGGTTCCGCCCCCGGCACCCTCCTCCGTCGTGCGGCGCACGGCACCGGAGCCCGCCCGGTCCGGCCGCGAGGCGCCGCTGCCCGGAGCCGGCCCGATCCGGACGGCACCCCCGGCCGTCCGGGTCCACGACGGTCGCCGTCGGCGGCGGATCAGCGCGTGCGGGCCGCCTCGATCACCTCGTCCAGGGTGTCCCGGGAGCGGACCAGGTCGGTGATCATCCGGTCGATGCGGTCCCGCTCGGCGACGAGGTCGGCGACCAGCTTCGGCGTGGCGACGGCCGAAGGGCCGCCGTCCGCGTCCCGCATGCAGGGCAGGAGCCGCGCGATCCTGTCGCTGTGCAGACCGGCCGCGTACAGCTCCTGGATCCGGACGACCCGGTCGACGGCCGCCTCCGGGTACTCGCGGTGTCCGCCCGGCGTCCGCTCGGCCGTGAGCAGGCCCTGCTGCTCGTAGTAGCGCAGCGACCGCTCGCTCACTCCGGTGCGCCGGGCCAGTTCGCCGATCCGCATCCGTCCCACCCCCGGGCTTGATTCTGACATCAGTGTCAGGTTCTAGCGTACGGCCATGACGCACACGCCAGCGCTCTTCGAACCCGCCCGGCTGGGCCCGCTCGCCCTCCCCAACCGTCTTCTGATGGCGCCGCTGACCCGGAACCGCGCCGCCGCCGACGGCACCCCGACCGAGCTCATGGCCGCCTACTACGCCCAGCGCGCCTCCGCGGGACTGATCATCGCCGAGGCCTCGACGCCCAACGCGGTCGGACAGACGTACCCGAACATCACCGCCATCCACACGCCGTCGCACGTGGCGGGCTGGCGGCGGGTCACCGACGCGGTGCGGGACGCCGGCGGCGGCGGGATGTTCCTCCAGCTCCAGCACGGCGGCCGGGTCGGCCATCCCGCGACCAGCGGGCTGACGCCGGTGGCGCCCTCACCGGTGCCGCTCCCCGAGACGGTCGTCACGCCCGGCGGGCGCCGGCCGGCCGTCGTGCCGCGCGAGATGACG
Organism: Streptomyces sp. 13-12-16; assembly: GCF_002114215.1. Taxonomy (GTDB): domain Bacteria; phylum Actinomycetota; class Actinomycetes; order Streptomycetales; family Streptomycetaceae; genus Streptomyces. Next base: position 18,509 of record NZ_NCTE01000151.1, on the reverse strand, counting down.
GCCGCGGACATCCGGGCGACCGTCGCCGACTTCGCGAAGGCGGCCCGCAACGCGCTCGAC
>NZ_NCTE01000151.1:11878-18195 GCF_002114215.1 Streptomyces sp. 13-12-16 | reverse complement strand
CGAGATCGGGGCGGCCCGGGTGGGGCTGCGGATCTCCCCCGGCAGCACCGTCAACGGCATCGAGGAGGGCGGGACCGAGGAGATCCACCCGGCGCTCGCCGAACGGCTCGGCGGGCTCGGGCTGGCGTACCTGCACCTGGTGTCCGCCGACCCGGACGCGCCGGTGTTCGCGAAGATCCGTGCCGCGTGGCCGGGGACGCTCGTCGCCAACCCGGTGCTGGAGGAGATGTCCTCCGACGCCGTGCACCGTGCGTCCGGGCGGCTGCTGGACGCCGGGGCCGATCTGATCGCCCTCGGCCGGCCCTTCCTCGCCAATCCCGACCTGGTGCGGCGGCTGCGTCTCGACGCGCCCCTGAACCAGGTGCGGGACCGCTACCTGATGTACGTGGGCGGGGCGGACGGCTACACCGACTACCCCACCCTCGACGATCAGCCGTCCAGGTCCTCGATCGTCGCGTTCGACGGGCCCCGCGTGGTCTGAAGGTCCCGGGCCACGTCCTCCGCGGCACCCAGCACCCGTACCGCGTTCTTCCACGTGAGTTTGGCCAGGTCGGCCTTCGACCAGCCGCGGTCGAGGAGCTCGGCGATCAGGTTCGGGTAGGTGGAGACGTCGTCCAGGCCGTCGGGGGTGAAGGCCGTGCCGTCGTAGTCGCCGCCGATGCCGAGGTGGTCGATGCCGGCGACCTCGCGCATGTGGTCCAGGTGGTCCGCCACCGTGGAGACGGTGGCGACCGGACGCGGGTTGGTCTCCTCGAAGGCGCGGTGGATCCTCATCCCCTCGGCGGTGGTGTCGAGGTGGTGGAAGCCGTGCGCGCGCATGTTCTCGTCGGCCGCGGCCGTCCAGTCCACGGCCGCCTGGAGCACGAACTTCGGCACGAACGTCACCATCGCGACACCGCCGTTGGCGGGCAGCCGCTCCAGCACGTCGTCGGGGACGTTGCGCGGGTGGTCGCAGACCGCGCGGGCGGAGGAGTGGGAGAAGACCACCGGCGCGGACGTGGTGTCCAGCGCGTCCCGCATGGTCGTCGCGGCGACGTGGGAGAGGTCGACCAGCATGCCGAGCCGGTTCATCTCCCGCACCACCTCGCGGCCGAAGGCCGACAGGCCGCCCACGCCGGGCTCGTCGGTCGCCGAGTCCGCCCACGCCACGTTGAAGTTGTGGGTGAGGGTCAGGTAGCGGACGCCGAGGTCGTACAGCCCCCGCAGCGTGCCGAGGGAGTCGGCGATGGAGTGGCCGCCCTCCGCCCCCATGAGGGAGGCGATACGGCCCTGGCTCCGCGCGGCCTCCATGTCGGCGGCGGTCAGCGCGGGCGCCAGCTCCCGCGGATGACGGGCCAGCAACTGCCGTACGCAGTCGATCTGTTCCAGCGTGGCCGGTACCGGGTCGGGCTGGTCCGCGCGGACGTACACCGACCAGAACTGCGCGCCGACCCCGCCCGCGCGCAGCCGGGGGAGGTCGGTGTGCAGGTGGGCGGACTGGTCGACGGCGATGTCGCGGGCGCCGAGGTCGTAACGGACCTGTTCGCGCAGCGCCCACGGCAGGTCGTTGTGCCCGTCCACGACGGGGAACTCGCGCAGCAGCTCCCGAGCCCGGTCCAGCGAGGTCATCCGCGTCACTTCCCGAAGCCGAAGCCGCCGCCGGACCCCTCGGCCTTGGCCCGCAGCCGCTTGCCCTTCTCGGTGGCCTGGTCGTTCAGCTCCTGCTGGAACTCCCGCATCCGGCCGAGGAGTTCCTCGTCGTGGGCAGCGAGGATGCGGGCCGCGAGCAGTCCCGCGTTGCGCGCGCCGGCGACGGAGACGGTGGCGACCGGGACACCGGCCGGCATCTGCACGATGGACAGCAGGGAGTCCATGCCGTCGAGGTACTTCAGCGGCACGGGCACGCCGATGACGGGCAGCGGGGTGACCGAGGCGAGCATGCCGGGCAGGTGGGCGGCGCCGCCCGCACCCGCGATGATCACCTTGAGTCCCCGGTCCGCGGCCTGCTCGCCGTACGCGATCATCTCGCGGGGCATGCGGTGCGCGGAGACGACGTCGACCTCGTAGGCGATCTCGAACTCGTCGAGGGCCTTGGCCGCCGCTTCCATGACGGGCCAGTCGGAGTCCGACCCCATGACGATGCCGACAACTGGGCTCATTCGGTGATCGTGCCTCTCAGGTAGCCGGCTGCGTGACGGGCGCGCTCCAGCACGTCGTCCAGGTCGTCGCCGTAGGTGTTGACGTGGCCCACCTTGCGGCCGGGCTTCACGTCCTTGCCGTACATGTGGATCTTCAGCTGGGGGTCGCGGGCCATGCAGTGCAGGTACGCGGAGTACATGTCCGGGTAGTCGCCGCCGAGGACGTTGGCCATGACCGTCCACTTCGCGCGCGGGCGGGGGTCGCCGAGCGGGAGGTCGAGGACGGCGCGGACGTGGTTGGCGAACTGCGAGGTGATCGCGCCGTCCATGGACCAGTGTCCGGAGTTGTGCGGGCGCATCGCGAGCTCGTTGACGAGGATGCGGCCGTCGCGGGTCTGGAACAGCTCGACCGCGAGGTGGCCGACGACGCCCAGCTCCTTGGCGATGTTCAGCGCCATCTCCTCGGCCTTCAGCGCGAGGTCCTCGTCGAGGCCGGGAGCGGGCGCGATCACCGTGTCGCAGACGCCGTCCACCTGCCGCGACTCGACGACGGGGTAGGCGACGGCCTGCCCGTGCGGGGAGCGGACCACGTTGGCGGCCAGCTCGCGCACGAAGTCGACCTTCTCCTCGGCGAGGACGGGGACGCCCGCCTTGAACGGCTCGGCGGCCTCCTCGACGGAGCCGACGACCCACACGCCCTTGCCGTCGTAGCCACCGCGGACCGTCTTGAGGACGACAGGAAAGCCGCCCTCCCGTCGCCCACCACCGCCCTTGCCGGAGGGCCCTTCGGGCCCTCCCCTCTCGAGCTCCGCCGCGAACGCGGCCACGTCCTGCGGATCGGCCACGATGCGGTGGCGCGGACACGGCACGCCGATCGCGTCGAGCTTCGCGCGCATCACGCCCTTGTCCTGGGCGTGCACCAGCGCGTCGGGGCCCGGGCGGACGGGGATGCCGTCCGCCTCCAGGGCCCTGAGGTGCTCGGTGGGCACGTGCTCGTGGTCGAAGGTGATCACGTCGCAGCCGCGCGCGAACGCGCGCAGCGTCTCCAGGTCGCGGTAGTCGCCGACGACGACATCGCCGACGACCTGCGCCGCGGAATCCTGCGGAGTGTCACTGAGGAGCTTGAACTTGATGCCGAGCGGGATGCCCGCCTCGTGTGTCATACGAGCGAGCTGGCCACCGCCGACCATGCCGACTACCGGGAACGTCACGCCCCCAGGGTATCGGCCGAGCCACCGTGGCCGATTTACCGGCCTCCTCCCGGACGGTCCGCGGGCGGTCCGCGGGCGTGACCCTCGTCCGCAGGAAGATCGCGAAGACGGGTGGTTAGCATGGTCTGGTTGACGCCAACCGACGGACGGGGGCCAGCACCACCATGGGACACGGTTCCTCCGGGCCTCCGACCACGGCCCCGGCTCCGGCCCCGCGCGGCACCGTGCGGGAGCGGATCGACCGGCTGCTCCGGGAGGTCGTGAAGTTCGGTGCGGTCGGCGGAATGGGCCTGCTGGTCAATCTCCTCGTCTTCAACCTGGTCCGGCAGGTGACGGACCTCCAGGTGGTACGGGCGAGCGTCATCGCGACCGTCGTCGCGATCGTCTTCAACTACATAGGCTTCCGCTACTTCGCCTACCGGGACCGCGACAAGTCCGGGCGCACCCGGGAGATGACGCTGTTCCTGCTGTTCAGCGCGGTCGGCCTGGTGATCGAGAACGGTGTGCTGTACACGGCGACGTACGGCTTCGGCTGGGACAGCCCGCTGCAGAGCAACATCTTCAAGTTCCTGGGCATCGGCGTGGCGACCCTGTTCCGCTTCTGGTCGTACCGCACCTGGGTGTTCCGCGCGCTGCCGGTGCGGGAGCCGGTGACGCGGGGCGCCCCCTCCGACGGCTCCCGCACGACGCAGCGCGTGCTGTGACCGTCAGCGCACCGTCCGGCGGGACTCGTCGTCCGGGGACTTCTGCGGCGGCGTACGGGAGAGGAACAGGCCGAAGACGGCCGGGCTGGCCTGGAGCATCTCCAGGCGGCCGCCGTCCGCCTCCGCGAGGTCGCGGGCGACGGCGAGGCCGATGCCGGTGGAGTTGCGGCCGCTGATCGCCCGTTCGAAGATCCGCGCGCCCAGGTCGGCGGGGACACCCGGCCCCTCGTCGGTGACCTCGACGACGACCTGGTTGCCGGTGACGCGGGTGCGCAGGGCGACCGTGCCGCCCCCGTGCATCAGCGAGTTCTCGATCAGCGCCGCCAGCACCTGGGCGACCGCGCCCGGCGTGCCCACCGCCCGCAGCTGCCGCTTGCCGGAGGTGACGATCGCACGGCCCGCGCTGCGGTAGGCGGGGCGCCACTCGGCGAGCTGCTGCTGGATCACCTCGTCGAGGTCGAAGGTGACCGCGGAGCCGGTGCGCGGGTCGCGGGAGTTGGTCAGCAGCCGCTCCACCACGTCCGTCAGCCGCTCCACCTGCGCCAGCGCGATCGTGGCCTCCTCCTTCACCGTGTCCGGGTCGTCGGTGAGGGTGATCTCCTCCAGACGCATGGACAGGGCGGTGAGGGGGGTGCGCAGCTGGTGGGAGGCGTCGGCGGCGAGGCGCCGCTCGGCGGTCAGCATGCGGGCGATGCGCTCGGCGGAGCGGTCCAGCACGTCCGCGACCCGGTCCAGCTCGGGAACGCCGTAGCGGCGGTGGCGGGGGCGGGGGTCGCCGGAGCCGAGGCGTTCGGCGGTCTCCGCGAGGTCGGTCAGCGGGGAGGCGAGCCTGCTGGCCTGGCGGATCGCCAGCAGCACCGCCGCGACCACCGCGAGCAGCGCCACCAGGACGATGATCAGCAGCGTACGGCCGACCTCCCGGGTCACCGAGGAGCGCGGCTCCTGGACGGTGACCGTCTCGCCCTCCTCGCCGGGTTCCGTGGCGCTGATGACGTCGCCGTCCGGTTTGGTGCCGACCTCGATGGGCGGCTTGCCGGGGATCCGGATGACGGCGTACCGGTCCTCGGTGACCTGGTCGCTGATGATGTCGGCGGTGACCTTGTCCTCGACGAGCAGCCGGCTGTCGACGATGCTGGCCAGCCGGACCGCCTCGGACTCCACCCGCTCCCTGGCGCTCTCGCTGATGGTGCGGGTCTCGACGATCACCAGGGAGACGCCGAAGACGGCGATCACGACGAGAACCACGGCGAGCGTGGACTGGATCAGACGGCGGCGCATGTCCTCTTACTCACTGGCGAACCCCGGTCGCTCACTGGCGGACCCCGGCGGGGTTCAGCTCTTCTCGAAACGGAAGCCCACACCGCGCACGGTCGCGATGTAGCGGGGGTTGGCCGCGTCGTCGCCCAGCTTCTTGCGCAGCCAGGAGATGTGCATGTCGAGGGTCTTGGTGGAGGACCACCAGGTGGTGTCCCAGACCTCGCGCATCAGCTGGTCGCGGGTGACGACCCGGCCCGCGTCCCGCACCAGGACCCGCAGCAGGTCGAACTCCTTCGCGGTGAGCTGGAGCTCCTCGTCGCCCATCCAGGCCCGGTGCGACTCGACGTCGATGCGCACGCCGTGGGTGGCGGGCGGCTGCTGGGGTTCGACGGAACCGCGCCGCAGCAGGGCCCGGACCCGGGCCAGCAGCTCGGCGAGCCGGAACGGCTTGGTGACGTAGTCGTCGGCGCCCGCGTCCAGGCCGACGACCGTGTCCACCTCGTCGGCGCGCGCGGTCAGGATCAGCAGGGGAACCGTGTGCCCCTCGGAGCGGAGCCGGCGGGCGACCTCCAGACCGTCCATGCCGGGCAGCCCGAGGTCCAGCACCACCAGGTCGACGCCGCCCTGCATGCCGGCTTCGAGCGCGGTGGGCCCGTCCTCACGGACCTCGACTTCGTATCCCTCCCGGCGCAGGGCGCGGGCCAGCGGCTCCGAGATGGACGCGTCGTCCTCGGCGAGCAGTACACGGGTCATGTCAGTGATGGTAGTCCCGCCGTCACGGGGCCCGGGGTGTGATCGCGAGCGTTGACTCTTACCTCCGGCATACCCGTTTCTCACCTACGGCGGCCTCGGTTCGCACCTGCGGCTCTGAGGTGCGAACCTGGGAAGGACCTTCGAATGAGTGATCGCGGTTCCGGTGAAACCTGTGATCCTCGTCTCAAGTCCTTCCATATCCGGCACTGTCCTGCCGTATGGTGAATCAACGCCTGTTGCACCACGGGGACCTTTGGCGCAGTTGACGCCGAGGG
>NZ_NCTE01000151.1:0-11627 GCF_002114215.1 Streptomyces sp. 13-12-16 | reverse complement strand
GCGCGTACACGCTCGCGCGACGCGTCCCGACCAGCAAGGATCGACCATGGCGTCCAGCCTGACGAAGGACTCGGTCACTCCGGGCACCCCCGGATCCGAGAAGACCTTCTTCGGCCCCCCCCGCGGACTGGCCACTCTCTTCATGACCGAGATGTGGGAGCGTTTCTCCTACTACGGCATGAGGGCTCTGCTCCCGCTGTACCTGGTCGCGCCGGGCGGTCTCGGCCTCGGTGCCGGCACCGCCACCGCGATCTACTCGGTGTACCTCTCCCTGGTGTACCTGCTCACGATGCCGGGCGGCTGGTTCGGCGACCGCGTCTGGGGACCCCGCAAGACCGTCGCCGTCGCCGGCGGAATCATCATGCTGGGCCACCTGACGCTGGCCCTGCCGTCCTCCGGCACCTTCTACGCGGGGCTCGGCCTGGTCGCGATCGGTTCCGGTCTGCTGAAGGCCAACATCTCCACGATGGTCGGCCAGCTCTACCAGGGTCCGGACGACCCGCGCCGGGACGGTGGCTTCACCGTCTTCTACATGGGCATCAACCTGGGTGCCTTCGCCGCGCCGCTGATCATCGGCACCATCGGCGAGAACGTCAACTGGCACCTGGGCTTCGCGCTCGCCGCGCTGGGCATGGGTCTCGGTGTGGCGCAGTTCCTGATGGGCAGCCGCCACCTGGACGCGCGTTCCAGCGTCGTCCCGAAGCCGCTGTCGGCCGAGGAGAAGTCCTCGACACTGCGCAAGGCCGCGCTCTGGGCGGGCATCGCCGTCGTCGCGTACGCCGTCATCGGCCTCACCGGCAACTACACCCTGAACTGGGTCCTGGTCCCGCTGACGCTGCTCGGTGTGATCGTCCCCGTGATGGTGATCGTCCGGATCAAGCGCGACAAGGACCTGGACCGCGCCGAGCAGTCGAAGATGTCCGGGTACATCTGGTTCTTCGTCGCCGCCGCGATCTTCTGGATGATCTACGACCAGGGCGGCTCGACCCTGTCGATCTTCGCCGACTCGTCGGCCGAGAACAGCGTCCTCGGCTGGGACTTCCCGGTCTCCTGGTACCAGTCGGTCAACCCGGTCCTGATCATGGCGCTGGCCCCGGTCTTCGCCTGGGTCTGGCTGGCGCTGAACCGGCGCGGCAAGGAGCCGAGCACGATCGTGAAGTTCGCTTCCGGTCTGGTGCTGGTCGGCGTCTCCTTCTTCCTCTTCCTGGCCCCGCTGTCGATCGCCGAGGGCGGCCACAAGGCCGCGGCGCTGTGGCTGGTGGCGATCTACTTCACGCAGACCGTCGGTGAGCTGCTGCTCTCCCCGGTCGGCCTGTCGGTCACCACGAAGATGGCGCCCGCGAAGTACGCCTCGCAGATGATGGGCGTCTGGTTCCTGGCCGTCACCGCCGGTGACGCCACGACCGGCCTGCTCTCCATCGCGGGTGTCGACCTGAACAAGACGGGCATCGTCGCGATGGAGGCGACCCTCGCGGTGGTCGCCGGTATCGCGGTGTGGATGTACCGCAAGAAGGTCAAGGCCCTCATGGGCGACGTGCGCTGAGCCTCCCCCACGGCTCGCCGAAGGGCCCCGCGTCCGGCTTGGATGCGGGGCCCTTCGGGCGTTCACGGGGGAGGGGGTGCGCGGGGTCCTCTGCCTTTTCGCCCCCGCCGCCCTTACCCTCCCCCGGGGGCGGAGCCCCGGTTTCGGGACGGGAAGGAGCCCCGGTTTCGGGACGGGAAGAGGCGGCAAGGGCGACAACTCCTCCGGCCGGGCCCCGGGCCGGAGCTACGCGGGTGCCCCGAGTTCCGCCCAGACCGTCTTGCCCGCGACGTCCGGGGCCCGTACGACCCCCCAGTCCAGACAGAGCCGCTGCACGATGAACATGCCGTGGCCACCCGGCCGGCCCGCCCGGTGCGGGGTGCGCGGGGCCGGCTGCCCCGTGCCCCGGTCGGTGACCTCGATCCGGATCACCTTCTTGTCGCAGGTGATGGCCAGGTGGTCCGGCCCCTCGGCGTGCAGGCAGGCGTTGGTGACCAGCTCGGAGACGACGAGCAGGACGTCCTCGGCGGCGGCCCGCTGGTCGGCGGTGGCGGCGGGCAGCCAGCCCCACGCGTACAACGCCTGCCGGGTGAAGTCACGGGCGAGCGGCACGACGCCGCTCTCACCGTCGAAGCTCAGCCGGCGGACCTGGCCGCCGCCCGACGGCCCGGAGGACTCCGGCGTCGCGGTGGGCACGGCGACGCCCCCGTCGGGCGCCCCGGAAGCGCCGCTGGGCTCCGGACCGCGGTCGCCCGGCGAGCAGGGCCGGGTGGTGCTCATCAGCGCTTCACCTCACCGTGTCACCAGTTCACGATTCAAAAGTTTCCGTACTCGATCGGTCACGCGCGTACGGCGCATCCGGTTCCCGTCGCCCTCGCGACCACCGTGCCCGGCGCGTTCAGGGTGTCTCCTGCCCGGGCGGGCCGAGGGGACACCCCCGTATTCGCACGAAAAGACGCGACGGAGGGAAGGCCCCGACGACGGGAGTGACGGGAGCGCCCCGCCGGGCGTGCCCGCGCGGGTCACGCCGAATCGTCGGCCAGGGCCGCCTCGAGAGTGTCGTGGACGGCGAACACCGCGTCCGCCCCCGTGATCTCGAACACCCGCGCGACGACGGGCTGCATCCCCACGAGATGGACCCCGCCCCCGGCCGCCTCGGCCTTCAGCCGGGCACCGAGCAGCACGTTCAGCCCCGTGGAGTCACAGAACTCCAGCCGGGAGCAGTCGATGACAAGCCGCTTGAATCCCTTGGCGAGGCAGTCCTCCAGTGGCTCACGCAACAGATCGGCGGTGTGGTGATCCAACTCACCCGCCGGAGTCACGACGGCACTGGGGCCCTCTTCTCGCACCTCGACCAGAAGCCGGCCAGACTGTGCGCTGCCGACCGTCCCGCGGTCCATGCCGTCTCTCTCTCCCGACCTCGTGGCTGCCTGCTGACGTCCTCGAACATTACGCCCTATGGCCACGCTTCGACAGCCGAACAATCGCACACAAACGGACATATGCAAACGTAACGCACTTGCGATTGGCTCGGGAAAGCGGGTAGGGCTAGTAGGAACACGTACCCAGGCAAGCACACGTAACCGACACGGCCGGCTTTGGAGGCGCCGCACACCGCAGTGCACGTATCGGCTTCGGCAGCCATATGCCGAGAACGATGGAGGACATCATGTCACCCCGGCTCGACGCATCGCGTACCCCGAAAGCGACGTCGACACTCCCTCCGGAACATCTGAATCCCATCGAACAGGACGACCCGGTCGTCGTCCCGGACGACCTGCTCGCCGGACTCCCGGAGATCCCCCCGTACGACGAGGTGGGCCCGGTCGACGCCCGAGCCCTCTCCAAGACCCTCTTCGAGCGCCTCGAGTCGCTGGAGGAAGGCACCCACGAGTATTCGTACGTACGCAACACGCTCGTGGAGCTGAACCTCGCCCTGGTCAAGTTCGCCGCCTCCCGTTTCCGTTCGCGCAGCGAGCCGATGGAGGACATCATCCAGGTCGGCACCATCGGCCTGATCAAGGCGATCGACCGCTTCGAGACGTCGCGCGGCGTGGAGTTCCCCACCTTCGCGATGCCCACCATCATCGGTGAGATCAAGCGCTTCTTCCGTGACACCTCGTGGTCCGTGCGCGTGCCGCGCCGGCTTCAGGAGCTCCGGCTCGACCTGGCCAAGGCCGGTGACGAGCTGGCCCAGCAGCTGGACCGGGCTCCGACGGTGACCGAGCTGGCCGAGCGCCTGGGCATCACCAACGACGAGGTGATCGAGGGCATGGCGGCGTCGAACGCCTACACCGCCTCCTCGCTGGACGCCCAGCCGGAGGAGGACGACGCCGAGGGCGCCCTGGCGGACCGGATCGGGTACGAGGACCACGGACTCGAAGGCATCGAGTACATCGAGTCGTTGAAGCCCCTGATCGCAGAACTGCCGCCGCGGGACCGCAAGATCCTCTCGCTGCGCTTCGTCGCGGGCATGACCCAGTCGGAGATCGGCGAGGAACTGGGAATCTCCCAGATGCACGTCTCCCGCCTGCTGTCGCGGACCCTGGTGAAACTGCGCAAGGGGCTCACGGTCGAGGAGTGATCCTCACCGGGTGACGCCTGTCCTCGGGGGGCGGTCCGGAGCCGGGCCGCCCCCTTCCGGATGTCCCGGGGCGCCTCGCGCCGCTCACACCTCGCGTACGCCCCGTCGCCACACGCCCGCGACCAGCGGCACACCGGGCCGGTAGGCGAGGTGGACGTGGCTCGGGGCGTCGAGAAGGACGAGGTCGGCGTACGCGCCCGGGGTCAGCCGGCCGATGTCGGTGCGGCGCAGGGCCGCCGCGCCGCCCGCGGTGGCCGACCAGACGGCCTCGTCCGGCGTCATCCCCATGTCCCGCACCGCGAGCGCGACGCAGAAGGGGACGGAGGACGTGAAGGACGAGCCGGGGTTGCAGTCGGTGGACAGCGCGACCGTGGCCCCGGCGTCGATGAGCCGCCGGGCGTCCGGCCACTCGGCGCGGGTGGAGAACTCGGCGCCGGGCAGCAGGGTGGCGACGGTGCGGCTGTTCGCGAGGGCGTCCACGTCGGCGTCGGTGAGGTGGGTGCAGTGGTCGGCGCTGGCCGCGTCGAGTTCGACGGCGAGCTGGACACCCGGGCCGTACGAGAGCTGGTTGGCGTGGACGCGCGGGTGCAGGCCCTTCTCCTTGCCGGCGGTGAGGATCGCGCGGGCCTGGTCGCCGTCGAAGGCGCCCTTCTCGCAGAAGACGTCGATCCAGCGGGCGTGCGGCGCGCAGGCGTCCAGCATCTCGCCGGTGACCAGGGCGACGTATCCGGCCGGGTCCTCGGCGTACTCGGGCGCGACGATGTGGGCGCCGAGGTAGGTGACCTCGTCGGTGTGGCGGGCGGCCAGGCGCAGGGCGCGGGCCTCGTCCTCGACGGTCAGGCCGTAGCCGGACTTGGTCTCGAAGGTCGTGGTGCCCTGGCGGAGCGCCTCGTCGAGGAAACGGGTGAGGTTCGCCTCCAGTTCCCCGTCGCCGGCGGCCCGGGTGGCGGCGACGGTCGTACGGATGCCGCCGGCGCTGTAGGCGCGGCCCGACATCCGGGCGTTGAACTCCTCGGTGCGGTCACCGGCGAAGACCAGGTGGGAGTGGGAGTCGACGAAGCCCGGCAGGACCGCCCGGCCCCCGGCGTCGACCCGGTTGTCAGTGGCGGGTGCTTTGCTTGATTCACCGGTCCACACGACGCGGTCGCCCTCGATGACGACGGCCGCGTCCCGGACCGGACCGAGGGGGGAGTCACCGAGGGAGGGGTCGTTGGTGACCAGCGTGGCGATGTTGCTGATGACGGTGCTGCTCATGGTGTCCTCATGGGTGGTCGTCAGGCGCGCAGGGCTTCGACTGCCTGTGCGAGGGCTCCGGGCACATCGGGGACGAGCGTGTGCGCCCCGTCGCGTACGACGTGCCGGCCCGCCACGACCGTGTGCCGTACGTCCGCTGCCGTCGCCGCGAATACGGCCGTCTCGGCGCCGAGCCCGGGCAGTGGCCCCGCGGTTCTGACCGAGTCGAGGGCGATCGTGACGAGGTCGGCGCGCGCCCCGGCCTCGATGGCGCCGATGTCGTCCCAGCCGAGGGCGGCGTGTCCGTCGGCGGAGGCGGCCCGCAGCAGGGCGGCGGCCGTCCAGTGGCCCCGGGTGCGGGTGCGCAGCCGCTCGTTCAGCTCCATCGCGCGTGCCTCTTCGAACAGGTCGATCACGGCGTGGCTGTCGGAGCCGAGACAGAGCGGGGAGCCCTCGTTCTGCAGGGCGGCGGCGGGTCCGATGCCGTCGGCGAGGTCGCGTTCGGTGGTCGGGCACATGCAGGTGCCGGTGCCGCTGCCGCCGATGAGGGCGATGTCCTCGGCGGTGAGGTGGGTGTTGTGGACACCGGTGGTGCGCGGTCCGAGGACGCCGTGCAGGGCCAGGAGCTGCGTCGGGGTGCAGCCGTGGGCCTCCCGGCAGGCGTCGTTCTCGGCGGTCTGCTCGGACAGGTGCACATGGAGCGGGGCCCGCCGCTCCTCGGCCCACCGCGCCACGGTCGCCAACTGCTCCGCCGGCACGGCCCGTACGGAGTGGACGGCCGCCCCGATCCGTGCGTGATCCCGTTCCTTGAGAACCGAACAGCGCCCGGCCCAGGTGTCCGCGTCGCCGTCGGAGAAGCGGAGCTGGTGGGTGGTGGGCGGCCGGCCGAATCCGGAGGAGAGATAGGCGGTGTCGAGGAGGGTGATCCGGATACCGGCTTCGGCGGCGGCCTCGATGAGCGCCTCGCCCATGGCGTTGGGGTCGGCGTAGGGCGTGCCGCCGGGGGCGTGGTGGACGTAGTGGAACTCGCCGACGGTGGTGATGCCGGCCAGCGCCATCTCGGCGTAGGCCGCACGGGCGAGGGCGTGGTACGTGTCCGGGGTGAGCCGGTCGGCCGTGGCGTACATGACCTCGCGCCAGGTCCAGAAGGTCCCGGACCCCACCTGGACGGTGGAGCGCAGGGCGCGGTGGAAGGCGTGGCTGTGGGCGTTCGCCAGTCCGGGGAGGGTCAGTCCGCGCAGGATCTCGGCGCCGGGCGGCGGGGCGGGGGTGTCCGGGCGGACGGCGGTGATGCGCCCGTCCCGGACCTCGACGGTCACGCCCGGCTCGACGGTGGTCCCCCCTGCCCGGGCGGAGCCGAGGGCTCGGGGGAGGGTGCCGAGCCAGGCGTGCTCCAGCCAGTACGTCCGCGGGGTGGCAGTCACGTGCGGGCCAGTCCTTCCAGTACGTCGGCGAGTGCGAGGACCCCGGCCACGCAGTCGTCCTCGGTGGCGGACTCGGCCGGGGAGTGCGAGACGCCGGTGGGGTTGCGCACGAACAGCATGGCGGTCGGGACGCGTCCGGAGAGGATTCCGGCGTCGTGTCCGGCGCCGGTGCCGAGGACGGGCACCTTCAGGTCGGTGCCGGTGCCGAGGATGCGGGCGAGTTCGTCGCGCAGGGCGTGGTCGAACTCGACGACGGGGGTGAAGGACTCGCGCTCGACGTCGAGGGTGACGCCGTGCTCCCGCGCGTGGGCGCGGGCGGCCTCCCGCACGCCGTCCACCACGGCGTCCAGGCTCTCCTGGTCGGCGGCACGGGAGTCGAGCCAGCCGCGCACCAGGGAGGGGATGGCGTTGACGCCGTTCGGCTCGACCGCGATCTTGCCGAAGGTGGCGACGGCACCGGCGAGTTCGGCCTCGCGGCGGGCGGCGAGGACGGTTTCGGCGTACGACAGCATGGGGTCGCGCCGGTCGGCGAGGCGGGTGGTGCCGGCGTGGTTGGCCTCGCCCCGGAAGTCGAACCGCCAGCGGCCGTGCGGCCAGATGGCGGACGCGATGCCGACGCGGTCGCCGGACAGGTCCAGGGCGCGGCCCTGTTCGACGTGCAGTTCGACGAAGGCGCCGATGCGGTCGAGCCGTTCGGGGTCGGGGCCGATGGCGTCCGGGTCGTGTCCGGCGGCCTCCATCGCCTGCGGGAGGGTGATGCCGTCCCCGTCGGTGAGCCGGTGGGCCTGCTCGACGGTGAGCGCGCCCGCGGTGAGCCGGGAACCGACACAGGCGAGCCCGAAGCGGGCGCCCTCCTCGTCCCCGAAGTTGACGACGCCGAGCGGCTTGCCGAACCGCACGCCCCGCCGCCGCAGCTCGTCCAGCGCGGCGAAGGCGGACACGACCCCGAGGGGTCCGTCGAAGGCCCCGCCGTCCGGCACCGAGTCCAGGTGCGACCCGGTGACGACGGCGTCCCCGCCAGCCGGGTCCCCGAGCCAGGCCCACTGATTCCCGTTCCGGTCGACCTCGTAGGCCAGCCCGCGGCTGCGCGCCTGCGCCTCGAACCAGTCCCGGCAGTCGGCGTCGGCCTCACCCCAGGCGAACCGCCGGTAGCCACCGGAAGCGGCATGGCGCCCGATGGGCCGCAACTGGGCCCACATCTCGTGGAAGGAGGCCACGCCGAGCCCCGGACCGGACCCGGGCCGCAGGCCGTCGGCCCGCCCAGGCTGTGAGCCGTCGCCCCGCCCGGGCCGTGGGCAGTCGTTCCGCAGGGCGGTGGGGGTGCCTTCCGTGTCCTTCGGGCTGTGGGGGAGGTCGGTCACAGCCGGACCCGCAGGCGGTGACGACGCCCCGGCCCCCACCGAAGAGGTGCCGTCGCTCACGCCTGGTCACCCTCACGCATCGGCACCCGCACACCCCGCGAACCCGCCACCGACTCCGCGATGTCGTACCCGGCGTCGACATGCCGGATCACACCCATCCCGGGATCGTTCGTGAGCACCCGCCGGATCTTCTCCCCCGCCAGCGCGGTCCCGTCGGCGACGGTCACCTGCCCCGCGTGGATCGACCGCCCCATGCCCACACCCCCACCGTGGTGGATGGACACCCACGACGCCCCGGAAGCCACGTTCACCATCGCGTTCAGCAACGGCCAGTCGGCGATCGCGTCGGACCCGTCCAGCATCGCCTCGGTCTCCCGGTAGGGAGAAGCCACCGAACCGCAGTCGAGATGGTCCCGCCCGATGACGATCGGCGCGGCCAGCTCCCCGCTCGCGACCATGTCGTTGAACCGCTCCCCGGCCCTGTCCCGCTCCCCGTACCCCAGCCAGCAGATACGCGCGGGCAGCCCCTGGAAGCGCACCCGCTCCCCCGCCATCCTGATCCACCGGGCCAGGGACTCGTTCTCCGGGAACAGCTCCAGGATCGCCTTGTCGGTCCTGGCGATGTCGGCGGGATCGCCCGACAGCGCGGCCCACCGGAAGGGTCCCTTGCCCTCGCAGAACAGCGGCCGGATGTACGCCGGCACGAACCCCGGGAAGGCGAAAGCGCGCTCGTACCCGGCGAGCTGCGCCTCACCGCGGATGGAGTTGCCGTAGTCGAACACCTCGGCGCCGGCGTCCTGGAAGCCGACCATCGCCTCGACGTGCCGGGCCATGGACTCGCGGGCCCGGGTGGTGAAACCGGCCGGGTCCTTCGCGGCGGCGTCCGCCATGTCCTCGAAGGCGACGCCCAACGGCAGGTACGCCAGCGGGTCGTGGGCGGAGGTCTGGTCGGTGACGATGTCGATGGGCGCGCCCATGGCGAGCAGTTGCGGCACCAGCTCGGCGGCGTTGCCGAGGACGCCGATGGAGAGCGGCTTGCGCCGGTCCCGGGCCTCGGTGGCCAGCTGGAGGGCGTGGTCGAGGGAGTCGGCCTTCACGTCGAGGTAGCGGTGCTCGATGCGGCGGTCGATCGCGCGGGGGTCGCAGTCGACGCAGATGGCGACGCCGTCGTTCATGGTGACGGCCAGCGGCTGGGCGCCGCCCATGCCGCCGAGGCCGGCGGTGAGGGTGATCGTCCCGGCCAGCGTGCCGCCGAACTTCTTCGCGGCGACGGCGGCGAAGGTCTCGTAGGTGCCCTGGAGGATGCCCTGGGTGCCGATGTAGATCCAGGAGCCGGCGGTCATCTGCCCGTACATGGTCAGGCCGAGGGCCTCCAGGCGGCGGAACTCCTCCCAGTTGGCCCAGTCGCCGACGAGGTTGGAGTTGGCGATGAGGACGCGCGGGGCCCACTCGTGGGTCTGCATGACGCCGACGGGACGGCCGGACTGGACGAGCATCGTCTCGTCCTGCTCGAGGGTGCGCAGCGTGCGGACCATGGCGTCGAAGGAGCGCCAGTCGCGGGCCGCCTTCCCCGTGCCGCCGTAGACGACGAGCTTGTCGGGATGCTCGGCGACCTCCGGGTCGAGGTTGTTCTGCAGCATCCGCAGGGCGGCCTCCTGCTGCCATCCCAGGGCGCTCGGTTCGGTGCCGCGCGGCGCTCGGACAGAACCAGGGGGCGGCCCGCAGGGCCTCGGTTGAGGGTGGTGGCGGGAGACGGGCGGGCGGGGTCCGGACATGGTCTGCCTCCTGTACTGCGGACGGTTACTGCAGATATTCACATCCTCATTATCTGAATAGAACTAGTCAAGACGGGGACGCGTCGGCACGGCCGTGCGGGGGGATGTTTGGCTGGTCCCATGCGGGCGAACCTGGAGAACACCGACGGGACGGGGGACACGGTGGCCTACGACGACGGCCGGACGGACGAGGTGGACGTGTACGCCGAGGGGCGGGTGGCCCGGCGGAACGCCGCGGTGCGGGCCGCCGTGGAGCAGGGGCTGGTCGACGCCGGCACGCCCCTGGTGGCCCTGCTCGACGTGACCGGCATCCGGGAGTCGGCGGCCGAACTGCGGGCGGCGTTCGAGGCGGTGACGGCGCCCGGCACGCCCGTGCTGCACGCCTTCGCGGTGAAGGCGAGCCCGCTGGTGCCGGTGCTGCGGCTGCTGCGCGCGGAGGGCATCGGCGCGGAAGTGGCCAGCCCGGGTGAGCTGGCGCTGGCGCGGGCGGCGGGGGTGGAGCCGGAGCGCACGGTCCTCGACTCGCCCGCCAAGACGTCCGCCGAACTGCGGGAGGCGCTCGCGCTGGGCATCGCCGTCAACGCGGACAACCCGCAGGAACTGGCCCGCCTCGACGCCCTGATGGCGGGCTCCGGCTCCCGCTCCCCCGTCGGCATCCGGGTGAACCCACAGGTCGGAGGCGGCTCCATCGAGGCGCTGTCCACGGCGACGGCGACGTCGAAGTTCGGGGTGGCGCTGCGCGACGAGGGCGCGCGGGAGTGGGTCGTGCGGGCGTACCTGGACCGGCCGTGGCTGACCCGGCTGCACGCGCACACCGGCTCCCAGGGCATCGAGCTGACGATGATGGCGCGGGGTGTCGCCCAGACGTACGAACTGGCGGAGGAGATCAACCGGCGCGCGGGACGCCACCAGGTCGACACCGTCGACATCGGCGGCGGGCTGCCGGTGAACTTCGCCTCCGAGGCGAGCACACCGACGTACGGACGGTACGCGCGGCTGCTGAGCGAGACGGTGCCGGGGCTGTTCGACGGGCGGTACGGGCTGGTCACCGAGTTCGGCCGGTCGCTGCTGGCCAAGCACGGCACGGTGGTCGCGCGCGTGGAGTACGCCAAGAGCGCGGGCGGGCGTCCGGTCGCGGTGACGCACGCGGGCGTTCAGGTGGCGACGCGGACGGTGTACGCGCCGGAGTCGTGGCCGCTGAGGATCGCCGCGTACGACGCGAAGGGGCGGCCCAAGGAGGGCCCGGCGGTCGTGCAGGACGTGGCGGGACCGGCCTGCTTCGCGGGCGACCTGCTCGCCCGGGCGCAGTCACTGCCCCTGCTGGAACAGGGCGACCACGCGGCGGCGCTGGACACGGGCGCGTACTACTTCGCCCACCACTACGCCTACAACTCGCTCCCCCGCCCCGGTGTCCACGGCTTCACCCCGGACGGCACGGGAGGCATCACCTTCGCGACGGTACGCACCGCCCAGACGATCGAGGAGATCGTGACCGAATCGGGCGCCGCCCACACCGACGCCCTGATCACCTAGACGCACGACTCCGCCGCACAGGTGCGCCCTTCCAGGACGCGGGACCGTGTCGACGTGCGGCACCGCCCGCGCGGGCGCGACCGACCCCGGCTCACCCGCGGAACGACACGGCGGGACACCCGACTCCCCGAGGGGCTCGGGGCCGTGTCCGCGTGCGGCTCCGCCGCGCGGGCGCGCCCGTCCCCGGCGCGCCCG
>NZ_NCTE01001442.1 GCF_002114215.1 Streptomyces sp. 13-12-16 | reverse complement strand
GGGCGACGGGGCCGGGAGCGGGGGGAGCCCGCGGTCGCGGCGGGCGAGGACATCGGCTGCCCGGATGCCCGGCAGGGGTTCCGGTTCCCTCTCCTGGGCGGCGCGGGCCGCGCGGGTGGCGCTGAGCCGGGACAGCGCGTCGATCACCTGGCGCTCACCGCGTCCGCGCAGCAGGAGCAGCACGAACGGGTCGGCGTCGAGCAGCCGGGCCGTCTGGTAGCAGAGGGCCGCGGCGTGCTTGCAGGGGTCGCCGGAATCGGGGCAGCTGCACCGCGGGACGAGGTCGCCGGGGCCGGGCAGCAGCGCCGCTCCGCAGTCGGCGAGGGACTGGGGCATCTCCTTGTCCAGCAGCGCCGCGATGTGGCCGGGGCGGTCGGCGGCGGCGTCCAGGAACCGCTCCCAGTCGGCGTCCGTGAACGTCCGCAGCCGCACCTGGACGCGGTACGGCCGCGGGCGGCCGCCCTGCACGTACGCGAGGACCAGTCCCGGCGTGACGGTGATGGCGTCCACGTGGCCCCGCTCGGCGTATCCGCGTCCGCGTGCGAGCCGGGCGGCGTCCAGTGCGCCCTCCTCCAGCGCCGTGACCCATGCGTCACCCCACCAGGTCTCGGCGAAGCCCTCGCGGTCCGCGGCCCGGGGCGGGAACGCCGGGAAGGTGCGGCGCAGGTCGCCGTCGCGGGCGGGGGCGGCCATGGAGCGGGGGGCGGCGGGTGCGGGCGGCGCGGTGTCCCCCGGAGGGCCGAGGGGGG
>NZ_NCTE01001441.1:2963-3206 GCF_002114215.1 Streptomyces sp. 13-12-16 | reverse complement strand
CGCACGTGCCGCCGTCCGCGTCGGAGGAGGACCCCGCGCCGTCGTCCGGGGTGCGGTTCGACCGGCGTGCGCAGGCGGAGGAGCGGGCCGCGCAGCCCGACGAGTACCCGCTCCAGGCGCCGGATCCGCGGGTGGCGGCCGAGCAGGCGGCGACCGGCGGCGGTGCCGCGGTGTGCGTGGCCTGCCGTGCGGGACGGGTCGACGACGACGGCTACTGCGAGAACTGCGGCCACGCCCAGCCAC
>NZ_NCTE01001441.1:0-2777 GCF_002114215.1 Streptomyces sp. 13-12-16 | reverse complement strand
AGCGACCGCGGCCTGCGCCACCACCGCAACGAGGACGCCTTCGCCGTGAGCACCACGGCGCTGCCCGACGGCTCCCCCGCCTCCGTGGCGATCGTCTGCGACGGCGTCTCCTCCGCGACCCGCCCCGACGAGGCGTCACTCGCCGCCTCCCGCGCGGCGAACGAGTCCCTGCTCGCGGCCCTGCCGCGCGGCACGCACCCGCAGCAGGCGATGCACGACGCGATCGTCGCCGCCTCCGAGGCGGTCAACGCGCTGGCCGACGAGCCCGCGGCGGCCCGTGAGCACGCCCCGCACCAGAACGCCCCGGCGTGCACCATCGTCGGCGCCGTGGTGACGGCCGGTCTGCTGGTGGTCGGCTGGGTCGGCGACAGCCGCGTCTACTGGATCCCGGTCGACCGCTCCACCCCGGCGGCCCGGCTCACCGAGGACGACTCGTGGGCCGCGCAGATGGTCGCCGCGGGCCTGATGGGCGAGGCCGAGGCGTACGCCGACCAGCGCGCGCACGCGATCACCGGCTGGCTCGGCGCCGACGCCTACGAACTGGAGCCGCACACCGCCTCGTTCAAGCCGGACCGGCCCGGTGTGGTCGTGGTCTGCACGGACGGCCTGTGGAACTACGCGGAGTCGGCCGACGAGATGGCCGAGGCCGTGCCCGCGGACGCGGCCGTACGACCGCTGCACGCCGCCCGGGTCCTGGTCGGTCACGCCCTCGACGGCGGGGGCCACGACAACGTAACAGTGGCCCTCGTGCCGTTCCCGGCCGTCCCGCAGGGGGCAGGATCGGCCTGAGGCCGCTTACGGGACGCCTCGCACGGGGAAGCCTCAACGGACCGGAGGGGACCGGTCCGTCATCCGTCGTCGCCCCGCGCCGCCGGGGCATCCAAGGGGGATCGAAACAGGCATGGCCAATTTCTCGAAATCGAACGTGCCGCAGTTCTCGGTGGACGTGTACCAGAACGAGTACCTGCCGGAGGGCGGCCGCGAGGTCAACGCCATCGTCACGGTGACCGCGACCGGCGGCGGCACCATCGGCAGCGCGGTGGCGGCACCCCATCTCTACCCGCCCGGCCAGGGCCCGTCGGCGGCCGTGGTCCTCATGGTCGACTGCTCGGGCTCGATGGACTACCCGCCGACCAAGATGCGCAACGCCCGTGACGCGACGGCCGCCGCGATCGACGCCCTGCGCGACGGCGTGAACTTCGCGGTGGTCGGCGGCACGCACGTGGCCAAGGAGGTGTATCCGGGCGGTGGCGGCCTCGCGGTCGCCGACGCCTCCACCCGTGAGCAGGCCAAGCAGGCGCTGCGGAAGCTGAGCGCGGGCGGCGGCACGGCGATCGGCACCTGGCTGCGGCTGGCCGACCGGCTGCTGGCGTCGGCGGACGTGGCGATCCGGCACGGCATCCTGCTCACCGACGGCCGCAACGAGCACGAGTCGGCGGAGGACCTGAAGGCGGCCCTGGACGCCTGCGCCGGACGGTTCACCTGTGACGCCCGCGGTGTGGGCACCGACTGGGAAGTGAAAGAAGTCACAGCCATCGCCTCCGCCCTCCTCGGCACCGCCGACATCGTCGCCGACCCGGCCGGTCTCGCCGCCGACTTCACACGGATGATGGAGACGGCGATGGGCAAGGAGGTCGCGGACGTCTCGCTGCGGCTGTGGACCCCGGTCGGTACGACGGTGAGGTTCGTCAAGCAGGTCGCGCCCACGGTCGAGGAGCTGACCGGCCGCCGCACGGAGGCGGGTCCGCGCGCGGGCGACTACCCGCTGGGTTCCTGGGGTGACGAGTCCCGCGACTACCACGTCTGCGTCGAGGTGACGCCCGCGAACATCGGGCAGGAGATGCTGGCGGCCCGGTTGTCGCTGGTGATCCCGCAGCCGTCCGACGGCGGCGTGCGCAACCTCGGGGCGCAGGGTCTGGTCCGGGCCGTGTGGACGGACGACATGGCCGCCTCGACGTCGATCAACCCCCAGGTCGCCCACTACACCGGGCAGGCGGAACTGGCGGAAGTCATCCAACAGGGTCTGGATCTGCGCAAAGAGGGGGATATCGACGGAGCGACGGCCAAACTGGGCAGGGCCGTGCAGCTCGCGAGCGCGTCCGGCAACGCGGATACTGCGAAACTGCTTTCGAAGGTGGTGGACGTGGTCGATGCCGCGACGGGTACTGTGCGACTGAAGGCGAAGGTCGAGGAGGCCGACGAGATGACGCTCGAGACTCGGTCGACAAAGACTGTTCGTGTAAAGAAGTGATCCGTAAGTAGTCGAGCCCGACCCCTCGGGGTGGGAGAAACCGGCCGGAACCGGCCGGACAAGGAGAGGGGGAAGCGCCGACATGCCGACCTGCCCGAACGGACACCAGTCGGGTTCCGACGACTGGTGCGAGGTGTGCGGTCACCGCATGGCGGGTGCCGTGCCCCCACCTCCTCCTCCCCCGCCGCCCGCGCCCGGTGGCGGTTACGGCTTCCCGCCGCCGGGCGGCCCCGCCGGCGGTCCCGGCGGCCCCGGTGGTTTCGGCGGTCCCGGTGGCGGCCGGACGGAGCTGTGCCCGCAGTGCCGTACGCCGCGTGAGGGCGCGGCGCCGTTCTGCGAGGAGTGCCGGTGGAACTTCCTGACGAACACGGCGACCTCGTACACCCCGGCCGCCCCGCGTCCGCCGGCCCCAGGTCCGGGTCCGGGTCCGGGCGGTCCCTTCCAGCAGCCTCCCGGCGGACCGTCGTACGGCGGCGGTGACTCGTACGACTACCAGGGCTCACGCCCCTCGCAGGTGAACCGCCCC
>NZ_NCTE01001440.1 GCF_002114215.1 Streptomyces sp. 13-12-16 | reverse complement strand
CCCCGGGTCGCGCGCGGCCGCCCCCCATCGGCCGCGCGCGACCCTCCCCCGGCGCGCGACTCGTCCCCCGAAGGTCGCGCGCGTTCTTCGACCGGGCCACCCCGGACTGTGTCCGTTTCGAGGAACCCGGCCCCGCCGGCTCAGTCGGCCAGGGCGCGGGCCAGCTCGGTGGTGGCACGGGCGATCTCGGTGTCCGGCTCGGCCAGCAGCCGGTTCAGGTCGCCGCGCCGGGCGCGCACCGCCTGCCGGGCGGCCCGCTCCCACACCACCGGGTTCTCCCGGCGGCTGAGCAGCTTGGGATACGCGGCGGCGGTGCTCTCCCACTGCCGGGCGTCGGCGATGGCCTTGAGCAGCTGGATGATCCCGGCCCGGCAGGTGACGTGCGGAAGCTGGGCCAGTTCCCAGAGGAAGGGGACCGTGGCGGCGGTCGCCTGTTCCGTGACGAAGCCGTACTGGCAGATCCGTTTCCGCAGATCCTCCAGGGCGGCGCGGGCGGTGCCGGTGTCCCCCCAGGCGATGCCGTTCAGCAGCAGGGGGATGGCCGCCGCCGAGCCGGTGGAGTCCTGCATGTCGGCCCACGGCACGCGGGACAGTGCCGCGAGGGGCGTGGTCCGTGCCACTCCGGTGGGGGACGTGTGGCGCACTGGGCGCTCGCTGCTCGGCTGTTCCGTAGAAGCGCTGCGCATGGCGTGGGTGCCTTTCCGCGGCAGTCGTGTCAGATGGGGGGTGGGGCCGACGACCGGGCCCGTACCGTCCTGCCCGCCGGAGGGGCGGGGGCGGCGCCGGGTGCGCGGACGGGAGGGTGGTCGTCGGGGTCGGAGGCGGTGAGCAGCGGGTGCGCGGGCTCCGGGCGGGACCCGGGCCGGACGTCCGGCGCACCCGCGC
>NZ_NCTE01001439.1:6049-6343 GCF_002114215.1 Streptomyces sp. 13-12-16 | reverse complement strand
GTCTCGCGCCGGGCCCGCGGCCGGTACCTCCGGCGCGGCGTCACCGAACTGCCGGGCGCTCGACGGCGGCCGGGACGTCCCCGCGGTCCCGGCCCGGCGCAAGGCCCGCCGCGAGCACGAGAACCGCGCCGGTGCACTCGCGCCCCGACCTCGATCGTTCTCAGCGCCGACCGCTGTACCGGTGTTCCGAACGCCGGTTCGTACACTGCGGGGGTGAAAGACCATACGGCCGCCGGGATCGATGCACGACCGGCGCCCGCCTTGCGGCGGTACGTCAGCTCGTATGTCGGTTTC
>NZ_NCTE01001439.1:3894-5903 GCF_002114215.1 Streptomyces sp. 13-12-16 | reverse complement strand
CTGCGGTCCGCCGGGTCGCGTGCTCACTGCGGTGATCAGTCTGTCCGGCCCTTTGAAAGTGGCGGCGGGCGTCGACGACGGGTCACCGGTCACCGGATTCGGCAGCGTGGCCGGCGGTCTGATGCGCCGGGCCGTCGCGATCCACCACGACGGACGCCAGGAAGGCGTGCAGGTGTCGCTGACACCGCTCGGGGCCCGGGCCGTCTACGGCATGCCCGCCGCTGATCTCGCCCACCGGCTGGTTCCACTCGACGAGCTTCTCGGAACGCTCGGCGTCGAGCTGGTCGACCGGCTCCGCGCGGCGACGACATGGGTGGCGCGGTTCGCCGTGCTGGACGAGTTGCTCCTGCGCGCCGTCGGCCGCGGCGCCGGAGACGACAGCGTGTCCCGGGTGCGCCCCGAGGTGGCCGAGGCCTGGCGCCGCCTCTCGGCCTCGCGGGGCCGCGTCCAGGTCGGGGCGGTGGCCGCGGAACTGGGCTGGAGCCGTCGGTACCTCACCGAGCGGTTTCGCGGTGAGGTGGGCCTGTCACCGAAGACCTTCGCCCGAGTTCTGCGTTTCGAGCACGCGCACGAACTGGCGACGGCGCACGAGCCGCTCCCGTGGGCCGATGTGGCGACCGTCTCCGGCTACGCCGACCAGGCCCATCTCGTTCGGGACTGGCGCGAGTTCACGGGCCGGTCGCCGACGGTCTGGCGTCGCGGCGAAGTCCTTCTCGGGACCGGGTAGCCGCCCATCGTGTCGGCTTCCGTTCCCTTTCCTTCAAGACCACCCGATCGCCGTCCTGTGACGATCGTCGGCATGAGACTCGTCGATCACGATTCTGACGCCATCGACCTGCGGACCACCCCCGTACACCTCGGGCTGGGGTCGAGAGCGAAACCCGTCCAGGGCTTCGCCTGGGACCCGGAGGTGCTCCAGGCCTACAGCGCCGCGGTCGCGGCGGACGGCGCCGAGGGCCGGCTGGTGACGATCTTCGACGGCGACGGCCCCGGCGACCATTGGGAGCGCCACCCCGCCGGCGACGAACTGGTCATCTGCCTCAGCGGGTCGGTGACGGTCACCCGCGATGTGGACGGAGTGCCCGACCGGGTTGTGCTCGGGCCGGGCGAGGCCACCGTCAACCCGGCCGGGACATGGCACGCGGTCGACATGGCGGGGCCGGCGTCCATCCTGACCATCACCGCCGGCCTCGGCACCGACCACCGTCCCCGGACCGAAGCCCGCCTGACCGAGCAGGCCGGCACGTCCGGCCCGCGAACACCGTGACGACCCGTGTCGCGTGTCTCGGCGACAGCATCACCCGTGCGCAGCTCAGCGTCGACTACCTGGACCTTCTCGAACGGCGCCACCCTCCAGGCGACATACGGCTCGCCCGCTTCGGCGTCAACGGCGACTTCGCCTACAACCTCTCACGCCGCCTCGATGCCGTCGTCGCGGACCCACCCGACGTGATCACCGTGTTGATCGGGACCAACGACGCCCGGGCGAGCCTCGCCGGCTACCCCGTCGAGCGGGCCATGGAGCGCAAACAGCTCCCCGAGCGCCCGTCAGCCGGCTGGTTCCAGCAGTGCCTGGCAGCCGTCGTCGAACGGCTGCGAACGCAGACCGACGCGACGATCGCTCTGCTGTCCCTCCCGGTCCTCGGCCAACAACCCGACGGAGCCGCGGCACAGGCATCACGGGCGTACAGCCGCATGATCGCCGAGGTCGCCACCACCAACAAGGCGACCTATCTCCCGCTCCACGAACGCCAGACCGAGGAACTGCGCCAGGCGGACCCGCCGCCGATCCCCTACCAGGAGCCGACACCCGCGGCGAGCGTCAGCGTCCTCGTCCGGCGCGCCGTGCTGCGCCGCAGCCTCGACACGATCTCCCGGCGCCGGGGTCTCGTGCTCACGACCGACCACATCCATCAGAACAGTCGCGGCGCCGCCCTTGTCGCCGAGGTCATCGACACCTGGCTCCCGACCCGGAGCGCGTGACCGGTTCCTGCGGCGGCCCCTTTCCT
>NZ_NCTE01001439.1:1240-3740 GCF_002114215.1 Streptomyces sp. 13-12-16 | reverse complement strand
CTCGCCCCCCAAGACCCCCCCCCCGCCGGCTCAACGAGACCGGCGGGACCTGGAGCCGACACGCTGTCGGGGATCACACACGGTCACCGGCAGGTTGGGTTCCACCGGGGAACCGGCGACAGTTGATCACGAGAGTCCGCCGGTACCCGAGGCCGCGCACCCCCGGGAGGGCCTCCGTGACCATCGACGGCCTGCCGGTCCGGCCGGGCGTGGTCCCGTCCCGCGCGAGTCCGGTTGCTCGGCCGTGGTCATGCGTGTTCTCCGGGGGCAGGCGGCCGACGGACCCCGGGGCGGTTCGGGGGTGTGTCCTCGCCCGGCGGGTCCTGCCCGTCGTCCGGTCGTACGTGGGTGAGCTTGGCCGGGTTGGTGACGACGTAGACGCCGGAGACCTGGTCGCCGTCCGGGGTGAGGTCCATGACCATGACGGCGTACGGGGAGGAGTCGCCCGTGAACAGCACCGCCGCGTCGTCGCCGTTGACGCGAGGGTAGTGGACGTCCAGGTCCTCGGTGCGCCGGCTGGCGTAGCCGGCCGGCACGCGGGCGGCCTTCACGGTGCGCGCGACGGTGCGCGCGATGAAGGGCTCGAGCACCTTCCGGAAGAAGAAGGTCTCGCCGGGTGCCGGCACGTCGAAGAGCAGGGTCGAGGTCACGCAGACCAGGCGTCGGACGCCGTGTTCGGTCATGGCCCGTGTGATGTGGGTGATGCCCTCGGAGTACACCGTGACGGGGTTTCGGCCGTAGGGCACCCCGAGCGTCGAGATCACCGCGCGCGGCCTTCGACGGACTCGACGAGCGGAGGGATAATGCCGGGCATGGACCCGCTGTACCACCGCTCGCTCGAACCCTCCGCCGCAGAGGTGCTGCGTGCCCGGTACGCGGCCCGTCTGCCCGACCGTCTGGAAGAGCTGACCGGGCCGGTGCACGGGCGGGTCGAACTCCCGCTGCACGTCGCCTGGTCCGGCCTGCGCGCATACGACCTCGACCGGCCGCGTCAGCGGATGAGCCTCTACCGGACCGTCCTGGCCGAGGGGCGGCACCAGGACCTCCTCGCTTTCCTGAACCGGGACCTGCTCGCCTCCCAGTGGCCCGCGCTGCGCACCCTGGTCAGCAGGCACATCCGCGATGTGTGGGAGGACGCCTTCCCCGAGCTCGCCCGTGAGGCGTCCGCCGTCGCGTGAACCTCAGCGATCTGCACCGCCGTCTCCTGTCCGACGTCCTCGCCGTCGGCACGGCCTACCCGCTGGTTGTCACCGGCGGATACGCCGTCCAGGCGCACGGGCTGGTCGACCGGCTCAGCCAGGACCTCGACGTCGCCACGGAGAACCCCGCCCCCATGGCGGACATCGCCGAGCACCTGTGCCGGGCACTGACCGAACGGGGCTGGCGCGTGACGGTGATCGGCGTCGACCCGCTGTCGGCACGCCTCGTGGTGGCCGACCCGGACACCGGCGAGGACTGCGAGGTGGACGTCCTCAAGGAGAACCTGTGGGCCGCACCGCTCACCACCGAGTACGGCCCGGTCCTCGCCCTCGACGATGTGATCGGCACCAAGGTCCGCGCTCTCGCCGACCGCGGCGCGGTCCGCGACCTGATCGACGTCCACGCCGCCTCCGCCCATCACACGGTCACCGAGCTCGAGCGGCTGGGCGAACGGCACGGCCGCGACGAGTTCCGCCGCCAGGACCTGCGTGACCGCCTGGCCGGCGCCGAGTGGTACGACGACGAGGAGTTCGCCTCCTACGGTCTCACCGGGGAACAGATCACGGAGCTCAGGGCGTGGGCCCAGCAGTGGACGAGCGACCTCGACCAGCGGCTCGGCGAGGACGAGGCCTCTCAGGACATCTGAAGGCCGCGGCGGACTGCGTCGACGGGGAGTGACCCCTGGGAGACATCCCTCCTCCGGCAAGCGCAGAAGGGCCCGGGCGGGAGGTTCTTCCGGCCGGGGCCGCTTCCCGGCCGACGGGCCCGTCGGCCGCTGCGTCCCACCAGGAGCGGGGCCGGACGGGCCGGGCGGGAATCCGGGGGTCACCGTCATGGCTCCAGGAGCGGCCCAGGACGATGTGATCCGGTCGTGAGGTGAGTGGCTCGGGGAGGAGTCGGGCGCCCGTGGCGGCCGGCCGCCGGACGGTGTGTCAGAGTGCGGCGAGCCGGTCCACCAGCAGTTCCACCCTCCGTTCGGCGTCCTCCGGGGGCAGTCGTCCCGCCCGGGTGAGGGTGGCCAGGCCGTGCAGGGATGCCCAGAAGACCTCGGTGAACAGTCCCGGGTGGACGCCGTCCCCGGCGACCTCGGTGAGGCTTTCCAGCAGGGCGGCGAAGCCGTCCTTCAGCGGCTTCGGGGTGTCCTCCTGCGCGAACGCCAGGCCGCCGTCGAGCCGGAACATGGCGTCGTAGACCGCCGGGTTGCGTGCGGCGAAGTCGAGGTAGGCGCGGGCGAGGGCGGTGACCCGGGCGCGCGGGCCGTCGGCGGCGGAGGTCGCGGCCCGCAGTGCCGCGGCCATCT
>NZ_NCTE01001439.1:0-1087 GCF_002114215.1 Streptomyces sp. 13-12-16 | reverse complement strand
CTCGCGCTTGCCGCGGAAGTGGCTGTAGAGGACGGGCTGGCTGTACTCGATGCGCTCGGCGAGCCGGCGGGTGGTGACCGCGTCCCAGCCCTGCTGCTCGGCGAGTTCGCGGGCCGTCGCCACGATGAGGCGTTCGCGGACCGCCCGTTCGCGTTCCTTGCGTTCCTGTACCGACATGACCCGATCCTAGCATCGCTAGACAATCGAGCGGCAGCAGGTCTAGCGTTGCTCCATCAGCTAGCACCGCTAGATCCCAGGAGGGGTAGTCATGCTCACCGCACTCGAGGTCTTCACCACCGTGGTCGTCGGCCTGATGGTGGGGGCGGAGTTCTCCGTCGCCTTCGTCGTCAACCCGATCCTCAACGCACTCCCCGGCGACAGCGACCAGCTCGGCCGCGCCCACGGGGGCCGGATGCTCGGCGCCGTGATGCCGTTCTGGTACACCGGCTCGCTCGTCCTCGTCGCGGTCTGGGCCGTCGCCGGATGGGGCCACCACGGCACCGGCCTCGTCGTCACCGCCGCCGCGCTGCTGATCGTCAGCGTGATCATGTCGGTCCTGCTGCTCGTCCCGATCAACAACCGGGGCAGGACGTGGACCCCCGAGAACCGGCCCGAGGACTGGAAGGAGCAGATGAACCGCTGGGACCGCTACCACTACGCCCGCGTCGCCGTCATCATCGCCGCCTTCGCCCTGCTGGCCACCGCCCTCACCTGAGCCCGCGGGCCGGGACCGCGCAGGTGCTGCCGTCGCGCGGTCCCCATGCGACACCCACCGCTCCGGGGAAGCGCCCGGCCGATGTGGAGCGGACCGCCCCCACATGACCGAAAGCGTGCCTCTGAATACGTCATGTGACGCATTGACCCCACATCGCCACCACGGTTGCATGCTCGTGGTCCTCCGGTGGGGAGCCGGAAGAAGGACCGCGTCCTTACTGGGGGGAAACCATGAGGGGAAACGCGAACCGGAGCACCACCAGACGGGTGCGGGCCGCCCTGAGCACGGCGGTCGCGGTCTGCGCGGTCACGGCGGTGCTGCCGACGGCCGCCGCGGCCGGGCCCGCGGCCGTGACGGGCGCCGCGAGCGACG
>NZ_NCTE01001438.1 GCF_002114215.1 Streptomyces sp. 13-12-16 | reverse complement strand
CTGGCGGTCGCCCTGCACCGGCTGGCGCGCCGCGTACCCTCCCGCACCGCCGTGGAACTCGACGAGGAGGCCACGGCGGAGCGCGGCATCACCGACGGACTGTGGCTGCCCTGGTTCCGGCCCGCGGACGTCCGGGCGTTCGACCTGGTCCTCCTTGTCGACGACGCCCCCACCATGGCCGTCTGGCACGAGGAGACGGCGAGCCTGGCCGCGGCCGCCGAACACAGCGGCGCCTTCCGGAGCGTACGGACCGTGGCCCTGACCCTCGCCCCCGCCGGCCCCGTGTCGCTGCGCTGGAACGGGGCGCGGACCCCGGCCCGCATCGGCGAACTCCTCGACGGCAGGGGGGACCGCCTCTTCATGGTCGTCACGGACGGACTCGCCCACGGCTGGGCCGGCTCCGCGGCGGACACGCTGCTCGACCGGCTGGGGCGGGCCGGCCCCACGGCCCTGACGCACCTGCTGCCGCCCCACATGCGGCACCGTTCCTCGCTCCACCCCCACCCCGCGGTCCTGGAGGCCGGTGGCCTGGGCGCGGCCAACGACTGCCTCGTACTGCGTCCGCCGCCCCAGGGCCCCGACCCGATGCGCCCCCTGCCGCCCGTGGGCGACGGCGTCGCGCCCGTCCCGGTGCTGTCCCTGAAGTCCGGTTCGATCGCCGCCTGGACCGGCCTCGTCACGGGTGAGAGGGGTGTGCGCCGCGCCCTGCCGGCCGTCCTGCCGGGAACGCTCGCGACGGGCGTCCCGGCGCCGGGGCTGCGCGCTCCGCGGTCACCGC
>NZ_NCTE01001437.1 GCF_002114215.1 Streptomyces sp. 13-12-16 | reverse complement strand
GGGGCCGGTTCGGGCGGGGAGGGCGGGTCCGCCGGGAAGTGGTCGTCCCGGAGGCGGTCGTAGCCGAGGTCGGCGCGGCCCTGCCAGTCGTCCGGCAGGCACAGGGTCGCCCCCGTGCCGGGCACCGGGGCGACGGCGAGCGGGCGGAGGGTGGTGACCCGGTCGGGGTCGAGGCGTCCGACGACCCGGATCCGCAGCCCGGGGTGCTCGCCCAGGCGCCGCAGGTTCGCGGTGTGGGCGAGAGAGGGATGACGGAGTGCGGGAGCCAGCCGGACCGGCCCGCCCGCCCGTCCCGGCAGTACGCGGACCAGCAGGTCCTCGCCGTCGGTGGCGGCGATCTCCACGTCGCGGACGGTCAGTGACCCGGTGGGCCCGGCTCCGTCGGGGTCCGGGTCCGACGGGGGCCAGGGCCGTCCGGCGGCGAAGGTGGCGCGGACGCCCGGTTCCGGCAGCAGGCGGCCGTCCGGGGCGACGACCGCCCCGGTGACGATCAGGCCGCCGCGCGACACCCGGAAGTGGTCGCTCAGGAAGGACCGGAGGGCGACGTGGGCGGTACCGGCCCGGCGGGCGCGGGCGGGACCGCCGGGCTTGACGTCGGGGAGCGTGTACGCGTGGCCGTCGTCGTCGACGAGGTGGGTGACCACTCCGCCGAGGCCGCCCGGCCCGATCACCGGTTCGCGGCAGACGCCGTACAGCCGCAGCGGTCCGTCGGGGCGGTGGTGGTGGCGGACCGCGCCGATGAGCGCCGGGTCGGGGTCGGCGGACCGCAGCCGGTGGGTGACGAGGAGGAGTTCGCGCAGGGCGTCGACCAGTGCGGCGAGGGCGCGGGGGCGGTGCGGGTCGCGCTCGTCGCGCAGGTGGCGCACGACGTCCAGGGCGGCGGCCTCCGCACGGTGGAGACCCGCGAGGCGGGCGGTGTGGGCGGCGCGCAGCAACTCC
>NZ_NCTE01001436.1 GCF_002114215.1 Streptomyces sp. 13-12-16 | reverse complement strand
CCCCGGGGGCCGCCGGGGGCGGCCGCCGCACCTTCGGGTCCGCGTCCGGGAACAGGGACGTGACCGGCACCGACCGCACGGCGAAGGGGGCCGGGAGCGCGCCGGGGGCGACCGGACCGAGGTACCACGCGGAGTCCGTCCCGGCGGCCGGCGGCACCGCCGTGCCCGGTAAGGCGGTCGCGCCGGGGGCGAGCAACGCCGGCCCCGCGCGGGACCGGTGCGGGCAACCCCCGCGGGACATGGCACGCTTGGTGCATGGCCCCGCAGATCAGCCCCAGCATCCTGTCCGCCGACTTCGCCCGCCTCGCCGACGAGGCGAAGGCGGTGGCCGGCGCCGACTGGCTCCACGTCGACGTCATGGACAACCACTTCGTCCCGAACCTCACGCTCGGCGTGCCGGTCGTGGAGTCGCTCGCCCGTGCGACGGACACCCCGCTGGACTGCCATCTGATGATCGAGGCCCCCGACCGATGGGCACCCCAGTACGTGGAGGCGGGGGCCGGTTCGGTCACCTTCCACGTCGAGGCGGCCACCGCGCCCGTGCGGCTCGCCCGGGAGATCCGCGCCAAGGGCGCCCGCGCCTCCATGGCGCTGAGGCCGGCGACCCCCATCGAGCCGTACGAGGACCTGCTCCCCGAGCTCGACATGCTGCTGATCATGACGGTTGAGCCCGGCTTCGGCGGGCAGGCGTTCCTCGACATCATGCTTCCGAAGATCCGCCGTACCCGCGAGCTGATCCGCAAGCACGGTCTGGAGCTCTGGCTCCAGGTCGACGGCGGGGTCTCGGCGTCCACCATCGAGCGGTGCGCCGACGCCGGCGCCGATGTCTTCGTCGCGGGTTCCGCCGTGTACGGAGCGGCGGACCCGGCCGAGGCGGTACGTGCACTGCGCAACCAGGCGGAGGCCGCGACGGCCAAGGCGTCGTGGGCGTGCGACCACTGAGCGTCAGGAACATGAACGGCGCCCGGGAGGGCTGATCGACCGCGCCGGATCTGCAAGGATGAACGGCGAATCCAGAGTGTGAACAGCAGTGAGGAGATCGCCGTGTCGGGTATGTCGGCGGGCCGGTCAGCCATGCGGATGGGACCCGCTGAGCTGGTGCAGGCGGCGGCCATGGCCCGCCGCTTCTACCTCGAGGGCAAATCCAAGATCCAGATCGCCGAGGAGTTCGGCGTCAGCCGCTTCAAGGTGGCCCGGGTCCTGGAGACCGCCCTCGAACGGGATCTCGTACGGATCGAGATCCGCGTGCCGGCCGAGCTGGACGCCGAGCGCTCCGACGCGCTCCGCGCCCGGTACGGCCTGAGGCACGCCGTGGTGGTCGAGTCCCCGGCCGAGGCCGAGGAGACACCCGACCCCGAGAACCTGGGAGAGGTGGCCGCCGACCTGCTCGGCGAGCTGGTCAACGAAGGAGATGTGCTGGGTCTGGCCTGGGGCCGGTCCACCATCCACATGGCGGCGGCCCTGGACCGGCTGCCGCCCTGCACGGTCGTGCAGCTCACGGGCGTGTACGACGCCGGGACCGCCGAGCGCGGCTCGGTGGAGGCCGTGCGGCGCGCCGCGCAGGTGTCGGGCGGCGACGCCCACCCCATCTACGCGCCGATGCTGCTGCCGGACGCGGCCACCGCTCAGGCGCTGCGCCACCAGACCGGGATCGCGCGGGCCTTCGAGTACTTCGACAAGGTCACCGTCGCCTGCGTCTCCATCGGTTCCTGGGAGCCGGGCATCTCCACGGTGCACGACATGCTCAGCGACGAGGAGCGGGCGCACTACGCCTCCCTCGGGGTCGCCGCGGAGATGTCCGCGCACCTCTTCGACGCGGAGGGGCGCCGGGTCGGCCGGGACCTGGGGGAGCGGTGCATCACGGTCAAGACCGACCAGCTGCGCCGGGTGCCCGAGGTCGTCGCGATCGCGGGCGGACAGCGCAAGGGGCCCGCGATCGACGCCGTACTGCGCTCCGGTCTCGTCACCAGCCTGGTGACGGACACGTCGGCCGCGGACTACCTGATGACGGCGGGGACCACCCCGCGGTCCGCCCTCAACCGCGCTGACCCGGACGGCGCCTGACGGCGGGTGAGACGGGAGGCGGGCCGACGGCATCGGCCGGTACGGTGCCGCGACAGGCCCCTTTCCGGCTGCCGCGGGCCCCGGAGGGTGGCCGGGGCGGTTCGTGGTCGTCCCGGACCCTTGGCGGGGTCACCGGCGCGGCGTGCCGGTCGGACCGCCGTGGCCGGGTCCCGCACCTGCCCGGCCGGTTCGGCCGCGACGGGGACGCCCTCGGCGGCTTCCTCTC
>NZ_NCTE01000150.1 GCF_002114215.1 Streptomyces sp. 13-12-16 | reverse complement strand
GCCGGCACCCCGGTGCGGGGGTCCGCGGGCCCGGTGGGCGGGCACCGGTTCACCTGCGCGCTCGACGGCGTCGCCCACACCTTCGCCGCCCTGCCGGACGGCACCTGGCTGGGCCGGGACGGCGACGCCTGGCACGTGCGCGACCACGACCCGGTCGCCGCGTCCCTCACCCGTGCCGGTCAGGCGGGCGCCGACTCGCTGACCGCGCCGATGCCGGGCACGGTGACGGTGGTGAAGGTGGCCGTCGGCGACGAGGTGGCGGCGGGCCAGAGCCTGCTGGTGGTGGAGGCGATGAAGATGGAGCACGTCATCTCCGCCCCGCACGCCGGCACGGTCACCGAGCTGGACGTGTCCCCGGGCACGACGGTCGCCATGGACCAGGTGCTCGCGGTCATCGCACCGGTGGAGGAGGAGACGGCATGAACGCCCCGGAACTGGGCCTGCCGACGGCCGTACCGGCCGAGGGACTGCCCGCGCGGGTGCGCATCCACGAGGTGGGCGCGCGCGACGGCCTGCAGAACGAGAAGGCGACCGTCCCGACGGCCGTCAAGGCGGAGTTCGTCCGCCGCCTGGCCGGCACCGGTCTGGACACCATCGAGGCGACGAGCTTCGTCCACCCGAAATGGGTGCCCCAGCTCGCGGACGCCGAGGACCTGTACCCGGCGGTGTCCGACCTGCCGGTGTCGCTGCCGGTCCTGGTGCCGAACGAGCGCGGACTGGACCGCGCGCTGGCGCTGGGCGCCCGGCGGGTCGCGGTCTTCGCCAGCGCCACGGAGTCCTTCGCCAGGGCCAACCTCAACCGCACGGTGGACGAGGCGCTGGCGATGTTCGAGCCGGTGGTGCGGCGGGCGAAGGCGGAGGACGTCCACGTCCGCGGCTACCTGTCGATGTGCTTCGGCGACCCGTGGGAGGGCGCGGTCCCCCTCCCCCAGGTGGTGAGGGTGTGCCGGGCCCTGCTCGACATGGGCTGCGACGAGCTGAGCCTGGGCGACACCATCGGGGTGGCGACCCCGGGCCATGTGGCGGCCCTGCTGACCGCGCTCGGCGAGGCGGACGTACCGGTGTCCGCGCTGGCCGTGCACTTCCACGACACCTACGGCCAGGCCCTGTCCAACACGCTGGCCGCGCTCCAGCGGGGCGTCACCACGGTCGACGCCTCCGCCGGCGGTCTGGGCGGCTGCCCGTACGCGAAGTCCGCCACCGGCAATCTCGCCACCGAAGACCTCGTGTGGATGCTGCGCGGCCTCGGCATCGACACCGGGGTCGACCTCGGCCGTCTGGTCGCCACGAGCGTCTGGATGGCCGCCCACCTGGGCCGACCCAGCCCGTCCCGCACCGTACGAGCCCTCTCCCACCAGGAGCAGTGAACGACATGGACCACAAGCTCTCCCCCGAACTGGAAGAACTCCGCCGCACGGTCGAGGAGTTCGCACACGACGTGGTGGCGCCGAAGATCGGTGACTTCTACGAGCGGCACGAGTTCCCGTACGAGATCGTGCGGGAGATGGGCCGGATGGGCCTGTTCGGGCTGCCGTTCCCGGAGGAGTACGGCGGCATGGGCGGTGACTACTTCGCCCTGGGCGTGGCCCTGGAGGAGCTGGCACGGGTGGACTCCTCGGTGGCGATCACCCTGGAGGCGGGCGTCTCGCTGGGCGCGATGCCGGTCCACCTCTTCGGCACCGAGGAGCAGAAGCGCGCGTGGCTGCCCCGCCTCTGCTCGGGCGAGATCCTGGGCGCGTTCGGCCTGACGGAGCCGGACGGCGGCAGTGACGCGGGCGCGACCCGTACGACGGCCCGGCTGGACGAGTCGACGGACGAGTGGGTGATCAACGGCACCAAGTGCTTCATCACCAACTCGGGCACGGACATCACGGGCCTGGTCACGGTCACGGCGGTGACGGGTCGCAAGCCCGACGGCAAGCCGCTGATCTCGGCGATCATCGTCCCGTCCGGCACCCCGGGCTTCACGGTGGCGGCCCCGTACTCGAAGGTC
Organism: Streptomyces sp. 13-12-16; assembly: GCF_002114215.1. Classification (GTDB taxonomy): domain Bacteria; phylum Actinomycetota; class Actinomycetes; order Streptomycetales; family Streptomycetaceae; genus Streptomyces. Next base: position 1,027 of record NZ_NCTE01000150.1, on the reverse strand, counting down.
GGCTGGAACGCCTCGGACACGCGGGAGCTGTCCTTCGCCGACGTCCGCGTCCCGGCGGCCAACCTCCTCGGCGAGGAGGGCCGCGGGTACGCGCAGTTCCTGCGCATCCTGGACGAGGGCCGCATCGCCATAGCGGCGCTGGGCACGGGTCTCGCGCAGGGCTGTGTGGACGAGTCGGTGAAGTACGCCAAGGAGCGGCACGCCTTCGGCAGGCCGATCGGCGCCAACCAGGCGATCCAGTTCAAGATCGCCGACATGGAGATGAAGGCCCACACGGCCCGCCTCGCGTGGCGCGACGCGGCCAGCCGTCTGGTGGCCGGCGAGCCGTTCAAGAAGGAGGCGGCGCTGGCGAAGCTGTACTCGTCCACGGTCGCCGTGGACAACGCCCGTGACGCCACGCAGATCCACGGCGGCTACGGCTTCATGAACGAGTACCCGGTGGCCCGTATGTGGCGCGACTCGAAGATCCTGGAGATCGGCGAGGGCACGAGCGAGGTCCAGCGGATGCTGATCGCCCGGGAGCTGGGGCTGGCGGGCTGAGCCACCGCCCGTCCGGGCCCCGGCGGACACCGGCCCCGCGCCCTCGGGCGCGGGGCCGGTCGGCGTGTGCGGACGCCCGCGCGCTACGGCCGGCCGACGAGGAGGCGTCACGTCCCCGCGACGCACGAGACGCCCCCGGGGTTGTGCGCGATCTCCATTCCCTTCCGGTCACGCTTCCATCACGAACCCTCCCTCCCGACCCCCGGAACAACACAGTCCGTTCATAGCGGACTTGACCGGACGTCAAGGCAAAAGCAAGATCACGAAGGTTGTCACGGAGCACGCGACCGGCGTGCCGGGCACAGAGCCGAGGGGGCGTCCGGGTCCGTGCGACAGCTTCCAGCGACGCCGACCACCGTACGGGCGGCGTGCACGGACACCCGGGGGCCCGTCCCACGCCGCCGCGCCACGACCCGGTGGCGGGCACTCCACCGGCCCGCGCCCCCGAAGGGCGACCCCGCCGCCGGGCGGGGCCCTGTGCCCGCGG
>NZ_NCTE01001435.1:558-797 GCF_002114215.1 Streptomyces sp. 13-12-16 | reverse complement strand
GTGCGGATCGTGGTGGGCGCCCGCCAGCAGGCGCCCCCGGTCGGTCGGGTCGAGGGCGGGTGCGGCGCCGGGGGGCGCGGCGGCGGACGGGACGGGCCCGGCCGACTCGGGAAGCGGGATGTCACGCAGGGCCACGGCTTCAGTCTCCTCTCACGGCGAGGCGCTCGATCGCCGCCATGGGTACGGGCAGCCAGTCGGGTCGGTGCCGGGCCTCGTACAGCACCTCGTACACGGCCCGG
>NZ_NCTE01001435.1:0-390 GCF_002114215.1 Streptomyces sp. 13-12-16 | reverse complement strand
GGCCGTGCTTCTTGCGGGGGTCCCAGCCGGCGCGGGCGGCGTAGCCCGCGCAGTAGGCCTCACGACAGCGGCGCGCCCACTCCGGGCGCCAGGGGCGGCGCTGGCGGGCGGCGTAGTCGAAGGAGCGCAGCATCCCGGCGATGTCCCGCACGGGGGAGTGGGCGCTGCGCCGTTCGGAGAGCGGCCGGGACGGCTCGCCCTCGAAGTCGATGACGAACCACTCGCGCCCCGCCCGCAGCACCTGCCCCAGGTGCAGGTCACCGTGGACGCGCTGGGCGGGCGGCCCGGCGTCGCAGGTGGTCAGGGCGGCGAAGGCGGCCCGCAGCCCCGGCACGAACGGCTGGAGCGCGGGGACGGCGTGCGCCGCGGCGGTCAGCCGCTCGGTCATCG
>NZ_NCTE01001434.1:665-902 GCF_002114215.1 Streptomyces sp. 13-12-16 | reverse complement strand
CGCCTCCGGGGCGGCCCCGGAGGCCCCGGCAGCCCCAGGGGCACCGACAGGCCAGGAGCCGCCGGGGCCGTCCGGGGGCCCGGCGCCGGCACCCCGCTCCCGCGCGGAGGTGCGGGGCGTGGTGCGGGAGGTCTGGGCGAAGGTGCTGGGCATACCGGAGCCGTCGTTCGGGGACCGGGACCGGTTCGCCGAGCTGGGCGGCGGCTCGCTCAAGGCGATGGAGGCGCTCGCCGAGCT
>NZ_NCTE01001434.1:0-484 GCF_002114215.1 Streptomyces sp. 13-12-16 | reverse complement strand
CCTCACCGGCCACCTCCTGGACGCGACGGGGCGGCGGGCCTCCGAACGGCGGGAGACCGGGAGCGGTACGTCGTCCCGGGGCCCGGAGACCGCCGTGGTGGGGCTGGCCTGCCGGTTCCCCGGCGCGGGTACGCCGGAGGAGTTCTGGGAGCTGCTCACCGCCGGCCGCGACGCCGTGACGGAGGTGCCCGCGGGCCGCTGGGGCACGACCGGGGCGGCGGCGGAGGACGGGCGGTGGGGTGCCTTCCTGGACGACCCCGCCGCCTTCGACGCCGGGCACTTCGGGATCGGCGCCGAGGAGGCGCGCGCGCTCGACCCGCAGGCACGGATCTTCCTCGAACTCGCCCACGAGGCGCTGGAACGCGCCGGATACGCCGGGCCGCGCCGCCGCGGCCTGCGGATCGGCGTCTTCGCCGCCGTCGGCGACAGCGGCTACCGGCAGGTCCTCGCCGAGGCCGGTCCCGGTGCCGCGCCGCCGGACGGG
>NZ_NCTE01001433.1:597-1625 GCF_002114215.1 Streptomyces sp. 13-12-16 | reverse complement strand
CGGGATCTGCCGGTGTTCCAGGGCCAGGATCGCCTTGATGAGTCCGGCGACGCCGGCGGCGGCTCCGAGGTGGCCGATGTTGGTCTTGACGGAGCCGAGCGCACAGAACCCGGTCCGGTCCGTGCTGTGCCGGAAGGCCTCCGTCAGGGCGGACACCTCGATCGGGTCGCCGAGTCTGGTGGCGGTGCCGTGCGCCTCGATCAGGCCGATGGTGCCGGCGTCGACCTCGGCCTGGGCCTGCGCGGCGAGGACGACCTCGGTCTGTCCGGCGGCGCTGGGCGCGCTGAAGCCGACCTTGCGGCGGCCGTCGTTGTTGACGGCGCTGCCGCGGATGACGGCGCGGATGCGGTCGCCGTCGGCGAGGGCGTCCTCCAGCCGCTTGAGCACGACGGCTCCGACCCCGTCGCCGGAGGAGGTGCCGGCGGCGTCCGCGGCGAAGGCGCGGCAGTGCCCGTCGGGTGAGAACGGCCCGTCGGGTACGTGGCGGTAGCCCAGTACGGCCGAGGGGTTGACGGAGACGGCGGCGGCCAGGGCGGTGTCGCAGCGGTGGTCCAGCAGGTCCTGGCAGGCGGTGTGCACGGCGACCAGCGCGGTGGAGCAGGCCGTCTGCAGGGAGACGCTGGGGCCGGTGAGGCCGAGTTCGTAGGAGACGCGGGTGGCGAGGGTGCCCAGGGAGTTGGCCGTGGCGGCGTGGACGAGCGCCACCGAGCCGGGCTGCCCGGCGAAGCGCGGGTACACGTGGGCCGGGTAGTACCGGCTGTCACCCGCGCCCGCGTACACGCCGAACGCCTGGCCCGTACGGTTCCCGCCGAGGCAGCCGGCGTCCTCCAGGGCGTGGTAGGCCGTCTCCAGCAGCAACCGCTGCTGGGGGTCGACCACGGCGGCCTCGGCGGGACTGTAGCCGAAGAACCCGGCGTCGAAGCGGTCGATGCCCTCGACGACCGACGCCATCCGGATCAGCGCCGGGTCGTCCAGGTCGCCCGGGTCGCCGCCGGCGGCGAGGAACTCCTCGTCGGTGACGGGCCGGA
>NZ_NCTE01001433.1:0-480 GCF_002114215.1 Streptomyces sp. 13-12-16 | reverse complement strand
GGTCGTCCCAGAAGGCGTCGAGGTCGTCGGCGCGGGGGAAACGTCCCGCCATGCCGATGACGGCGACGGCGGGGAGGTCGTCGTCGTGAGGTGCGGTGGTGTCGTGCACGGCCTGTGCCTCGTTCTCTCCCGGCTCGGTGATGTGATGCACGGATGTCGCCTCGTTCCCTCCCGGCCCGGTGGTGTCAGGCACGGTCACGCTCCGTGCCGTGCCGTGCGGACCGGCGGGCGCGGGCGGCGCGTTGGCGTTGTGCCCGGTCCTTGGCGCGGTCCAGGGCGCCGCGCGGTGACGGGGCGGACTCGTGCCGCCGTGCCGGTCCGGCGTCGGTCCCGGTGCCGGCGCCGAGGTGCTCCGACAGGTGGCGTGCCAGGTCCCGGACGGTGGGGTGGGCGAACAGGTCGACCACCGGCAGGTCGGTGCCGAAGGCGCGGTTGACGTCGGTCCGGGCGGTGACCAGGAGCAGGGAGTTGCCGCCCAGG
>NZ_NCTE01001432.1:683-1384 GCF_002114215.1 Streptomyces sp. 13-12-16 | reverse complement strand
ATACTCGTAGACGACCTGGTCGCTCTCGATACCCACGAAGTCCCCTCCGGGACGGATGCGTCGGGACACCGTCGCCCGACGGTACCGCGAGTGGGACCGGCCGTCCCAACTCCCGGCACGCCACCGGCGTACCCACCCGCTAACGTGAGGCGGATGAGCACCGAGGAGAAGCCCGCGGCGGCCCCCCGATCCCTCGCCGAGGCCCTCCGGGGGCGGGACGACGCGGCGCTGGCCGCGCTGCTGCGCAGCCGGCCGGACCTCGTCACGCCCGTGCCCACCGACCTCACCCAGCTCGCCACCCGCGCCGGCACCCGCGCCTCGGTCGTACGGGCGCTGGAGCGGCTGGACCGGTTCACGCTGCAGACGGCGCAGGCGCTGGCCGTGGCGGCGGATCCGGCGTCGTACGGCGAACTGCTCGGGCTGATGGCGGGCGACGACCGCGACCCGGTGGTCTCCGCCGCGCTGCCGCACGCGCTCGGCGTACTGCGCGAGCAGGCGCTGGTGTGGGGCGGTGACGACCGGCTGCGGCTGGTGCGCACCGCCCGTGAGCTGCTGGCGCCGTCGCCGCAGCACCCCTCGCCGACCGGGCTCGGGCCGACCGTGCGGGAGGCCACCGCCGGGATGTCGCCGGGGCGGATCCAGGAGATCGTGGCGACGGCGGGACTGCCGTCGACGCACGACTCGGTGTCCGCCGTGGCCGC
>NZ_NCTE01001432.1:0-391 GCF_002114215.1 Streptomyces sp. 13-12-16 | reverse complement strand
GGGGCGGGTCCCCGCCGATCCCGCACCCCGGCTGCGCTGGCTGCTCGACCGGGGGCTGCTGCTGCCGACGGCGCCCGGGACGGTCGTCCTGCCGCGCGAGGTCGCGCTGCGGCTGCGAGCCGGACGGGCGCACCGGACGGTGGAGCCGTCGCCGCCGCCCGTCGAGGCCGCCGCCACACACCGTCCACAGGTGGTGGACGCGACGGCGGCCGGGCAGGCGTACACGGCGCTGTCGACGGTCGAGGAGCTGCTGAAGGACTGGCACGAGGGCGGCCCGGCGGTGCTGCGGGCCGGCGGGCTGAGCGTGCGGGACCTGAAGCGGACCGCCACCGCCCTGGACGTGCCCGAGCCGGTGGCCGCGTTCTGGGTGGAACTCGCCTACGCGGCCGGG
>NZ_NCTE01001431.1:1917-3013 GCF_002114215.1 Streptomyces sp. 13-12-16 | reverse complement strand
GTGCGGGCGAGTTGTGGCAGGGGCTGCTCGAAGGACGGCACGGCATACGGGAGCTGACGGGCGAGGAGTTCGACGGGCTGCCGGTGCGGATCGCCGGGACCGTGCCGGTGGATCCGGCCGGGCTGCTGCCCCGCCGGGCGGCGCGGCGGATGAACCGGGCCGCGCAGTTCGCCGTGCTGGCGGCGCGGGAGGCGTGGGCCGACGCGGGGTACGCGGACGGCGGTACGCGCGAGAGCGGGCTCGATCCGGAGCGGGTCGGGGTGAGCCTCGGCGCCATCCTCGGGGACGCGTCGGTGCTGGTCGGCGGGGACCGGAAGCTGCGGGAGAAGGGGCCGCGCGGTGTCCCACCGCTGACCACGCCGATGACGGTGCCCTCGCAGGCGGCCTCGCAGGTCTCCCTCGACCTGCACATCACCGGTGAGGCGCGCACCGTGACCAGCGCGTGCGCCTCCGGGACCGAGGCGATCGGGCAGGCGGTCGACCGCATCCGGTACGGGCGGGTCGACGTCGCCCTCGCGGGCGGTGCCGAGGCGGTCGTGACACCGGCGATCATGGCGTCCTTCGCGGCGATGCGGGCGCTGGCGGAGGGGGATCCGGCCGACGGCTCGCCGTCGCACCCGTTCGCCAAGGGCCGTGACGGGTTCGTCAACGGGGAGGGGGCGGGGGTGCTCGTCCTGGAGTCCGAGGAGCACGCGCGCGCCCGTGGGGCCCGTGTCTACTGCGAGGCCGCCGGGTGGGGGCTGTCCGCCGACGCCCACCACGTCGCGGCGCCGGATCCGTCCGGCGACGGCATCGCGCTCGCGCTGCGGCGGGCCGTGCGGGACGCGGGGGGCCGGATGGCGGACGTGGTCCACGTCAACGCGCACGCCACCGCCACGGTCGACGGCGACCTCGCGGAGGCCCGGGCGCTGCGGGGCGTGCTCGGACGGCGGGATGTGCCGGTCACGGCCCTGAAGGGGCACCTGGGGCACCTTCAGGGGGCCGCGGGCGGGGTGGAGGCGGTCGCCGCGGTGCTCACGCTGCACCACGGGGTGGTGCCGGCGACGGTGGGCTGCGGGGAGGTCGACGACGCGATCGACCTGGACGTGGTGCGGGG
>NZ_NCTE01001431.1:0-1735 GCF_002114215.1 Streptomyces sp. 13-12-16 | reverse complement strand
GGGTGGCGTGGGGGGGGGCGGGGGCGGGGGTCCGCACGCCGCGCTCGTGGCGGATGGCGCAGGCGGGGGCGCCGCGCGCCCTGCTGAGGCGGGAGGCATAAGCGGAGCCGGTAATTCGCACGTCGCGCTGAGGCGGGAGGCGTAGACGGAGGCGGTGGTCCGCGCGCCGCGCTCGTGGTGTCGGCGTGCGGGTGGCCTCCGTGGCGGGTCAGGCCGGGCGTTTGCGGGACGGGGTCTTCGTCGCCGGGGTCTTCTTCGAGGGGGCCTTCCCGGCCGTGCTCTTCGCCGTCGCCCTCTTCTTCTCGGCCCGGCCCGTCTTCGACGTCGACTTGCCCTCCGGGGACGCCGTCTTCTTCTCCGCCTTCGACGTGGACTTCCTGCCGCCGGTCTCCTTGGGGGACGAACGGGTCGCCCCGCGCTGCGGCAACCGCTCGCCCCCGGTCCCGTCCGGTTCACCGCGGACCGCGCGGACGCTCCGCTCCAGGGCCGTCGTCAGGTCCAGGACCTCGACGCCGCGCTCCGGTGCGGGCGCCTCGGGCAGGGCCTCGCCGGAGATCTTGGCGGCGACGACCTCCTCCACCGCCTCGCGGTACTCGTCGCGCAGGTCCTCCAGGCCGACCTCGCTGAGGGCGTCCACCAGGTCGTCCGCGAGGTTCAGCTCCTTGTCGTGGAGGGTGACGTCCGCGTCGGGGGCGATCCCCTCGGGGGCACGGACCTCGTCCGGCCAGAGCAGACCGTGCAGGGCGATCGCGTCGCCGACCACGCGGAGCATGCCCAGGCGTTCCCGGCCCCGCAGCGCGAACTTCGCGATGGCCACCCTGTTGCCGCGCTTCAGGGCCTCCCGCAGGAGCGTGTACGGCCTGGCGGCCGGTGCCCTGCCCGCCGCCAGGTAGTACGCGGCGCTCATCTGGAGCGGGTCGATGCTGTCCTCGGGGACGAAGGTGACGATCTCGATCGTCCTGGCGGTGGGGATCGGCAGGTGGGCCAGGTCATCGTCGGTGATCGGGATGATCGTGCCGTCCGCCTCCTCGTAGCCCCTGCTGATCTCCTGGGCGGTGACCTCGCGGTCCTCCAGCTCGCAGAACTTGCGGTGGCGGATCCGGCCACCGTCCTCCGTGTGGATCTCACGGAAGGGGACCGAGTGGCTCTCGGTGGCGTTCACGAGTTTGATCGGAATCCTGACCAGGCCGAACGAGATCACGCCGTTCCAGATGGATCTCATGTGCAGCACCTCTCCGGTCCGGCCGTCCACCGATCACGGTCGGATTTTTGTCATACTTTGCACGAGATTCTCATCTTATTGCGTTCTTCGCCGAGAGGGGGAAGCGGGCGGCTCGCGCTCGGCGATCCGTCCCCGTCGCCCGGCCGGTCACAGCCGGGTCCAGGTGTTCCGGTCCCGGGCCATCGCGTGCAGGGCCTCCGTGTCGGCCGGTTTCAGGACCCCGCCCGTGCGGGTCAGGGTCTCCACGTCGGCGTCCGTCAGGACGCGCACCTCGCGGGGCGGGGCCGGGACCGTCACGGCCGACGCGCCGACCAGGACCAGCACGGGGCGGACCTCGGCCGTCAGGGCGTGGGAGGCGCGGTCGGCGTCGGCCCGGACCCGGTGCAGCACGGGGCGCGGTTCGTGGCGGCCCAGGGCGATCCGGGGGTCGGCGACCGTCACCCGCCGCCGGTGGGCGTACAGGGCGTGGACGGCGTACAGGCCGCCGGGGCCGATCAGCAGGTGGTGGATGCG
>NZ_NCTE01001430.1 GCF_002114215.1 Streptomyces sp. 13-12-16 | reverse complement strand
CGGCGGGACCGGAGGACCGGGGGGACTCGGCCGACCGGACCACGGGCACGGACGGCGCGGACGGCGCGGGCCGGGTCGCCGAGAGCCGCTGGATGGGGGGCCCGACGGGAGTGGCGTCGGGTGCCGGGGCGGAGGCGGCACTGTCCGGCGTCGGCATGGACATCGGCATCGGCACGGGAACGGAGGTGGAGCCGAGCGGCGGCAGCACGGGACGACCCGTGCCCTCCGTCGGCAGTCCGGGGCCGGTACGGCGCTGGACGGCGGGGGAGACGGCTCCAGGAATCGTCGTCCCGGTCGGCGGAGGGCCGGCCGGGACGCCGGGTGCGCCAGGTGCGAGGGGTGCGCCGCCGGGGGCGGCGGGTGACGCGGGAAGAACGGGCGGGAGGGCCGGGCCCGCCGCTCCGGGCCTGGTACGGCGCTGGACGGCGGGTGCGTCACCGGAGGGCACGGGAACGGGAGCGGCCGGTGGCACCGTTCCGGGGCTCGTACGGCGCTGGGCGGCAGGAAGAACGGGGGAGGGGGCTCGGCCCGTCGTTCCGGGAGTCGTACGCCGTTGAACGGCGGGTGCGTCACCGAGGGTGGCGACGGGGAGCACGGGAGCGCGGTCGGCTGGGATCGCCGCTTCGGGGCTCGTGCGGTGCTGGACGGCGGGTGTGTCGCTGGAGGCGGTGGCCGGGGTCGCCGTTCCGGGAGTCGTACGCCGTTGAACGGCAGGTGCGTCACCGGAGGCGGCGGCGGGAGGCACGGGAACGGGAGCGGCCGGGGCCGCCGTTCCGGGGCTCGTACGGTGCTGGACGGCGGAAGTGCCGTCGAGGGGGGTAGCCGGGGTCGCGGCCCCGGAGGCCGTGCGGTGCCGCGCGTCGGGAACGGCGGCGTCGGGAGTGCCCGTGCCGGGGGACGGAGCCGTGGCCGGGACACCGGGTCGCGGCGCGGCGCCCGTGCTCCGGACCCGCTGGACGGAGG
>NZ_NCTE01000149.1:3421-12655 GCF_002114215.1 Streptomyces sp. 13-12-16 | reverse complement strand
CCCCGCCACCGGCGCTGCGGCCGGCTCCGTGCGCGGGCCGGACCGCCGTCCGGCCGCCCCGCCGCGTCTCGATCAGGGCCACCGCCCGCTCGGGCAGCCACGCCGACGCCGTACCGCTGTCGTCGGAGCCGGAGCCGAACAGGTGCGGGGCGAGCTGGGCCTGGAGGTCGGCCGGGTTGGGCCGGGCCGTCGCCTCCATCTGCATGCAGGCTTCGATGAGCGGGCGCAGCTCGTCCGGGAGTCCTTCGAGGTCCGGGCCCTCGCGCAGCAGCATGAAGACGGTCTCGACGGGGTTGGCGCCGTGGAACGGCGGATGTCCCGTGGCGGCGAAGACCAGCATCGAGCCGAGCGAGAACACGTCGCTCGCACCGGTGACGCTGCGGGAGTCCTTGGCCTGCTCCGGGGACATGTAGGCGGGGGTGCCGACGGCGACGTTCGTCATCGTCAGGCGGGTGTTGGAGACGCCGGAGGCGATGCCGAAGTCGATCACCCGGGGGCCGTCCTCGACGACGAGGACGTTGGAGGGTTTCAGGTCGCGGTGGACCAGTCCGGCGCCGTGGATCGACTGGAGCGCCTCCGCGACGCCCGCCGCGAGCCAGCGCACCGCCTGCGCCGGGAGCGGCCCGCACTCGTTCACTATCTCCTCGAGGGAGGGCGCGGGCACGTACGCGGTGGCCAGCCACGGCACGGCGGCGCGCGGATCGGCGTCCACGACGGCCGCCGTGTAGAAACCGGAGACCGCGCGGGCCGCCTCGACCTCGCGCGTGAAGCGGACCCGGAAGAGCTGGTCCTCGGCCAGTTCGGTCCGGACCGTCTTGATCGCCACCCGCCGCCCGGACGCCGAGCGCGCGAGATAGACCAGCCCCATGCCGCCGGCTCCCAGCCGTCCCAGCACCTCGAACGGCCCGATACGCCGCGGATCGTGCTGCGTCAGCTGATCCACCACTTGCCTGCCACCTCCCCGTACGAGTCGCGCCACCACCTGTGCCCGCGACCGTAGTGCAGCGTCTCACCACCGCACCGCCGTGGCGGCACGCACCCCGATTCTTCCTGTCCACGCCCCCGGTTGCGAACCGGCCGACAAATAGGGTGTCCAGGTTTTCATACGACACAGAGGGTGGAAACGGCTCGGCGGTTCGGCGGCTCAGCGGTGCAGCAGCGCGAAGGACGCCCCCTGATTGTCGGTGACCACGGCCGCCGTGCCGTAGGACGTCTCGAAGGGCGGGACCTGGACCCGGCCGCCGAGCCGGACCACCTCCTCCAGGCCGGCCCCGGGGTCCTCGACGGCGAAGTGGACGAGGAAGTGCGGCGGCATCTCGGCGGGGAAGACGTCGGAGACCGGCGCGCGGCCGAAGTCGGGGTCGGCGTCCGGGCCGAACAGGGCGTCGTGGAAGAGACCGCCGTAGAAGGTGTTGGCCGCCCGGGTGTCCCGCGTGTACAGCTGCACCCAGGCGAAGGTGCCCGGCTCGTGGCGGCGTCCGAAGCCGGGGGTGCCGGTGCCCTGCCAGAGGGAGAACACCGCCCCCTCGGAGTCGGTGACGAGCGCGGTGACGCCCAGGTCGCCGAAGGGCCCCGGCGGGGCGACGACCTGCCCGCCGGCCGCGCGGATCCGCCGGCACAGCGCCCCTGCGTCCGGAGTGGCGAAGGACACCGTCCACACGGTGGGCAGCCGGCCGTCCGTCTTGTGCGCGAGGGAGGCGACGGGGGCGCCGTCCTTCAACGCCCGCACGGTTCCCTGGGGCTGGTCCTCGAAGGTCCAGCCGAAGAGACCGCCGTAGAACCGCTTGCCCGCCTCCACGTCGGGCAGCTGCGCGTCCACCCAGCAGGGGGTGCCCTCCGGGTACCCCGACGCCCTGTGCCCCGATGCCCTGTTTTCGGCCATGCCGCCAAAGTAACCGTGTCGCCCGCAGGCCGCAGACCAGGCACACCAGCCTCCGGGGGCCCGCACACCCCATTTGCAGTCGGCCGAATCGCGCTCCGATCACCCGTCGGTAAGCTGACGGCATGACAGGACAAGTGCGTACCGTCGACGGCCGTGTGGCCGGCCGGCGTGGGCAGGCGACCCGGCAGAAACTGCTCGACTGCCTCAGCGAGATGCTCAGCTCCTCCCCCTACCGGGACGTCAAGGTCATCGATGTCGCACGGAAGGCGGGCACCTCGCCCGCGACCTTCTACCAGTACTTCCCGGACGTCGAGGGCGCCGTCCTGGAGATCGCCGAGCACACGGCCGCCGAGAGCGCCGGGCTGAGCGAACTGCTGGAGGGCCGCTCCTGGGCGGGGAAGGCCGGCTGGCAGACGGCACAGGAACTCGTCGACGGTTTCCTGGAGTTCTGGCGGGACAACGAGGCGATCCTGCGGGTCGTGGACCTCGGTGCGGCCGAGGGGGATAAACGTTTCTACAAGATCCGCATGAAGATCCTGAACTCCGTGAACAACTCGCTGGCGGACTCCGTCGCCGAGCTTCAGGCCAAGGGGCGGATCGACAAGGACGTGAACCCCGCGGCGATCGCCGGCTCGCTGGTGGCCATGCTCGCGGCCGTCGCCTCCCACCAGAAAGGTTTCTCCTCCTGGGGCGTGAAGCAGGCGGAACTCAAGCCCAACCTGGCCCTGTTGGTGCACCTGGGGGTCACCGGCAAGAAGCCGCCGAAGTAGGGGAAGCGAGCGCCCGGCGGTCCGCACCGACCGGCGCACGGTTCCGCAAGTCCTGTCAGACGGGCGGTGGTCCACTCCGGTGGACCACCGCCCGTCGCCTTGCGCGCGGCACGGGGAGCGGGAACACGGCACCGCCCGCCCGGTGTTGTGTTCCAGCGAGCCGACCGCGGGCCCGAACGGCCCCGAGTGACCGAGTGAACGTCCGACGCACACACCGCAGGAGGAACCCGGAATGGCCCTGACCCGCGAAGAGCGCGAACAGTTCCTGGCCGAGCCGCACGTCGCGGCGCTGGCGGTCGACGCGGGAGAAGGCCGCGCCCCGCTCACCGTGCCGATCTGGTACCAGTACGCGCCCGGCGGCGACGTGTGGATCATCACCGGCCTGGACTCGCGCAAGAACCGGCTGATCGGCGCGGCGGGGCGGTTCTCGCTCATGGTCGACCGCCTCGAACCCACCATCCGTTACGTCTCGGTCGAGGGGCCGGTGCTCGACACCACCCCGGCCACGATCGAGCGACTGCGGGAGATCTCCGCGCGCTACCTGCCGGCCGACAAGGTCGAGGAGTACGTCGACTTCTCCTGGAAGAACCACGGCGAGCAGGTCATCGTGCGGATGCGGCCCGAGCGGTGGGTGTCGTCGGACCTCGGGTCGGTGTGAGCCCGCGGGACGCCCGACAATCGGTGCATGGAACCCGATCTTCACGAGCTGCTGAGGTCGCTGCGGGTGTGGGACCCGCAGGTCACCGACCTGCCGGCGTTCGACCCGGCCGCCGCGCCCGCCGAGCCGCTGCCGCTGTTCACCCGGTGGTTCGCCGAGGCCGTGGCGGCCGGCCAGGCCGAGCCGCACACCATGTCCCTGGCCACGGCGGACGCGCGGGGGCTGCCGGACGTACGGATCGTGATGCTGCACGGCGCGGACGACGACGGCTGGTCCTTCGCCACCCACGCGCACAGCCGCAAGGGCGGCCACCTCGCCGCGCGCCCGTACGCCGCGCTGGCCTTCTACTGGCCGGTGCTGGGCCGCCAGGTGCGGGTGCGCGGGCCCGTCGGGGCGGCCCCGGCCGAGGAGGCACAGGCAGACCTGCACGCCCGCTCCACCGGGGCGCTGGCGGCCGCGCTGACCGGCAGGCAGAGCGAGGTCCTCGGGTCGCCGGAGGAACTGGCACGGGCCTCGGAGGCGGCATGGGAGCGAGCACGGCACGCGCCGGACACCCCGGCCCCGTCCTGGACCCTGTACCGGCTACGGGCGGACGAGGTGGAGTTCTTCCAGGGCGAGCCCCGACGACGACACGCACGACTCCGCTACCGGCGCGGGACGGAGGGCTGGGTCAGGGAGTCCCTGTGGCCGTGAGAACGGGCTCCGGACCGGTCACGGGACAGCCGTCACGGAACGCACCACGACGACACGCACGACTCCGCACCAACGGTCGACAGAACCGGGCCGGACAACCCCTGCCACCGTGAGAACGGGCTCCGGACCGGTCACGGGACAGCCGTCACGGAACGCACCACGACGGCACGCACGACTCCGCACCAACGGTCGACAGAACCGGGCCGGACAACCCCTGCCACCGTGAGAACGGGCTCCGGACCGGTCACGGGACAGCCGTCACGGAACGCACCACGACGACACGCACGACTCCGCACCAACGGTGGACAGAGCCGGGTCAGGGGGCCCCTGTGGGCGTGAGGACCGGCTCCGGGTCGGTGGCGAGGCGGGCGTGCAGGTGGGCGTCGCGGAAGGTGTCGTGGCGGCCCGCCTCGAAGATCGCGCCGCGCATCGTCCCCTCGTGGCGGAACCCGCAGCGCCCGGCGACCCGGCAGGACGCCTCGTGTCCGATGGCGTGGTTCAGCTCCAGCCGGTGCAGGGCGAGTCCGGTGAGCGCCCAGCGGGCGGCGAGCAGCAGCGCCCGGGGGGCGACGCCCCGGCCGCGTGCCTCGGGGAGGACCCAGTAGCCGACCGTGCCGCGCCGCATGACGGGGTGGATCTCGTTGACGCCGATGTGCCCCAGTGCCGTACCGCTGCGGGCGTCGGCTATCCGGAAGGACGCCCCCGTGCCGTCCGCGTCGCGCTGCGCGCCCCGGCGCAGCGACTCCCGGGCGCTGTCCGCGTCCGTGATCGGTTGGAGCGGGGTGTTCCAGCGCCGGAACTCCGGGTCCGTGAGGCCGCGCAGCCAGGTGTCCACGTCCGCCCGGGACTCGGGATCCCAGGGGCGGAGGCACAGGCCGTGGCCGTGGAGCTCGGGGAGGGGCCGGATGGGCCCGGGTGAGGAGGACATGCGGACATTCAAACCCGCGATCCCCGCACACGTGATCAATCCGCAACCAATTCCGGTCTTGACCGATACCCATCAACCAGGGGCGTGATTACGCTCGCGCTCATGGCCGACTCCTCCGACTCCTCCACGCCCGCGCGGCCCACCGCGCCGAACCGGGCGGACCGCCCCGTCTACGTCGTCGGCGGCGGCCCGGGCGGACTCGCCGTCGCGTACGCCCTGCGCACCCGGGGGGTACGGGCCGTCGTCCTGGAGCGCTCCGACCGCGTGGGGGACTCCTGGCGGCGCCACTACGACCGGCTGCACCTGCACACCACCCGGCGCCTGTCCGCGCTGCCCGGGCTGCCGATGCCGCGCCGGTTCGGGCGGTGGGTGGCCCGGGACGACGTGGTCCGGTACCTGGAGAAGTACGCCGAGCACCACCGCCTGGAGATCGTCACCGGTGTCGAGGTCTCCCGGGTCGAGCGCACCCCCGACGGCACCGGCTGGCTGCTGCACGCCACCGGGGGCCGCGAACTGACCGGCGCGGCGGTCGTCGTCGCCACGGGCTTCAACCACACGCCCCGCGTCCCCGACTGGCCCGGCCGGGACACGTACACCGGCGAGTTCCTGCACGCGTCCGAGTACCGCCACGCGAAGCCCTTCGCCGGCCGGGACGTGCTGGTCGTGGGCGTCGGCAACACGGGTGCCGAGATCGCCGTGGACCTGGTGGAGGGGGGCGCCTCCCGGGTGCGCCTCGCGGTGCGCACCCCTCCGCACATCGTGCGCCGCTCGACCGCGGGCTGGCCCGCGCAGTACTCGGGGGTCCTGGTGCGCCGGCTGCCGGTCGGCCTCGTCGACCGGCTGTGCCGGGTCCAGGCGAGGGTGGCGCTGCCGGACCTGTCGGACCGGGGGCTCCCGCGTCCCGGCTCCGGGCTCTACACCCGGGTGCGGGAGGGGGCCATTCCCGTGCAGGACGTCGGTCTGGTCGACGCCGTGCGCAAGGGGAAGGTGGAGGTCGTGGCCGCCGTGGAGGGCTTCGAGGAGGGCAAGGTCGTCCTGGCGGACGGCGATCGCATCGGTCCGGACGCGGTCGTGGCGGCCACGGGGTACACGCGCGGTCTGGAGGGGCTGGTCGGCGGGCTCGGCGTCCTCGACGACCGTGGCAGGCCGGTCGTCCACGGCGGACGCGCCCCGGCCGACGCGCCCGGCCTCTACTTCACGGGGTTCACCAACCCGATCAGCGGCAACCTTCGTGAACTGGCGCTGGACGCGCAGCGGATCGCGAGGGCGGTGGCCCGCGCGGGGGGAGCCTCCCGGCTCCCCGCGTGACCGGGGCCGGGCGGGGGGTGTCGGCGCGGCCCGGAGTTCGCGGGGTGCCGCCGCGCCCACCCGTACCGCCCCGGGGGTGCCTCCCAGGACCTTGAGGCACTGGGAGGCGCACGACCGCCCGCGGTCACGCGCAGGTGCGCGACACGACCGCCCCCGGTGGCACGGCCGGGCGGGCACCGCCCCGACAGCACCACCCCCGGTGACGTACGAGTGCGTGACACCACCGCCCCCGGTGACGCGGACGCTAGGCGACCGCCGCCGCGAGGGGAGCCGGCCGGCGCCGGATCACCAGCGCCATCAGCGCCGCCGCCGCGCACAGCGCCCCCGACGCGATCCAGACCACGTCGTACGACCCGAACCTGTCCCGCGCGGCACCGCCGAGGAAGGCGACGACGGCCGCGCCCACCTGGTGCGAGGCCAGTACCCACCCGAACACGATCGGGCTGTCCTCGCCGTAGTGCTCACGGCACAGCGCGAGCGTCGGCGGCACGGTGGCGACCCAGTCCAGCCCGTAGAAGACGATGAAGAACAGCATCGGCGGATGCACGCTCGGCGCCAGCAGGACCGGCAGGAACAGCAGCGAGATCCCCCGCAGCGCGTAGTACACCGCGAGCAGCCGGCGCGCGTCGAAGCGGTCCGTGAACCACCCGGACGCCACCGTCCCGACGACGTCGAAGACGCCGATGACGGCCAGCAGGGACGCCGCGGTCGTGATCGGCATGCCGTGGTCGTGGGACGCGGGCACGAAGTGGGTCTGGATCAGCCCGTTGGTCGAGGCGCCGCAGATCGCGAAGGACCCCGCGAGCAGCCAGAACGGCCCCGTCCGCACCGCCGAGAACAGCACGGTCAGCGCCCGCCGGGCGGCCCCCGGGACGGGCTCCGGCTTCGGTACGAACTCCGTGGCCCCGTACGGCTTCGCACCCACGTCGGCCGGATGGTCGTGCAGCAGCAGCCAGACGAACGGGACGACGGCCAGCGCGGCGAGCGCCACGGTGACGGCCGCCGGCCGCCATTCGTACCGCGAGACGATCCAGGACAGCAGCGGCAGGAAGATCAGCTGCCCGGAGGCGGACGCGGCGGTGAGGATGCCGGTGACCAGGCCCCGGCGCTCGGTGAACCAGCGGTTGGTGACGGTCGCGGCGAAGGCCAGCGCCATGGAACCGGAGCCGAGTCCCACCAGCAGGCCCCAGCACAGCAGCAGTTGCCAGGCCGCCGTCATCCACACCGTCAGGCCCGAGCCGAGCGCGATCACGCTGAGGGCGACCGCGACCACCTTCCGGATGCCGTAGCGGTCCATCAGCGCCGCCGCGAACGGCGCGGTGAGGCCGTACAGCGCGAGGTTCACGGAGACCGCCGCGCCGATGGTCCCGCGCGACCAGCCGAACTCCTCGTGCAGCGGGTCGATGAACAGGCCCGGTACGGAGCGGAAGGCGGCGGCACCGATGATCGTCACGAAGGTGACGGCGGCGACGAACCACGCGCGGTGCACACGGGTGCGGGTCGGCTTCGGGCCGCTCGCGGGCGGCTCCACGACGGCGGCTGTCTCAGTTGTCCGGGTCACGCCCCAGAGCTTCCGGGATCGCGCCCGCCACAACGAGTGGCCCGGAGGACAGCATTCGCTAGGATCGGGCCATGGATCCGGTCGAGTCCTCCCGAGCGTCCGCCGACTTCCGGCCCCACCGCGTCGTCGTCCTCGCCCTCGACGGGCTGCTCCCCTTCGAGCTGGGCATCCCGCACCGCATCTTCGGCCGCCCGAAGGACGGGCGGGGGCGGCGCCTGTACGAGGTGGTCACCTGCTCGGTCCGGCCGCCCGGTCCGGTGGAGACCGACGCCGACTTCGCCGTCCACGTCGCCCACGGCCCCGAGGCCCTCGCCACCGCCGACACGGTGATCGTCCCGGCGTCCTACGAGCTCGGCCCGGTGTTCGAGCGGGGCGAGCTGACCGACGAACTGGCCGACGCCCTCGCCCGCATCCGCCCCGGCACCCGGCTCGCCTCCATCTGCACCGGCGTGTACGTCCTCGCCGCCGCCGGATACCTCGACGGCCGGCCCGCCACCACCCACTGGGCCGACTCCGAGCGCCTCCAGCGGCTGTTCCCGCGGATCGAGGTCGATCCGGACGTGCTGTTCGTCGACGACGGGGACATCCTGACCTCGGCGGGCGTCGCGGCCGGGATCGACCTGTGCCTGCACATCGTGCGACGCGACCACGGCGCCGCCGTGGCCAACGAGGTGGCCCGCCGTACGGTCGTGCCGCCGCACCGGGACGGCGGGCAGGCGCAGTACATCGAGCGGCCGGTGCCCGATCCGCAGCAGTCCTCCACGAGCGGTGCCCGCGCGTGGGCGCTGGCCCGGCTGCACGAGCCGATCCAGTTGCGCGACATGGCCGCGCGGGAGGCGATGTCGGTACGCACCTTCACGCGCCGCTTCCGGGAGGAGTCCGGTGTCAGTCCGGGGCAGTGGCTGACCCGGCAGCGGGTGGAGCGGGCCCGGCACCTGCTGGAGTCCACCGCTCTGTCCGTGGACCAGGTGGCCCGCGACGCCGGTTTCGGCACGGCCCAGTCGATGCGGCAGCACCTCCAGGCGGCGCTGGGGGTGACGCCGACGGCGTACCGGCGGACCTTCCGGGCCGGGACGGCCGCGTCGGCCCGGGGGTGAGCGGGAGGCCGTCCACAGGCTGTGGAGGAGCCGGGCCCTGCCGGCGGTGGCGGTGCGGCGCTGTCCGCCCCGAGCACGGCAGCGCCGCACCGCTCTTCGGCTTCGGCGCTCCCGCCCGGGTTCCCCCTCGGCCCTGAGGGAACCGACGCCGAATCACGACCCACACTCGTCGAGGGCCCCCGTCGTCGGGCCCTCGCCGTCCCCTCGCGGCGAATCGCTGACGAACAGAGTGATCAAACGGTCACCGAACGTCAATGCCGATTCAGGCGACAATGACCCGCTTGGGGCATATGCCCTGTTGGCCGAGACCGCGCACGGAAGCACACCCGGCGCACCG
>NZ_NCTE01000149.1:0-3200 GCF_002114215.1 Streptomyces sp. 13-12-16 | reverse complement strand
CCAACCACGACGGCCCCGCCGCACGAACCGGTCCCCGGGCCCACGCACCGCACGCCCCGCGCACTCACACCGCTTCGTAGGCCAGCCCGCCGCACGCCGACGCACCGCCGGACACCTGACCGCAGCGGTCCAGCTCGCACCAGATCCGCTTGCCGGCCCCTTCCGCGCTCCACCCCCACCGGTCCGCCAGCCCGTCCACGAGCGCGAGCCCGCGCCCGCCCGTCGCCTCGCCGTCCACACAGCGCGGCACCGGCGCCCGTTCGCTGCGGTCGGCCACCTCCAGGCGGACGGTGGCCTCCTCGGCGTCCTCCCCCGGCAGGGAGAGCCGCAGCACGGCCGGACAGCCGGTGTGCACCACGGCGTTGGTGACGAGCTCCGAGACGAGCAGGATCAGGGTCTCGGCGAGCGGTTCGTCGGCCCCTATGCCCGAGCCGGCCAGCCGCGAACGGGCCCACCGCCGGGCCCGTCCCACCTCAGCGGGGTCGGGCCGGATCTCCAGCTGCACTTGAAGCACCTGCACCGCTCACACCATCCGAACCGGCGGACACTTGGACTCGCGCCTCACGAGGGCCACGATCGTAGCCATTTTCTGCATGGCCAGAACAACGGCCGGGACAGGGGTCACGGAACGTGAATCCCTTGTGGGACAGCATGGTTGACGTACAGTCACCCCAACAAGCGCTTCGGGCATATTCCAGCGCGAAGGAGTACACGTGCGGCATACTGTGCGACGCCCGCCGCGGGAAGTCGAACGGGTGCCGGCGTTTCGCCTGGCCACCCGGCGGGAAGTCGCAGGCACCGGCCGGTACGGAGTCGCCTCGGGGGCGACTCCGGCGCGGTGCGTACGCGGGACCACTCGCATCCCACACAAGGTACCGGAGCGGACGTCCGACTCCGGGCCGTGACGAGTGCCGCACAGGACACAAGCCGGTATCAACCCTCCGTGATCATGAAAATGCCACGATCCGTGACATCCGCGCGGAGGCGTCCCGCCGAGGCCACCGGGACCGCCGGGGTCGCCGGAGCTACTCGGGGACGGTGAAGTAGCGGGCGAAGGACCGGACGATCTCCTCCTCGCCGATCCTGCCGTCGCCGTCCGAGTCCAGCGCGGCGGCGGCCGTACGGGCGAGGTCCTCGGGGACGCCGAGCACCTTGAGGACCCGCGCGGTGTCCTCGACGCCGGCCGTGCCGTCCCCGTCGGTGTCGGCGACGGCGAGCACCGCGTGCAGGAAGGGTCGGGCGATCTCGGCGAACCGGTCCGGGTTGTCCCGCAGCCGCTTGACCGCGCCGTTCACGAACTCCTCGCGCGTGATGCGCTGGTCGCCGTCGCGGTCCGCGATCCCCGCCATGCCCTGCCAGAACGCCTCGGCGCCGATGTACAGGGCCTGGCCCCGGTCGGAGCGGGCCGCGGTGCCGAACTCGGCGAGCAGCGCCTTGGCCGCTTTGCTGAAGTCCTCGCGGTCGATGTAGCCGTTGCCGTCCTGGTCGAAGCCCGCGAAGCGGGCCGCGATCCTGCGCTCGTACTCGCTGGTGACCATGTCTCTCAGGCCGCCTTAGGTCAGTGGGTCGTCTCGCTGGGAGCGTACGTGGTGGTGGGTCTCCGAGGAGCCGGAAAGCGACGCCTGGACCAAGACCGGGGGAATAACGGGACAAGCGTGTGACACGTGTGAGCGCCCGCGCGCGGCGTCACGCCGACAGCGGGCGGGAGTCCTCGTCGACCGCGGAGGGGACGTCCGGGTGGATCTCGAAGAGCCGGCGGACCCCGAGGGCGCCGAGCACCTTGTTGACGTGACTGCCGTCGGCGGCCCCCCGCGCGGGGAGGATCAGCCGCAGACTGCCCCGGCAGGAGCGGAGCAGCCGGCGGGAGGCTATGAGCACGCCGACCCCGCTGGAGTCGCAGAACCACACCTCGGAGAGGTCGAGGACGAGGCTGTGCCTGCCCTCCGCCACCACGTCGTGCACCCGCTGGCGCAGCACCGGGGACGTCACCAGGTCCAGCTCGCCCGAGACCCGGAGCACGGCCCACTCGCCGTGCTCCTTGTCGGTCACTTTGAAGGTCACCACCACGCCCCTCGCTCACCGAAACGGAAGCAGTCCCTACGCTTCCTTGCAGCGCGGCTGCCCACCGGCCGTTCCCTGAAACGCGAGCCGAGAAACGGATGCCGAACAGAAAGGGCTTATTTTAGTCGTCTTCGATCTGATTCGATCGGTTCCGATCGGTGCGGAGGTGGGCGGATGCGGCCCGGACGGTGTCCGACGTGGGCGGGCGGCCCCTTACCACCTGCGGCTCCTCCAGGGGCGCACATTGCCATAAAGGGGCGTGCGCCCTCCTCCGTGCCGACTACATTCCTGGGGTCGCAGGCCACACCGGAACCGGGTACCGACCGACCCGGGACCGGGAAGGAACAGGGGGTGAGGGGCCGCATGCCGAAAACGGACGTACCGCCCCGCTGGGACCGCAGGATGCAGCAGCGGCTCGCGCGCGGGGAGGCGGCGGCCCTCGGCGAGCTCTACGACCGGTTCGCCTCGCTCGTGCACGGCCTCGCCCACCGCGTCGTCGGCGACGAACACGCCGCCGACGCCGTCACCCGTGACGTCTTCGCCCACGTCTGGGAACACCCGGACTCCTACGACCCCGCGCAGGAACCCCTGCGCACCTGGCTCGCCACGCTGACCAGCCTGCTGGCCGTACGACGGCTGCGCACCACGGAGACCGCGGCGCTCGCCCGCGGCGGCCCCGGCACCACGGAGGACCTGGAGCGCACGGTGCGGCACGCCTCGGTGGCGGCCCGCGCCGACTACATCGTCCAGTCCATGCCGGCGCCGCTGCGGGCCGCCCTGGAACTGGCGTACTTCCAGCGCCGGGACTACCGCCGGACCGCCGCCGACCTGGGCGTCACCGACGACGAGGCGCGCCGCCGGCTCCGCCTCGGCCTGCAGTTGCTGGCCACCGCGCACGACGTCGGGGCCCCCGGCAACCCGCCCGGGATCGGGGGCGCCGCGTGAGCGGGCACCGTGCCGGACCGCTCGTGCTGGAGCACCACGTGCTGAAGTCGCTGCTGGGTGCCTGGGCGCTGGCCGCCTGCGCGCAGGCGGAGGCGGACGCCGTCGAGGAGCACCTCGGCGCCTGCGGGTCCTGCGCGGACGAGGCGCTGCGGCTGCGCGAGGCGGTCGGCCTGCTCCAGCGGCCCGAGAGCCTG
>NZ_NCTE01001429.1:647-18790 GCF_002114215.1 Streptomyces sp. 13-12-16 | reverse complement strand
CGGGCCGCTGAACCGGGCGGGGGACGTCCTGCCGGCGCGACCCCGCCCCGGTGCCCGCCCGGGCTGACCGCGACTCTCGGCTCAGGCGCGTGGGCCGGCGCCGTGCAGCAGGGTGTCGATGATGCGGGTGGCGAGGGTGTCCGGGTCGGCGCCGTCCGTGTTGCCGTGCAGGGATTCCCCGATGAGCGCGTAGTAGACCCGGCGCACCCAGTCGAGGTCGGCCGCTTCGTCGATGAGCTTGTCCGCCTGGGCTCGCTCGAGCACGGCGATGCACCTGCGGGCGATGTCCTGGTGGAGGGCGGCGGCCTCGCTGTCCGGGTCGGCCGGCAGCTCCAGGGCGAACGCCCAGGCGCTCTTGACCTGCAGTACGTTGGCCGTGATCCGGTGCATCGCCACCAGCGGCGGCGCGGTGTCCGGCCTGCCGTCGTCCACTGCCCGGGCGAGCTGACGGGCGGCGGACGACGCCAACGCCTCGATCAGCGCCTGCCGGTTGGCGAACCGCCGGTGGATCGTCGTACGGGCCACTCCCGCGGCTGCGGCGATCTGCTCCATGGAAGCGCCGGGCTCTTCGGCGAGTACCCGCTCGGCTGATTCCAGGATCGCGCGCACGCTGCGCTCCGCGTCAGCCCGCAGCGATCGTCCTGCCGTCTCACTCATCACGCCTCCTGCCGGACCGCTTGTTCGGAGACATCATACATCTGTGACGCGATGCCGACCTTAACTGCATCATCCCTGTTGCGTTTCATTGGATTATTGATACATACTCATCTCGGTTGATCTCGACTGAAGGAGAAGCCTGTGAACAGCACCGCCCTTATCACCGGAGCGTCGTCCGGCCTCGGCGCGGAGTTCGCCGAGCAGCTCGCCGCCCAGGGGTACGACGTGGTCCTGGTGGCGCGCTCCGGTGACCGGCTCGCCGCCCTTGCCGAGCGCCTGATCGCCGAGCACGGCGTTCGCGCGCACGTGCTGGTCCAGGACCTTGCCGAGCCGGACGCGGCCCGCCGCATCGCCGACCGGCTCACCACCCGCGGTCTGAGCGTCGACCTGCTGGTCAACAACGCCGGTTTCGGTACCTGCGGCCGCTTCGAGGAAATATCCGGGGCCCGCGACCACGACCAGTTGATGGTCAACGTCGTCGCCCTCGTCGACCTCACCCACGAACTGCTGCCCGGCATGCTGGAGCGCGGCCGCGGGGCGGTCGTCAACGTCGCGTCCAACGCCGCCTTCCAGCCCGCCCCGTACTTCGCCGTCTACGGGGCGGCCAAGGCCTTCGTGCTGAACTTCGGTCTCGCCCTGCGTCAGGAGTACCGCCGGCGCGGCATCCGCGTGCTCACCCTGTGCCCCGGCCCGGTCGAGACCGCCTTCTTCGACACCATCGGCACCCGCCGGGCGGCCGTCACCGGCTCCATGACCACCCCGGAGCCCGTCGTACGCGCCGCGCTGCGCGCGCTGGAGCGCGACCGCGGCTATGCCGCCCCCGGACTCGGCAACGCCCTGACCGCACACCTGACACCCCGCCGCCCCCGAACCCTGGTCGCGGCCGTCGCCGAACGTGTCACCCGCAAGGTCCTGGCCGCCCCCTCGAAGTCGTCGGAGCATGCCGCATGAGAGCCTCCACCGCCCCGGTCGGCGCCGCCTCGGCGATGCTGCTCGTCGGCACCTCGACCGCGGTCTCCGCCACCATCGCCGACTACCCGGTCTTCACAGGACAAGCCATGCGCTACGCGCTCGCCGCGGCGATCCTGCTGGCCGTCGTGGGCCACCGGCGTTCACCCCGCGTGCGCCTGACCGCACGTGACGTTCTGCTGCTGATCGCGCTGGCCGCCACCGGCCTGGCGGGGTTCAACGTCTTCCTCGTCGAAGCCACCCGGCACGCCGGCCCCGCCATGATCGCCGCTGTGGTCGGAGCGGTCCCCCTCGTGCTCGCCCTCGTGGGGCCGTTGACGGAACGCCGGCGCCCCGCGCCCCGCACCGTCGGCGCCGCGATCGTGGTGGCACTCGGCACAGCCGTCGCCGCCGGCCTCGGCTCGGGCAGCGTGAAGGGCTTCCTGCTGTCCCTGGGCGCACTCGCCGGCGAGGTGGCCTTCTCCCTGCTCGCCGTCCCGCTCCTGCCCAGGCTCGGCCCCCTGAGAGTCGCCGCCTATCCCGCCGCTCTCTCCGTACCCATGCTCCTGGCGGCGGGTCTCGCCCTGGACGGTACGGCCTCCCTGCGCCTGCCCACACCCGGCCAGGCAGCCGCCTTCGGCTACCTCGGCGCGATCGTCACCGCTGCCGCCTTCTTCCTCTGGTACGACGCACTGCGCCGCCTCGGCGCCGACCGCGCGGGCCTCTTCGCCGGCCTCGTACCGGTGGGCGCGCTGCTCACCACCGTCGCACTCGGCCTCGGCCGGGCAGGCCCCGCCGACGTCACCGGCGCCCTTCTCGTCGCAGTCGGCGTCGCGGTCGGCCTGCGACAGCCCCGCCGCGGCAGCTCGGAACCACGGAAACCCCGTACCGGTGTTCACGAGCCGGCCTGATCGGTGTTCTACGGCACCCGCCCCCTGAGCACACCTCTGTGCCGAACCCGAGCGACGCCTCCGGGTCCTGCGGCAGGCCGAAGGCTCCCCGCACCCGTGACGCCACGCGCGGACAGGCGGTCGACAGGGCGGAGTCGAGGCTGCGCGGTCCGACCGGGCCCGATGAACGAGCCGCGTCGGCTCACCCCTGATGCCAGGATGCGGGACCGACAGAGAGGAGCACACCCGTGACAGAAGCGACGTCCTTGCTGCTCGAACGCCTTCACGCGGCCGGCCTGACCGACATCGTCGCGATCGAGCCGGCCACTGGAGGCCTCGCCGCGACCGCGGGGCTCGCGCGCCGCGCCGACGGCACGTCGGTGTTCGTCAAGGCGTTCGGCGAGCCACCGTCGGACGACGCCTTCGCCGCAGAGGCCGAAGGGCTCACCGTACTGCGCGAGGCGGGCGGTATCGCCACGCCCGAGATCATCCTCGCGGACCGCGACCTGCTCGCGCTGTCCGTGCTGCGGCCCCGGCCGGACACCGAGGCCTTCTGGGAGCAGTTCGCGCACGCGCTCGCCCACCTGCACACCACCACGCGGTATCCCCGATTCGGGTGGCACCGGGACAACTGGCTGGGCCGCCGCCGGCAGGCCAACACCTGGGCCGACGACGGGTTCGAGTTCTTCGCCCAGCACCGTCTGCTGCGCTGGCTCGGCGAGCGTCGTGTCCAGGAGGCGCTCGGCGCCGCGGACCGGGCGGCGCTGGAACGGCTGTGCGCCCGGCTGCCCGAGCTGCTGCCGGTCAGGCCCGCGTGCCTGACGCACGGCGATCTGTGGGCACTGAACGTCATGGCCGCCCCGGACGGGCGACCCGCGCTGATCGACCCGGCCGTGTCGTACACATGGGCCGAGGTCGACCTGGCCCACCTGTGGACGACGGCGCCGCCGCCCGAAGCGCGTGTGTTCTTCGAGCTGTACGCCGATCTGACCGGGCTCGACCGCGACTGGCGCGAACGGATGCCGATCCTCCAGCTACGTCAACACCTGGCCGTGATCGCCCAGTTCGATCCCGACTGGGGCGCCGCCGACCTCGTGCGCGCCACGCTCGCCCCGTTCCGGCAGCGCCGCTGAGCTCCCGCGGGAAGTGCTATGTGCTGCGCCGCCCCGACGCCGACCGCGCGGGCCTCTTCGCCGGCCTCGTGCCGACGGGCGCGCTGCTCACCACCGTCGTACTCGTACTCGTACTCGGCCGCGCAGGGCCCGCCGACGTCCCCGGCACCCCGCTCGTCACAGTGCGGGGAGGAGTGACGTCGCCCCTCCGCCACAACACGGTGTCGTCGCCGGAGGCGAGCCCGGACGGCATACGTGAAGGTGTGGCGCACGCGCCGCTCGCCGGCGTGGTCGTAGGGGCGGTGGACACCCGTCCCGTCGCCGAGCAGGCCGTGCCCCGGATGTACCGGAAACCCGTCTTCCGCTGAACGAGGTCGAATCGGCCCGTGCCGGCGCAGTGGCGTCAGGCGTCGGAGAGCCGGGCTGTCGGCTGCCCCGGGGGACGACGATCCGCATGGCGGGGTTCCTTTGCTGCGGGCGGTGCGGGACCTGCCGGAAGGGGCGGGTGGATCGACCGTCCCTGGTTCAACGTGTTGCGCACCGTAAGGAGAAGGGCGAAACGGCGTCAAGACGTCGAGCGGTCCGTCCGTCGGCGTTCGGCGTCTTCCCGGTGCCCGCCCCGGCCGGCCGGGTGCGACTGAGCAGGTTCCTGCTCGTCACCGAACCCGTTCCTGATCACGTACGAAGGCCCCTGCGTCAGTAACGATTGCGCAACTTGCGAAAACTGTTGGTTGTCCTCCGTTCATTTTGGGCGGTACACCTTGCTCCTGCTTCGCGGACGGCTCATTAGTTTGCGCAAACTATCGGCAGTTGGATCACTGACAACAGATCAGGGAGTTTCCACGATGACGAGGAGAACCCGCAGCGCGACGGCTGCCGCGATCGGCTTGTGCGTCGCACTCGCCGTTGCCGGCTGCGCCGGTGGCGACGACGGCAGCGGTTCGTCCGACGGCCAGGGCACGGTGACCCTCTGGACGAACGCGATGGAGGGGCGCGGCGTGGAATTCTGGAAGGACGCCGCGAAGGCGTACCACGAGCTGCACCCGGACGTCACGATCAAGATTCAGTCGGTCCAGAACGAGGATCTCGACGGCAAGCTGCAGAACGCGCTCAACTCGAACTCCGCGCCCGACATCTTCCTGCAGCGTGGTGGCGGCAAGATGCAGGCCATGGTCGACGCCGGTCAGATCCAGGCACTGGAACTGACCGACACCGACAGGACGAACGTGGGTGAGGCGGCCCTCGAAGGCGTTTCGATCGACGGCAAGGTCTACGCGATGCCGCTCGACACCCAGCCCGAGGGCATCTACTACAGCAAGGACCTGTTCAAGAAGGCCGGCATCGATGCGCCGCCGACGTCGATGGACGAACTCGAGGACGCCGTCGCGAAGTTGAAGGCGATCAAGGTCGCGCCGATCGCGGTCGGCGCCAAGGACGCCTGGCCGGCCGCGCACTGGTACTACAACTTCGCCCTGCGCGAGTGCAGCCAGGAAACCATGCAGGAGGCCGCCAAGTCGCTCACGTTCGACGACCCGTGCTGGACCGAGGCCGGCGACGACCTCGCCGAACTCCTGGGGACCGAACCGTTCCAGAAGGGCTTCCTGACGGCGACGTCGCAGCAGGGCGCCGGATCCTCGGCGGGCATGATCGCCAACCACAAGGCGGCCATGGAGCTCATGGGCAACTGGAACCCCGGAGTCATCGCCGACCTGACCCCGGACAAGAAGCCGCTCCCCGACCTGGGCTGGTTCCCCTTCCCCTCCGTGTCCGGCGGCAAGGGCGACCCCACCGCCATCATGGGCGGCGCCGGTGGATACTCCCTCTCCAAGAACGCGCCGAAGGAGGCCCTGGGCTTCCTCCAGTTCGTCGTGACCAAGGAGCAGCAGGAGGCCTACGCCGAGGCCTTCGACACCATCCCGGTGAACAAGGCGGCGCAGGGGGTCGTCACCGAGCCCTACAACATCTCGGCACTGGAGGCCTTCAACAAGGCCGCCTACTCGATGCAGTTCCTCGACACCGTGTACGGCCAGAACGTCGGCAACGCCATGAACATCGCCGTCGTGAACCTGATGGCCGGCAAGGGCTCCGCCGCCGACATCGTCAAGGACGTCAAGACTGCCGCCGAGAAGGGCTGACCGAGCAGACATGAGCGACACCCTGGGCACTGACGCGGCCGCCGGCCGCCGGCCGCAGGGCACGCCCGGAGCCGGGGACACGGCCACGTCCGTGCCCCCGGCTCCGTCACGAGCGGCTGCGCGCCGCCGTGGCCGTGCCAGGATGCGACTGGAGATCGCGGTCCTGTCGGCACCGGCGATCATCACGTTCCTGGCGTTCGTGATCTTCCCGGTCGCGCTCGCCGCCTACTACGGCTTCTACCAGTGGAAGGGCTACGGAGAGCCCACCGACTGGGTCGGCCTGAACAACTACGAGCTGATCCTCACCGACCCCGCGTTCCACGACGTCCTGTGGCACAACGGCCTGATCCTGGTGCTCTCACTGGTCATCCAGGGGCCGCTGGCGATCGTCCTCGCGCTCCTGCTCAACCAGAGGATCCGCGGCCGCTCGACGATCCGCGTCCTGATCTTCGTGCCCTACATCATCTCCGAGATCATCGTCGGCACCGGCTGGAGCCTGATGCTCCAGAGCAACGGAGCCGTCAACGACCTGCTGCACCGGATCGGCCTGGGCTCCCTGGAAGCCGACTGGATCGCCGACCCGGACCTGGCCATCTGGACGCTGATGGCCATCATCACGTGGAAGTACATCGGCTTCGCGGTGATCCTGATGCTCGCCGGCCTGCAGTCGATCCCCGACGAGATCTTCGAGGCCGCGCAGATCGACGGCGCCTCCTACTGGCAGATCCAGCGCCGCATCACGTTGCCGCTGCTGGGACCGACGATCCGCATCTGGGCCTTCCTGTCGATCATCGGCTCGCTGCAGTTGTTCGACCTCGTCTACATCATCTGGGGCCAGTACGTCTCGGGCACCGCGGGCACCTCGACCATGGCGATCTACATGCTCGCCCAGGGCCGCAACGCGGGCAACTACGGCTACGGCAGCGCCGTCGCGGTCGTGATGTTCGTGATCTCGCTCGTCGTCGCGCTGATCTACCAGCGTTTCGTCCTGCGCCGCGACCTCAGGGGCGCCGTCACCGAAGGGACCGTGTGATGAGCGTGACGACCG
This sequence comes from Streptomyces sp. 13-12-16, assembly GCF_002114215.1. Taxonomy (GTDB): domain Bacteria; phylum Actinomycetota; class Actinomycetes; order Streptomycetales; family Streptomycetaceae; genus Streptomyces. The sequence continues at coordinate 12,000 of NZ_NCTE01001429.1, read as the reverse complement.
CCACCTCCCGGACGTCTCCCGCGCCGGAGCCGAAGGCGCCCGCCGGCCGCCGCGACAAGCCGCAGAAGTGGGGCAGCCCCGTCACCTACTTCATCGCGCTGCTCTTCGTCGGCGTCTGCGTCGCACCGGTGCTCTACATCGTGCTCGGCGGATTCCGCACCAACGCGCAGATCACCACGGACCCGGCCGCCCTGCCACGCCCCTGGGTGGTCGGCAACTACCTCGGCATCCTGAAGTCGACGGTCTTCTGGGGAGAGTTCGCCAACTCCCTCATCGTCGCGATCACCAGCACCGTCGGTATCGTCGCCCTCGGTCTGATGGTGAGCTTCGTGATCGCACGCTACGACTTCAAACTCAAGGGCGCGATGTACTCCTTGTTCGCCGCGGGCCTGATGTTCCCGATGGTCATCGCGATCACTCCGCTGTACCTCGTCATCAAGGACCTCGGCCTCGTCGACAACCTGCTCGGCGTGATCGTCCCGCAGATCGCCTTCGGTCTGCCGACGACCGTCATCATCCTCGTGCCGTTCCTCAGAGCCATCCCGAACGAGATCGAGGAGGCCGCCGCGATCGACGGCATGAGCCGGCTCGGATTCTTCTTCCGCATGGTGGTCCCGCTGTCGCTGCCCGGTGTGGTCACCGTCGGAATCCTCGGATTCGTCGGCAGCTGGAACAACTACCTCCTGCCCCTGTACGTCCTCAACTCGCAGGCGAACTACACCCTGCCGCTCGGCGTCCAGGTGTTCTCCTCCCAGTACTCCACGGACACCGCGAAGGTCCTCGCCTTCACCTCACTCGCCATGCTGCCCGCACTGATCTTCTTCTCGGTCTTCGAGAAGCGCATCGTCGGCGGCCTCACCGGCGCAGTGAAGGGCTGACACCGGTACCAGGACCTGAGCCGGGCCGTCCCACGACTGCCCCCGCCGTGCCGTTCGGCAGGGGCAGGCCGCTGACCGACGACACCACCCGGTCCGTGACACCCCCCGCGCCATCCTCCGGAAAGGACCGCCGCATTGCCCCGCGCCCACATCGAACTCGACAGGCGGGCCGTCATCGCCCCTGTCCGGCGCCGCACCTTCGGCTCGTTCGTCGAGCACCTCGGCCGCTGCGTGTACACCGGGCTCTACGAGCCCGGACACCCGAGCGCGAACGGTGACGGGTTCCGCATGGACGTCGTCGAACTCGTCAGAGAGCTCGGCAGCACGACCATCCGCTACCCGGGCGGCAACTTCGTCTCCGGGTTCCGCTGGGAGGACTCCGTCGGCCCGCGCGAGAAACGCCCGGTACGCCGCGACCTCGCCTGGCGCTCGCTCGAATCGAACCAGGTCGGCCTCGACGAGTTCGCCCGATGGCTCAAGCTCACCGGCTCCGAGCTGATGCTGGCGGTCAACGTGGCCACACGAGGCATCCTGCCCGCCCTGGACCTGCTCGAGTACGCCAACCACCCGTCCGGCACGGCGCTGTCGGACCTGCGCATCGCCAACGGCACACCGGAGCCGCACGACGTGCGCATGTGGTGCCTCGGCAACGAGATGGACGGCCCCTGGCAGACCGGTTTCATGACGGCGGACGACTACGGCAAGCTGGCCGCCCGCACCGCCGCCGCGATGAAGAGGGCCGACCAGGACCTCGAACTCGTCGTCTGCGGCTCCTCCGGGTCCACCATGCCGACCTTCGGCGACTGGGAGCGCACCGTACTCGAGCACAGCTACGACCACGTCGACTACGTCTCGTGCCACGCGTACTACCAGGAACTCGACGGCGACCTCGGTTCCTTCCTCGCCTCGGCGGTCGACATGGACTACTTCATCGACACCGTCGTCGCGACGGCCGACCACGTGGGGCACAAGAAACGCTCCACCAAGAAGATCGACATCTCCTTCGACGAGTGGAACGTCTGGTACCTCAAGGAACACCAGGAGTCGGAGAAGAACCACGACGAGTGGCGCCACGCCCCCCGGCTCCTGGAGGACACCTACACGGTGGCGGACGCCGTCGTCGTAGGCAACCTGCTGATGACGCTCCTGCGCCGCAGCGACCGCGTCACCTCGGCGTCCCTCGCACAGCTCGTCAACGTGATCGCTCCGATCATGACCGAGCCCGGCGGCCCGGCCTGGCGCCAGACGACCTTCCACCCGTTCTCGATCACGAGCCGGCTCGCCTCCGGTGAGGTGATCCGACCCCTGATCCAGGCGCCGACGTACGACACGGCGCGCTACGGAGAGGTGTCCGTCGTCGACGCCGTCGCGACCGTCGACGAGGACCGGGCCGCGGTCTTCCTCGTCAACCGCGACCTGGCGGAAGCCACGCAGGTCACGATCGATGTGCGCAGCCTCGGCTCCTCGCGCGTCACCGAGGCCGTCACACTCGCCGACTCCGACGTGTACGCGAAGAACACGCTCGCCCGGCAGGACCGGGTGACCCCGGCCGCGAACACCGGCGCGGTACTCGCCGACGGCCTGCTCACCATCGAACTGCCGCCGACGTCGTGGACGGCGGTCGCCCTCCGGTGAGCGACCACACGAGCCCCGTCCAGGAGCCGGCCCCCCTCCGGCGCGGCGCCCCGGCCCGTGAATCGCCGGACCCGGTCGCCGAGCGCCGCGAGGTGACCTGTGCGTTGCGCGACGGAACACGGCTGCGGACCGTCCTGCTGTTCCCGCACGGGACCGGGCCGTGGCCGGCCCTGCTGACCCGCCACCCCTACGACGTGACCCGTGAGGAGCACGACGGGATGCTCGACGTCGGGCGCCTCGTCGCCGCCGGTTACCTCGTCGCGCTCCAGGACGTACGGGGCCGCTTCGGCTCCGAAGGCGTCTTCGACCCCTGTGCGCAGGAGGTGGCCGACGGCGCCGACGCCGTGGCCTGGCTCGCGGCACGCCCCGAATGCACCGGCACCGTCGGAATGTGGGGCGCGTCCTACGCCTCGGACACCCAGTTCAGCGCCCTTCTGGGAGGTGCCCCGGCACTGCGGGCGATCGCTCCCGCCATGACGCCGGCGATGTCGGCGCTCGACGGATTCCGGTTCCGCGGCGGGGTGCCGGAGATCGGAAGCACCCTCGCGTGGACGCACTACGCGATCGCCCCGGACATGATCGAGCGCATCGGCTCCACCCGTGAACGGGAGGCCGAGCGGAGGCGATGGGAAGCGACCGAGCGGGCGATCGCGACCCACGACGCGTTCCGGGCCGGAGTCCCGCACTCCGGATGGGACGCCGAGGCGATCGTCGGGTGGGGTCTGGACCGGTTGCGGGAGCCGCTCGGGGCGGCGCGTCACCGCGAGGGGAAGATCGTCGACCGGATCGACGCGGTCGACATCCCGGTCTTCCTGACCGGCGGGTGGTTCGACGTCTTCCTCGGATCGACCCTGGAGCTCCACCGGCGGCTGCTGCGCCGCGCGAAGGACACCGGCGGGCCGGTGCCCCGTCTTCTGGTCGGTCCCTGGTCGCATGACGACCTGTCGGGCCGGACAGCCGGGGTGGACTTCGGACCGGGCGCGGCCGCCGACGATCCCGGCGGCGGAGACCTCACCGCGCAGCACGTGCGGTGGTTCGACACCGCCCTGCGCGCGGGCGTGGCGGACCCGCCGCCGGTGCGCGTGTTCCTGATGGGCTCGAACCGGTGGATCGAACTGGACGAGTTCCCGCCGCGCGACACGCGGACGCTCGAGCTGTACATGAACGCCGGCGGCGCACTCGCGACCGAGCCGACCGGGAGCGGTGAACGGCGGCTGACCAGCGATCCGTCATCCCCGGTGCCGACGTGCGGCGGTGCGGTCCTCCTCTTCGCGCCGTTCGAGGCGGGACCCGCCGACCAGGCGGCGATCGAGACGCGGCAGGACGTGGTCTCGTGGCGCACCGAGCCGCTCGCCGGGGAACTCACGGTGATGGGCGCGGTCCACGCCGTCGTCCACCTCGCGACCACGGGAACGGACGCGGACGTGGTCGTGCGGCTGTGCGACGAGCACCCGGACGGCCGCAGCCTCGTCGTCACCGACGGCGTGCAGCGGGGGTCGGCGCGGTCCGTCGACCCGGTCACGGGCCTGGGCGACAGACGACCGGTCGAGCCGGATCAGGATCAGGAGTTCGTCGTGGACCTCTGGTCGACGGCACACACGTTCCTGCCGGGCCACCGGGTGCGCGTCGACATCGCACCGAGTTCGTCACCCCGCTGGGACGTCGGACGCAATGCCTTCGATCCGTCCGGGGCGACCACGGAGCCCACCGTGGCCGAGTACACGATCCTTCAGGGCGCCGCCCGCCCGAGCCGCCTCGTCCTCCAGGTCGTGCCGACCGCACCGCGATGAGGACTGCCGGACAACCCCTGCCGGCGTCACCGGTGTGGCGCCGCGGTCCCCGGGACGGGTCCGGTCGAGGCACGGACGACCAGTTCGGTGGCCAGCTTCATGCGGGCGGGGGGCCGTGCGCCGCCGTCCTCGCCCCGGGAGAGCTCGATCAGGAGCTTGACCGCCGCGGCGCCCAACTCGGTGCTGGGCTGTCTGACGGTCGTCAGCCCGGGGGTGATGTACTGCGCCTCGGGCAGGTCGTCGAAGCCGACGACACTGATGTCCTCGGGGATCCGCAGGCCCCGGGCGGCCAATGCGTCGTAGACGCCGAGGGCCATGGAGTCCGCGCAGGCGAAGATCCCCGTGATCCCCGGGTCGCCGTCGAGCAGGGCGTGGGTGGCGGTCGCCGCCTTGGCGCGGTTCCATCCGCCGTGGGCCACCGACACCGTGGCACTGGCGGCGGCCGCCGTGTCGGCCGCCGCGCGGAAACCGTCGACACGCGCCCGGCTGAAGAGATGGCGGGCGTGGCCGGCGACCACCCCCATCCGCACATGGCCGAGGGACAGAAGGTGCTCGGCGGCCATACGGCCGCCTTCCCAGTTCGCCACGCCGATGCTCGCCACCCCTGACGGGGGTGTGCTCATCGGGTCGATCAGCACCACGGGGACGCCCGCGGCGAAGAGTGCGCCGAACTGGGGCGAGGCGGGATCGACCAGCGTCCCGATCACGCCGAGGGTGCGCCTTCTCAGAACCCGCGAGACCCAGTCGCTGTGCGGCTCGGCGAGCGTCAGTACGACATCGATTCCCGCTGCCGCCGCTTCTCGCCCGACCCCGGCTGTCAACAGGTTCGCCCATGATCCCTCGAAATGGGTGACCACGAGATCGAGCACGTTGGACAAGCCGCTCTCGTCCCGCCCGCTCTCGCCCTTGGACCCGGCCCGGCGGATGTAGCCGACGGCTTGCACGGCTTCCATGACCTTCGCGCGCGTCTCCGCCGAGACGTCGGTCCCGCCCCGCAGCACCTTGGACACGGTCGGCACACTCGTACCGGCGGTCTTGGCCACCAAGGACAGTGTGGGGCGCGATCCGGCTGGTCGGGGAGGCATGGGGCACAGGTTAACCCAACCGGCGAGAAGGCCGTCCGGAGGCCGGGGAGGCACCTCGGCCGGGCCGGGCCGACTGCGGGCGGGCGCCCCTCGGGAGGTGACACCCGCCCGCGCACCGAGCGTCACACGGAGGGCACCGGGGCGTACTCGAACCAGTCGAAGGCGACCGCGCCCTCGGTGGCGTACATGCCGATCACACGGCCGGTGAAGCCGCAGGCGACCTCGGTGGACAGGTAGCGCCCGTCCAGTTCGGCGAGCGGCCGGGCGTCCGGAGCGTCGGGATCGTCGAGCCAGAAGGCGATGGTGTCGGGGCCCGTGGTGCCGCCGTCGGTGAGTTCGGGCGACGCGGGCACAAGGCCCGACGTCCGGATCGTGACGGTGAGGGGCAGCGGCCCGGCCGGGACCGGCCGACGGGCCACGGTCTGGCGCAGCGGCCCGATCCGGGCGACGACGCCGATCTCCCCGCCCCCGGCCTCCAGTTCGTAGTGGTGGGCCTCGTCCAGGCGTACGCAGAGACCACCGCGTCCCGTACCCGGGTCGATCACGGCGGTGACGCGGCAGTCGTGGTGCTGCTGGCGGCGGCCGACGAAGGTGTACCCGGGGCGGTCGAGGGTGGGGCCGGTGGCGCTGAGGACCAGCCGGCCGGGGCGCTCGGTGAGCGACCAGGAGCCCTCCGGGCGGGCGAACGGCGAGATCCAGTGCGGCGCGAGAGCGGCCCCGTCGAAGTCGTCGCGGGCGGGCGGGGCCGGAACGGGGTGCCAGGCACCGCCCGGGGCCGCGTGGCTCTCGGGAACGGGCGCGACGACGGGCCAGCCGTCCTCGCCCCACTCCACGGGGGTCAGGAACGTCTCGCGGCCGAGCACGTGCACGTCGGGCGTGAAGCCGCGGGGGCGGACGCCGAGCAGCACCATCCACCAGCTGCCGTCGGGAGCCTGCACCAGGTCGGCATGGCCGGTGTTCTGGATGGAGCGGGCAGTACCGCTGTGTGACAGCAGGGGGTTGGCGGGTGCGGCCTCCCAGGGGCCGCGCGGCGAGCGGCTGCGGGCCATGGACACGCTGTGACCGCGTTCCGTGCCGCCTTCCGCGATCAGCAGGTACCACCAGTCGCCGATGCGGTAGAGGTGCGGCGCCTCGGGGTACTTGAGGCCGCTGCCCGACCAGGTGGCGAAAGGCCCCTCCAGCACCTCGCCCTTGACCGGGTCGATCCTGGCCATGTTGATGCCCCCTTCGGGGCCGGAGAAGGCGCACCAGCAGGTGCCGTCGTCCTCCCACGCCAGGTCGGGATCGATACCGGTCAGGTCGATCCACACCGGGTCGCTCCACGGCCCCTCGGGCCGCTCGGCCGAGACCACGAAGTTGCCGCCACCGTCGATGTTGGTGTTGATGACCCAGTAACGGCCGTCGTGGTGACGGATCGTGGGGGCGTAGAGACCTCCGGACGCCTTGGCGCCGGGGAGGGGCAGCGGCAGTTGCCCGGGCCGGTCGAGCACGTTGCCGATCTGCTCCCAGTGCACGAGGTCCTTGCTGTGGAAGAGCGGCAGCCCGGGGAAGTACTCGAAGCTGGAGCACACCAGGTAGTAGTCGTCACCGACCCGGCACACGCTCGGATCGGGATGGAACCCGCTGATCACAGGGTTGTCGTAGGTATGCACGGAAACGTCTTCCCTTCGGGCCGCCGGACGCCGCGAAGGGAGTCTAACGAGCTCGTGCACGTGGACGGGGAGACGCCGGACCCCTGATCGTCGATCATGGTCGTGGCGAAGTGCCCTCCTTGCTCTCCGCGAAGCGGAGGCGCTCGACGGTCAGGTCCGCCACCACCGAGTGTGTGACAGGGCCGTTCATTTGACGGACCCGTTCCAGAAGTCAAGATTGTGTTCGTGACGGTAGTCGACGGGCCCGATGCGCTGCGGTGCCAGTGACTGTGTGTACGGTCGGCCGACGGGGTCCGGGTGGTGGGGGAGCCAGGCGGGCAGACCGGTACCGCGGGGTGCGCCGGTGCGGGCGAACGCGGCCCAGTACCGGGTCATCGTGGCCGACAGACGACGCTGTGCCGGGGTGAGGAACGGTTCGGCGGCTTCGTCCTCGAACAGGTAGGGGATGTCGGCCGCGTGGAAGGCGCCGAAGTCGAACTCGCCCGGCAGCGGCAGGAACATCGGCGCGTCCCGGTCGGCGAACTCGTACGCGTACACCGGCACATGCCGTGCCAGCGCGTCGTGCTGCGTCTGTGTGCCGCGCGCCCACATGCGGTCGGTGATGACGGTGCTCCACGCCAGCGCGGGCGACGGGTGAGCGGCCGTGGGGTACTCGGCCCGCACACGCTTCGCCTGTGCCTCGCCGAACGCGGTGCGCAGGGCGCGGTCGTAGTCTGCCTCGGTGAACGGCTCGCCCACCGCGTCGTACATCATCCCGACGAACGTGCGGTGCTCGTCGCGGGTCGCGCCCGACAGGACGGGTACACGGTGGAAACGTCCGGCGCGCAGGGCCGCGGGCGGCAGCTCGGGCAGGGTGGCGTTGCCGTATCCGAACACCTGGAAGGCGTTCATGATGGACGGCACCTCGAGAAGCCTCTTCACGGGCAGGGCGCGCAGACAGGCGAGGGTGCGTTCCGGACGGCCGTCACGGCAACCGAGGGACGCGGTCATCTCGGTGGTGATGTCCTCCATCTCCCGGCCCGTCCGCCAGATGTACCACGGGTATCCCGGCACGCCCGGTCCCATCGCGCCGGCCGGCATGTCCATCATGGCCTCACCGCTTGCCATGACGGCTCGGTGGAACAGGCCCCGGGACGCGGGGGACGTCAGGTGCCCGGCGATGGCGGACGCGCCGAACGACACGCCGGCCACGGTGACGTTGCCGGGATCACCGCCGAAGGCGCGCGCGTTGTTCCGCACCCAGGTCAGTGCGGCACGCTGGTCCTGGAGGCCGAAGGTGCCGGCCCCTTCCAGACCGGGCAGGGCGAGGCCGCCGAAGACGCCGAGGCGGTAGTTGACCGTGACGACCACCAACCCACGCTCGGCCAGGCGGCGCCCGTCGAAGAAGGCGCCGCCGCCCACGGCGCCGTCCCCGTGGATCCACACGAGCACGGGAGCGGCCCGCCCTCGGGCCGAGGCCGGTGGCGTCGTGACGTTCAGGACCAGGCAGTTCTCCTGCGTGCCGGAGATCGGCGCGTACTGCGAGGGCACCTGCGGACACAAGGGCCCCGGCTCGGTCGCGTCCCTCACGTCCTTCCACGGCCGTACCGGGCGGGGCGGGGCCCACCGGTGCTTTCCCTCGGGAGCTCCGGCGTACGGGATGCCCTGGAAGATCCGGTACGCGCCCGACCGGGTGCCACGCACCGGACCCGCGTCCGTACGTACCGTCTCGCCGGTGGCCGCACCGGCCGGAGCGGCCCGCCGGCCTTCGTCCGCTGCCGGACCGGAGCGCGCGGTACAGGCGAGTGGGGCGCACACCAGCGCGGTGAGCATCAGGGCGGAAACCGTCGCGGTGACGGCCTCCTGACGGGGGGCTCCGCGGTTCGTCACGGCGGAAGCCTTCCTCTCGGGCACAGGACCCGGCGTACGCACGCACCGAAGATGACCTGATCGGACGCGGTCCGGGTCCGGACGGGGCACATCGTCGGTTTCTGACCCGATCGGGTGGAGCCGGGCCTTGGTGAGGAGCCGGCGGCACCGTCCCGGTGCCCGATTCGGGGCCGTGGCCGCGAGCCGTTGCGGCTTGCCCGGGGGCAGGACGCCGGATGGCTCCGGTCGCATCGGCCCGGCCGGCCGTCGGCAGTTTTTCCGTTCTCCTCGCGACAGCAACCGAGGAGGTGGAAGCGGGCGGTGGTCCTTGGCCCAACCCGGTTGAACCGCCCCGCGATCCGGTTCACGGCCTGCCCGGACACCGCCCGCCGGCGGGCGGGGTTCACGTCATGGCCGGCGGCCGCCGAACGGTCGTCGTCCGCCGACACACCGATCGGTGATCATGCCGTGGCCGCACTCGTTCCCAGCCGGGGCCGGCCCAGGGCCGTGGGATCGGAGCGGCCTGCTCGGCACGGTCGGCGGTTCCGTCGCCCAGGAGAATTCCGATGTCCGACACGTCACGGACGGCCTGCGGCACCGCGGTGTCCTCGTCGCGCCGCCACCCGTGAGCCGGGAGACGAGCCGCCCGTCCAGGACCGGCCGTTCACCGGCTTCGGGGAGTTCACCGGCCCTGACGGGGCCAGGAACCGGCCCCAGGACGAAACACCCGGCCAGGCCGTGGGGCCGTCAGTCCGCGTCGGACGGCGGGACCGCCAGGTGCGCCAGTACCGAGTGCATCGCGCGGTCCACGGCCGCGTGCCACGCGTCGACCGGGTCGACGGTCTCGAAGCCGTGGTGACCGTTCGGTACGTCGACCACCTCGACGGCCGCCCCGCAGTCCTTGCCCGCGGCCAGGAATGTCTCGACGGTGGCGGCGATCTCAGGGCTCTCCAGTCCTGCCCGGGTGAGGACGACGGGCAGGGCGCCCGCGCGGGTCAGGGCGCCCGCCGGGTGGAAGCGGCTGCCCGCGAGCCCCCAGTTCGGCAGCGGAGCGAGAACCGGGTAGGTGGCCGCCAGACAGCGCAGCCACGCCGGGGGCGCGCCCAGCCAGTCCGCCGTGAGCAGCCCGCCGCCCGAGAAGAACCACAGTGCGATCCGGTCCGGGTCCACCCGCGGATCGGCCCGGACCAGTTCCACCGCGGCGGCCACGTCCGTGGCGGCGCGCTCGTAGTCGGCCACGTCGTGCAGCCGGTGGTCGAGGGTGGCGCCCACGGCTCCCCGCCCGGCCGCGTACCGTGCGTATCCCACCAGGGTCGGCCACTCCCGCGGGGTCGGCCGGGCCCCGGCGGGCACCGGTCCGCCGTGCACGAACACCACCGCGGGGCGTCGGCCCTCGGCGCCGGGCGGCGGGTAGAGGTCGACGTGCTCCCGTCGCTCACGGGGGATCCCGGGCACCTCCAGCCGGAACGGCCGCAGGTGGGCGGGTGGTCCCGCGGTGCCGGCCGGCTCCAGCCGCTGCCCCTCGCCGGCCGCGGCCCGCAGCAGGACCTCCGCCAGCTCATCGGGGCAGGAGAGCATCGGCCAGTGCCCCGTGGGGAGTTCGAAGAAGGTCACCCGGGGATCGGCCAGAAAGCGGAGGGCGGGGTCGCCGAAGTCCACCAGCCTCCTCACCATGTCGATGCTCGCGCCGTTGGCGGTGCACAGCACTGCGGTGGTGGGCACCGTGGCCGCCGCACCGGTCAGGCGCAGCGGCTGAAGGAGGGTGCCCAGCGGCTGTGGCGCGGCCAGCGCGGTGAGCCGGTCGAGGTCCGCGTCGGAAACCCCTTCGGTACTGCCCCACCGCCGCCACTCGTCGCGGCCCGGAGGAACCAACCCCCCGCCGGCCCCCTCCCCACCGGCCTGCGTGCACACCTGCTCGCGCAGTGCCCGGTCGGGCACCGCCGCCAAGGCCGGGACACCGTCTCTCGGCAAGCCCGCGTCCAGGTGGACGACGCGGGCCACGTGCTCCGCCCGCCGGTCCGCGGCGCCCAGGACCGGATGAATGCCGTAATCGTGGCCGACCAGCACGATCTCCCGGCCGGCGGTCCCTTCCGCCGCGTCAGCCGCGATCACCGAGTCGATCGCCGCGATCACGTCGGCGATGTGCGTCTCCAGGTCGACGCCGGACGGCGCGGCACCCGGGGGCCCCACCGGAGCACGTGGGCCGTCGAGCCCCGTGAGGGCGACCGCGCGCGCCCCGGCGCCCGCCCCGGTCAGCCGGGCGGCCGTCTCCTCCCAGACGTGGGCACCGGTGAACACGCCCGGCACCATGATGAACACGGTCATGACCCTCTCCTTCGCACGCGGTCGCCCGCGGGCCGGCCGTACGTCCGGCCCACGCTCGCCGGTACGGTAGGAACTCCCCCTGAGGGAGGTTCAAGTGCCCGCGTCCCATGACGGTCTGTGGAGCATCGGCGAACTCGCCG